>JANQKW010000137.1 GCA_028280905.1 Porticoccaceae bacterium
TCGCGAGGACTGTTTGAGCGACAGCGAGTTACCGCAGCGCCGGCAATTTGGCAAACTTAACGGCCGGTCACGGACAAACCTCCCCTGGCGGGACGGGAAGATGGCACCAACCCAAAACGTCCCCTATTGGCACAAATCGCTGATAGTGAAAAATTACTATTATGAGCTACCCTTAGTACTCTGGTACCCGAAGTGTTGTCGGTAACCTCGAGAAGTTTTAAACCTTGCAGTTGAAAAGAGCCAGTATTTGTGGTCAAGAAGAGGGCCAAAAAGTGTTGGAGATAGCAGCAGGGGCTACAAACGAATGTGGCGTAATCGAGGAGGTAACGCCGGGGGACTTGGGGCAGCACAGGTTGCTGACGTTATTTGGCGGTGGCGCGAAGGCAGTGCGCTTGCAGGGCGATGAAAGGGTGCATCGGCTGTGGAGTTCGCTGGTTCTCGGCGCGGAGCAAGAGTCATCGGCGTCGTCCGGCGCCTCGCAATTCTGGCGCAACAGCCCGTTTACCTTCGCCCGCAATCATTACGCGGGCCGTATGACACTGGGGGATATGCTGCGCTTCGCACCCGGACAGTACGGGCACGCCGCCAGAAAGATAGCCATATACCCGGACGAAGACGCTGACCGCATGCGCGTGTTCCCGGCGCAACTTTACGACGACTTCCGGCCGGTTTCGTTCGCTGAGGATGCGCTGCGAATGGCCTGGGATTTGGCCACGGATGTGTATCGCAGCTCGCTTCCCGGAGACTATGTTGCCTCGGATTACGTCGTCACGGTTAATCTGCTCAAATACCCCGATTCAAGTCAGCAATTGAACAGCATGTTCGCGCTGTTCGGAGATTCGGCGAGCGGTTGGACCAGGGTCGGGCAAAAGGTGGATTTAGCCAAGGCGATGGCCTGTGGGCCATTCGATAAACGGGGCATCAGGGATGTATTCGGATGGCTGTCGCTGGTGCCTGGTATTGCGGACTGGCTTCGTAAAATCAACAGGCTGTTTGGCAGCAGACCCTACTACGCGGAAAACCGTGACGAGGTGATTGTCGGCCCGCCTCACACGGATGAATCCCGCGCGTTGACCATGCTGGTTAGCGACCGGGATGTGATTAAGACTGAGGTTTACGACGGCCGCAAATGGGCTGAACTGCCGATGACACCCCGGACACTGTCGATTTTTCCCTGCGACATCTACGACCCGGACCTGCGAATTAGGCCGACGGTACACAGATACTCAATTAAAAAGGGCAGCGCCGCGTCGCCACAAAGCAAACTCAATGTCAGCTTGATGCTGGGAATTGCCCGAAGAGAAATCCTGAACGGCTTGCCCTAAGCTTATCGGCTATCCGTTGGCCTCTAGCTTCGGCTTTGATGCGTCTCAGCGAATAGCGATCGGATTGATAATCGATTGCACGGCGCCTTTAAATTTGGGCTGCCCCAAAACGAACAAGAATTCATGGGCCCGATCCTTTGCCAATTCCCGCGTATCCATATTCTCCAGAATATAAACACCGTATTTGGCCAACAGCATCGGGTGGACATGGGCGCCCTTTGGGGGGTATACCTCCAGCGCCCAGGTGTCGGAGCCTATCGCCACAACGCCCAGCCCGGCCAGGTATTCGGCGCCGTCAGCATCGATTCCCGGCTCGCCCGACTGATATAGCGTATTGTCTTTACCGATCAGATTTATCCAGCCGGTGTGGAACAGCACCACATCCCCTTCGCGGATTGCAACGCCCTGGGCTTTTGCCGCGGCCTTGATGTCCTTGCGGTTGAACGCTTTGCCCTTCGGCAGCATTGCCATTCCGAAGTGCCTGGCCATGTCGAGCAACACGCCTCGCGTTACAATGGGGGGTAGCTTGTCTATGGAAAGCTGAGTCAAGCCGGTAACGGTAATAAAATCATCGCCTTTTAGCCCGTTGTAGTAGCGGTTGGCATAGCCCACATGCCCCAGCCCGTCTATCTGTGAGCCGGTGCCCATCCAGCCGGAAAACAGATCGTCGTTGGCGGTCAATCGTTCGCTATCGGTATTTTCCGCATTGCCCGGATGCTGCACCACTGTCAGGTCGAATCGCCGATGGGGCATGGTGGGCGTGTCGGAACCGGTTGCTATGCCTAGGCTGTAAGTCTTGCCGTGCTTAACCAGTTTTACGGCCTCGAGAACTTTTTCGGGGGAGAGTAAATTAATCGCGCCCAGCGTGTCGTCGGCGCCGAAACGCGATGGATGCCAGGCGCTATCCTCGGCCGCGGCCGGCTGCAACACAGCCAATTGCAATATCAATAACAGCAGGCAAGCCAGGGGTGTAGCAAGGAGTCGGGCAATCATAAAGCTCTCCATCACAACATTAAAGCAACAAACATGAAGCATCAGCGAAAACCAACACCTGGCCTTGCCGGAACAGGCCCGGTGCTTGGCTATTAGGTGCAAGTATTCCCTGAGTTTGCTGCAAGGGCAAGCGCTCTGTTGCAGCGGCGAAGCGCAAAAAAAAACCGGCGCGATGGGAACGCGCCGGTTAATGCATAGGTGGGCTCAGTAACGGTAACTGACTTCTACGCCATATACCTCGCCTTTCTGCATCGGGCCGGCGGTCCAGAGCCCGGCGATGGAAGTGAGGTTACCCCAGCGCGCCTCATCATTGAGGTTCTTGCCGTAGAGTGAGACCTTCCATTGCTCGCCTGGCGTGGTGTAGTTAACGCTGGCGTTGACTTCGCGGGTGCTCGGGAATATCTCGGTATTGCTGTCGTTATACGCGGCTTCATCGCGGAAGCTATAGCTGCCTCGCACTGTTATGGTTCCGGCGTTTTCGAGCACAAAGTCGTAGGTCAGGCCGAAGCTGGAGGTCCAGGGCGAGAGGCGCGGCAGATCATCTCCCACGAAGGGAATCGTGGTGCCCGGAATGAAAGTCTCCGCCAGCGCCGTCTTGCTATCGTACTCGCCGTCCAGGTAGCCCAGCGAGCCAAACAGGGAAAAGTTTTCCGTTACCACGGCGACAAAATCCAGTTCCACACCCTGGATAGTCACATCTCCCGCATTGATGGTTCCCTGCAGTACCACCACGCCGAATTCACCCGAGGCCGGGTCAACTACGTCACCCAAATTTAACTCCCGCTGCATATCGTCAATGGTGTTATAGAAGTAGGCGGCATTTAGCCGTATACGCCCGTCGGCCCAGTCTGACTTGATGCCGATTTCGTAGCTGTTCTGGTCCTCTTCGTTGGTGGGCCCGGGCGGTATCAGATCGGGCTTGGCATTGCGGAAGTTAACGCCGCCGCTGCGGAAACCCTTGGTCCAGAAGGCATATAACTGGGCGTTTTCTCTGAATCGCCAGTTCAGGCCCAGTTTGGGCGTAATGTTGCTCCAGTCGTCACTCAGCACATCCAGGCTGCAGACGAAATCGACCACATCAGCGCAATTGCCGGTCACAATCTGTGCGTCCTTTTCCTCACGGGTATAGCGCAATCCGCCGGTCAGGGTAAAGGCTTCATTCAGGTGGATATCATTGCTCCAGAATAGTCCCCAGGTTTCGTGGTCCATCTGGCCGCCCAGAGCACGGTTGAACAATATGCCGGTAGGCGGCACTAACGCTGGCGGCAGGAAGATATAACGGCCCTCGTTGTAGTCCACATCCTGCTCGAAATAGTAAAGACCGACGGTCGTGTCCCAACTATTGTCCGCAAAACTGCCCGCGTAGCGAAGCTCGTTGCTGAACTGGTCCTGCGCAGTGTCCGCCGCGGCGCTGAACAGGGGTGCGGCAGTGCCGTCCACATCCGCCAGCGAAAAAACATCCACTTCTCGCCAACCGGCTATATTGGTGATCCGGCCATCGCCAAAGGCCACATCGATATTGGCCTCCAGAACCAGCTGATCCCAGTCCATATCGGAAACCCCGCGCTCGCCTATGGTGCTGTCAAACTCACCCAGGGTGCCTTCGCGCTGGAAACTGGCCACCGTCCAGGGGGCGCCGTCGCCCTCCGCATCGCCGGTCTCCCCGATCAGTGTCAATTCCCAACTATCGTTGGGCGTGAACACCAGCGTGCCGCGGGCAAACCGGGTGCGCAATGCCCCCAGGTCTTCGCCGCCACTGGTGGGGTTGAGGTTAAAGAAAGGGTCGCTGACCGGCGGGCCGGTATTGATACCATCGAAATAGCCTTCGTCATCGTTGTAATAGACAACCAGTTTGCCGGCCAACTGGTCTTCGATCAGTGCGCCCTCGACAGCGGCCGCATAGTTCTGCTGGTCGCCTGATGAGTAATCCGCCTTGGCGCGAAAGCCGAATTCGCCGTCCGGCCTCGCGGTCCGCAGCACCACCGCGCCGCCGGTAACATTGCGGCCGAATAGCAGGCCCTGTGGACCGCGCAGCACTTCGACCGACTCCAGGTCGAACATATCGACTACCACGCCGAAGGTAACGCCAAGGTAAATGCCGTCGATAAAGGTGCCCACGGTGGGGTCAACGGACGGAATGGAGCTGTTGATGCCCTGGCCTCGAATGGAAAAGTTCTGCACGCCGGGAAAAGTGCCAACGGATTCCAGTTGTACGTTGGGCGCCGCATAGTTGAGATCCTGCAGGTTTTTTACAAACAGCGCATCCAGTTGTTCGGCCCCGTAGGCGGTAATCGCCAGCGGCACGTCCTGGACGTTTTCGGCGGCGCTTCTTTTGCGGGATAGCACCAGAATTTCGTCCATCAACGCCGTGGCTGAACCCGCGGCAACCGCCTTGCCGGGCAGTGATGTGATGGATGTAATGAACGCGCTCGCAAGCGCGATTGAGCACAGGCTCTTTGAGTGTTGAATGATCATGTTTCCCCCTCATCCGTTTGGTGTTTTTTCCGTTTTACTATTCCTATAGTTGCTGAATGGCGGTTTTGCAAGAGTCAGTCTGGATTGGTTCACTATATATAGTGGTCGGGTCAAGAATTAGGAGGTATATAGCCGATATCTTTCAGGCAAAGGTAGATGAGCGCCCTTGACTTTGGGTTTTAAGACTTATTTCTTTTATCGGCAGGTGGTTAATAGATCGAAATAGAAAGTCTGGTTTTTCCTGTCGAGGGTTGTTAACAGGCCCTAGCTTCCTTCGCCCACTTCCAGCAGCTTTTCGTAATTCAGCCGCTCGACGGTGAGCATGCTTTTGTCGATCGCCAGCCACAGGGTGTCGATAATTTCCGTGGACAGCTCAAAAAGTTTTGCGCTGCTGACGACGATTTTTTTGCTCTCCAGAATGCTGGCCTGGATACTGCGCGTAAAAGTGCTGAGTTTTGACTGATAGCCCCGCATCAGCGAAAGATCGCAGGGAGCTTCCTTCAGGCTGGATTTGAGTTGCAGGTTTTGCTCCTTGACTTGCTTAAGGATAAAGGAAATTTTGTCGTGGCTGTCTTTGCCGCAGGCTTTTGCCACCGCGACGTTGGTGCAAAGGCCGCGAAGCATTGCCAGCGACTCCGTATATGACGGCATCTGCTCGAAGATGGTCACCATCATTTTTTCGTAACCTTCGTTGGGAGATTCCCAATAGGAGAGCAGTTGCTGTCTCAAATCGCGCCGCAATAACCGCAACAGGGTTTCAATCAGGTGACTGTGGAATTCGAAGTTGTGTAGCAGCTGGTCTTTTTTCCAGCCCGTCTGAATGGTGTACCAATCGCTGTTTAGGTGTTGTACGGCTTTCTCGGGCAGGCGGCTTTGGTTTCTGTCGTCGACATCATTCAGTATCATCAGTAGGCTTTTGATGCCTGCTTCCTGAGTGTCGATTTCCGCCAAGAAAGCGGGCTGGCCGCTCAGATAACCCATGGTGGCGCCGCGGTGTTTTTGTATCGCTTTGATCAGCTGGCAGAGCAGTTTTGCCGTTGTCAGGCAGTGGGATGCGCGGTGAAATGCACGAATTCGTGCACTGTTAACGGGCGTTAAATGTTCAATTGAGTGCGTAACGGTTGCCATTTTTTTGCTGTTCTCAAAGGTTAACGTTGGTTGGCTATCTAAGCGTGTCTATAGGCGTTTAGCGCAACGGGTTAACCGTTTACAGCAAAAGGTGGGCCAAGTTTCTATCGTTGTTGCTCAAAAGGTGGGAGACAACTTTTGTCAGCCATTGCTAGTGCGAGTGGCTGTGGCTACCACGCTGACTACATAACCTGCCCACCGGCAATGGCTATGGCCTGGCCGGTAATGGATTGGCTGGTTGGTTGGCATAGCCAGCAGACAGTGTTGGCCACTTCATCGGGTTGAATAAGACGACCTTGGGGATTGGTTTTGGTAAATTCATGCAGGGCTTGTTCGCGGCTGCGTCCGGTTTTTTGCATAATCAACTTGACGGATTCGCGGATAATATCCGTGTCGGTGTAACCGGGACACACGGCGTTGACGGTTACCCCCTTGTCGGCCATTTCCAGCGCCAGGGCTCTGGTCAGACCCAATACACCGTGCTTGGCCGCGCAATAGGCGCTGATATAGCTGTACCCGGTGAGTGCTGCGGTGCTGGCGACATTGACGATACGTCCCCAACCCTTATCCCTCATTTTAGGCGCCACCTGGATAGTGCAGTTAAATACGCCGTCCAGGTTTAGCGACATCACTTTGCGCCAGTCGTCATAGTTGAGTTTGTGGAAGGGCGCGGGCGGCGCCGCCCCGGCGTTATTGATCAGGATATTGACCGGGCCAAAGGCTTTGGTAGCCTTGGCAAAGGCCGATTCCACCAGCGGTGGATTAGTGACATCGCAGCCTATGGTTTGCACCGACTTCAGTCGGGACGCGACTTCATCCAAGTACTTCTGGCGGCGCCCCATTAAGGTTATGGTAGCCCCCTGCGCAGCGAGGGCAGCGGCTATTGCCGCCCCTATGCCGCTGCCGCCGCCGGTGACAACCGTATGTTTGTCTTCGAGCGATGCGTCCATTTGCCAGCACCATTGTCCGCTGCCGCGCAGCGTGTCCTGTCGACGTTGATCGGCCCGCCGGACAACAGAAAGCGACAAAAGTCTATGCGACCGGCCGCTTTTTAACTATGGCCCATTTGGGGAATTTTGCCAGTTGTTAGACGTTGTTACCCTTGATTGTCGGGCCGGACGCTTGACGCTTAGTGCAAATTGGGCACCACACCTACCTGCGGCAGCTCCGCCAGCCCGATATCCCTGGCATGCTCCTCAAAACCTTTATTGCGCCAGAAAAAAGCGCCGGGCATGGTGGTGGGAATCACCAGCACGTAGAAGAGCGCGCGGCCCACCAGGCTGCAGAAAACCAGGGCTAGGCCGACGGTTCCCCAGGCGGCCATTATCCATATGTTGGGTTCAACGGTAAGCAGTGCCAGGGAAACCAGCAAGCAGAGGCCCAACAGCGTGTTTCTAAGCCAGTAGCTTCTACCGAAAGTGGTGCACTGCACATAGTGGGATGCCGCACCCTCGTGTTCAGCGGCGCTCATATCTCTGGCGTGGTGGTATAGGCCGATAAGCTCTATGGCTACGCCAACGCATAACAATGCGCCCAGCAGGGTTAGCGCTTGGTTAACGGGCGCGCCGGCGATTGCCAGCGTCGGTATTACCACCGCCATCGCGACCAGTGCGCCTAACGAGCAGCTGCTGCCGAAAAACGCCGTGGCAACCTGCCAGTGGTTCCAGAAGGGGCGCGCCGGAATTCGGTAGCAGCGCATCATATAGTAGAGCCCGGCGGCGGCGCACAGCAGTGCAAGGAAACCACAAACAGCAGCCGGCGTCTGCAGCTTAACCGGATCGACTAAGCTGGAGACAGCGCTGCCGGTAACGGCTTGCCAATAGCCGGCAAACAGGCTATTGGCGGGAAGGCTCAGCAGGATATGCAGGCTGAGAAAGCCCATAAATCCGGCAATCCCCAATCCTTCACGGCACACCGGCGAGTGCCTGAGGTTGTTAAAGCCGCGGTAGAAGCGCAAGGGTTTACCCAAGTGCGTAGTGGACATAAACAGCCCCAGGCCGACCATCAATAAGCTCAGTGCCGCCAGCGGAACATAGAGGCTGGTTTGGGCAAATTCAGCCAGCCCAGGGATGTTCAACTGAGCGCCCACAAAGGTGAAAGCAAAGGCGCCTATCGCTGCCTGTGACAGCAGGGTAAACAACACCAGTGGATTTTCCCTGGAGCTCAGGCGAGTCAGGTTCCAGTGCTTGGCTTTGCCCTGTTTGGGGTCGACGCGAGGTTTATAGTCGCCGTGCTTGTCCTTGTGATATTTCACCGGCGCTGAGTCGGTGCGTTTCATCTCTTCCGGCAGTTCTTTCATCTGCTGGAAGCGGATATTCGGGTGGGTGATTTCCGGATCGGGAAAGCCGGGGATCGATACTTTGGCCTCTTCTCGGTTTTGCGGAATATTCTCCACCACGCCGAAGTCCAGCGCGTTGCCCACGCAGGCGGATACACAGGCCGGTTTTAGCCCGACTTCCAGGCGGTCGACGCACATGTTGCACTTGGATACCTGGCCCATAATGGGGTCCAGTTGCGGCGCATTGTAGGGACACACCCAGGTGCAGTAGCCGCAGCCGAAGCAGGTATCGGGGTCCTGCAATACCGCGCCGTATTCGGCGTGCTTGGTATAGGCTCGGGTCGGGCAGCCTTTTAAACACACTGGGTCGTCGCAGTGGTTGCAGGCCATGGAGATATTCATGCGCTGGTAGTCGGGATAGCTGCCGCCCTCGACATAGCCCACCGAGCGGAACGACAGGTGGGCCGGGGTTTCATTTTTTTCCGCGCAGGCGGATTCGCAGGCGTGGCAGCCAATGCAGTTGTCGGCGGTAAAGAAAAAGGCGTGCTGCTTGTTGCGATTCGGGTTGGCGCCCACCGCGGGGTTTTCATTGATAAAGAGCGATCGGTTTGCCGGCGCCTGCTGCTCGGTTAATTCGATCAGGTCAATTTTTTGCCCGTAGCGGTTCTCTTCGGCGATTTCTTCATCGGATAAAAATGCGTAGGGCCTTTCTTCGGTGCGAATCTCCCAGTGCTCCACGCTCTCGCAGGGTGGCTTATCCCCGGACTCCAATTGCTGTATGGCCTGGAACTGTTTGACATCGTCATTCATAACTGCGGTGGCTCCCGATTAGCCCTGCCGATTAAAAAGCCCTGCGTTCAACATTGAGCCGCGCGGCTTCCGCCTGGTCCACCTGTTCGATGCGCACCGCGCACTGTTTAAACGCCGGCTGGCGCGAATAGGGGTCCAGCAAACCCAGGGTCAGCCGGTTGACGCAATCGTGGAAGTGAAACGGAATAAACACCATGTTGCGCGGCACCCGGTGGGTGAGCTGTGCCAGCACCACCGCGTCGCCGCGGCGGGAAACCAGTCGTACATAGGACTGGTGCGCAATACCCAGCTCCTCGGCGGCGTCCGGGTTGATCTCCATATAGGGGGTGGGGCTGAACTTGTTGCAATTGCCGATTTTCCCGGTGCGGGTGCGGGTGTGAAAATGCTCCACCACGCGGCCGCTGTTACACCAGAACGGATAGTCTTCATCCGGCTTTTCATTGTTGTCGCGGAATTTCACCGCGATCAGGTTGGCCCTGCCGTCTTCGGTTTGGAATCTGCCGTCCGCGTACAGGCGGGGTTCGCCTTTTAAACCCTCGGTGCCCTCCCGGTAGGGCCACTGTATGCCGCGTGCCTGTTCAATCTTCCGGTAGCTCATTCCGGAGATATCCAGGGTGCGCCCCTCGCCGACGGAGAGTTGCTTCATCTCTTCGAAGGTGGCTTCCGGCGTTTCCGGAAATGCAATCACCCGGCCGTTATCAAACCGTTTGCTCATTTCCTTGAATATCCAGAAATCGGTTTTTGAGTTGCCGTAGGGGGCAATCACGTTGCGCACCAGGTTTACCCGGCGTTCGGTGTTGGTGTGGCAGCCTTCTTTTTCCGCCCATACGGCGGCGGGAAAGTAAACGTGGGCGTAGTCGGTGGTCTCCACATCCTTATAAACGTCCTGGACGATCAGGAATTCCAACTTCTCAAACATCTTGCGAATGCGCGGCTGGTTGGGCATGGAGGTCAACGGGTTGGTGGCGACCAGCCACAGCCCCTTGACTTCACCGGCTTCGATGGCCGGGAAAATATCCGTCTGCGTCAGTCCCCGCTGTTTGGGAAAAAATTCCGGGTCGATGCCCCAGAAATTGGCGATTTCCTCGCGGTGCTGAGGCTTTTCCAGTTTCCGGTAACCGGGCAGCCCGGAGCAGGAGGACCACTCGCGGGTGCCCATGGCGTTGCACTGGCCGGTAATCGACAGGCTGGTGCCGCCCGGTTTGCCGATATTGCCGGTCACCAGATTGAGGTTGTTGATATTGGCAACGCCATCGGAGCCGTGGGTGCTCTGGTTGATGCCCATGGTCCAGATCGACATGGCCGCCGGCGCCCTGGCGTAAAGTCGGGCAACATGGCGAATCATATCCTCGTCGATGCCGCAGACGTGCTGAGCGGTGATCGGGTCATAGTCGGCGACAGTAGCCTTGAGCTCCTCGAAGCCGTTGGTGTGGGCGTCGATATAGGCCTGGTCCTGCAAGCCCTCGGAAATAATCACCTGCAGCATTGAATTGATCAGCACACAGTCGGTTCCGGGAGTGATGGGCAGGTGGATATCGGCAAATTGCGCCAGCATGGTGACCCGTGGGTCCACGACGATAAGCGGGAAGTGGCGTTTTTCCCTGGCTTCCTTGAGCCGCCAGTAGATCACCGGGTGTTGTTCGGGCAGGTTGGAACCGAATGCCATCATGCACTCAGTGTGCTCGAAGTCCCCGTAGCAGCCGGGCGGTCCGTCGGAGCCGAAGGAACGCTTGTAGCCGGATACCGCCGAGGCCATGCAAAGGGTGGTGTTGCCGTCGTAGTTATTGGTGCCGATACAGCCGCGCACCAGCTTGCCCAGGGTGTAGAACTCCTCGGTAAGCAATTGACCGGTGGAGACGACTGCAAAGGCGTCGCGGCCGTATTTTTGCTGGATGTCCTTGATTTTTTCCGCGCTGTGATCCATTGCGTGGTCCCACTCGGTGGGCTCGAAGTCATCCTGATAGCGTTGTCGGATCAGCGGCTGGTCGCCGCGCCCATCGGACTGGAACAGCTCGTGTTCGAGAATTCCCTTGATACAGAGCTTGCCGCGGTTGACATCGGCGCCCGCATGGCCGCGGCTGGTGACGATCTTGCCGTCGTAGCCGACGCCGATTTCAATGGCGCAGCCGGTTGAGCAGTAGTTACAGGTGGTGTACTTCCACTCCTTTACCGGCTTGCTGGGTATGACAATCGGCTTGCGTTTTGTGCGGCCAAACAGCATGGATCACCTGGGGTCAAAAGGGCGCGATGAGAACCTGCTCGTCATCGAGCAGCAGCGTGTAGACGGGAACCGACTGTTCCGAGTCCTCCAGGCATTCGCCGGTGACCAGGTTGAAGTGCTGCTTATACAGCGGCGACGCCACCACCAGTTGCCCGTCGAAATCGCCGACAATTCCCCTGGACAGCACATTGGCCTTGCCGATAGGGTCCCAGTTACCGATGCCGTACACCTGGGGTGATTCATCCGGCAGATAAAACAACGCGATTTGTTGGCCCTGGTAGAGCGCGCAAACCCCGGAGTGCTCAATCAAGTCCCGTTTGTCGCACAGCACTTGCCATGCAATATTTTCTACGGCGTTCATTTGCTGTTCCTCGCAGTACTCAGGCGGATGTGGCGATCAGTTCGGCGCGGTCTTGTTCATTGGCGGGGCGCCTCTGGCCGCGCTCTTTCACGAAAACGACATTGTCGTCCTTGGCGGACGGTGCGTTGACAAACTGGCGGAAGCGCTTGAGCTTTTCTTCGTTTTCGATAGTGGTTTTCCACTCGCACTGATAGGTATCTACCACGGCTTCCATTTGCGCTTCCAACTCTTCGGCGATTCCCAGGCTGTCCTCGATTACCACCTGCTTCAAGTAGTCGAGTCCGCCTTCGAGGTTGTCGAGCCATACCGAGGTGCGCTGCAGGCGATCGGCGGTGTTGACATAAAACATCAGGAAGCGGTCGATATACTGGATCAGAGTGTCGTCGTCCAGGTCGGTGGCGAACAGGTCGGCGTGACGGGGCCGCATGCCGCCGTTACCACAGACGTAGAGGTTCCAGCCGTTCTCGGTGGCGATCACGCCGAAATCTTTGGACTGTGCTTCCGCGCATTCGCGGGTGCAGCCGGATACGGCGGACTTTATTTTGTGGGGTGAGCGCAGTCCCTTGTAGCGGTTCTCTATCAACAGTGCCATGCCGACACTGTCCTGAACCCCGTAGCGGCACCAGGTGCTGCCGACGCAGGATTTAACGGTGCGCAGCGCTTTGCCATAGGCGTGGCCGGTTTCAAACCCGGCGTCGATCAGTTCCTTCCAGATATCGGGCAACTCGTCGACCCTGGCGCCGAACAGGTCGACGCGCTGGCCGCCGGTAATCTTGGTGTACAGGTCGTATTTTTTAGCCACCTCTCCCAGCACAATCAGTTTGTCGGGGGTGATTTCACCGCCGGGAATCCGCGGCACCACCGAATAGGTGCCGTCTTTCTGCATATTGGCCAGGAAGGTGTCGTTGGTGTCCTGCAACCCCACATGGGGTTTTTCCAGCACATGGCCGTTCCACAGTGATGCCAATATTGAGGCGACCGCCGGCTTGCAGATATCGCAGCCGCGGCCTTGGCCGTGGCCTGCCAATAGGTCGTCGAAGGTTTGGATCTTCTCGACCTTACAGATATGGAACAACTCCTGGCGGGTGTGGTTGAAGTGTTCGCAGATGGCGGTGTTCACTTCCATACCGCGGGCCGCCATTTCATCGTCGACGATATTTTTCAGCAGCGCCGCGCAACCGCCGCAGCCGGTGCTTGCCTGGGTGACGCCCTTGACATCCGCCAGGGAACAGCAACCGCCGTCAATCGCTTCGACAATGGCCCCTTTGCTGACATTCAAGCAAGAACAGATGGTGGCAGTCATAGGCAAGGCCGCGTCGCCGGCGGAGCCCCCCTGCTTGGCGCCGCGGG
>JANQKW010000145.1 GCA_028280905.1 Porticoccaceae bacterium
GAGGAAGGTGAGGACGTTGTTTTTTCGTGGATCGTCTGGGCATCTCGAGAAGCTCGCGATGTAGGAAACAAGGCTGCGATGGAAGATCCTCGATTGCAAAATTGGGATCCGAATTTAATGCCTTTCGATGGTAAGCGCATGATATTTGGAGGGTTTACCACCATTGTTGAGCGTTAGATTTTCATGGTTTTTTAGCTGGTCACATAACAAGCTGCAACGTACCTCGGCTTCGCCTCGGGCGCTGAGTTAGACGTTAACTGCTCTGGTGCTTGCAAACATCAAAATTACGGGAATTATATATGGATCTCATTCAAGGTTTGTTGCTAATAACGTCGATACACCTTTTAGCAGCGGCATCTCCTGGCCCAGATTTTGTTCTCGTTTCCCAGCAAACTCTTTCAAATGGAAAAAAAGCTGGTTTGATGTGCAGCATTGGGATAGCACTGGGTCTTTCAACCCATATACTTTATTCCGCTTTTGGTTTGGCGGTAATCATTGCTAATTCTTCTTCAGCACTTTGGGCAATTAAAGTATTAGGCGGTAGCTATTTAATATATCTTGGCGTGAAAGGGCTTAGAGCACAGCCTCACGGCAACAACGAAGAGTATAAGGAAAAAGCTAAAAGCCATTCTTCGGGAAAAAGCATTGGAATCGGCTTCCTATGTAATGCGCTAAATCCCAAAGCGCCTATATATTTCGTATCACTTTTCACTTTAGTTTTATCGCCAGAGATGCCCCTTTATCAAATTGGCATATACGGTATATGGATGATGCTTATACAGTTAGCATGGTTTTCTGCAGTTGTAGCCCTACTTTCAAAACCATCAATCAACAGACGGTTTAAGTTACTCGGGCACTGGATAGATCGAGTATTAGGTGGTGCAATGATAGCATTGGGTTTTAAAGTAATAGCGACAAGAACTAACTAATGCCAGGCTAATAAAGCCATGCACAGGATAAACCTGTGCATGGCGGCGTTATGTGTCACGTGAGGTGAGGTCATGAACTGGGAAGCAATCGGTGCGATTGGAGAGGCAGTCGGCGCGGTCGTTGTCGTTGCATCATTAGTCTATTTGGCTCTTGAACTGAGGCAGGCGAACAACATCGCCCGATTCAATACGACCCAACAACTGCAGGCACGCTTCAATGAAATAAACGCTATTTTGCTCACGGATCAATCTCTGAGGGAGCTGCTTGCCAAAAAGGACACTTTGACAGCGGACGAAGGAGAGCGGCTCTACGTATTTGCCAATTTCATTGTAAACGTTTGGATCTCGGTTCAAGAGGCAAGAAACGACGATCAAATTGATGAAGATTTGTTCCTATCAATGATTAACGACGTTGAAGTCGCGCTAGAACGGTGGCCGAAGATTCAAGGACAAATCGATCTGTGCCTTGCCAGATACCCTGGGGTAGAGGGGTACCAGATATTCGATGCGATACTTAGACGTAGAAATAGCAGTGGCGACGCCAAACAAGGCGCTGCAGCGGACGCGGATTAGAAGTGAGCTGCTGTTCTTTGCGGTACGTCCGCGCCGCTGAGTTTGCTCGTTATGTCAGTTCCTAGACGATTGTTGCCTTACGTATAGAGTAGTTTTATGTAGAAGTCGTTTTTCGCCTAGGAACGGGCATTTTAGTCAGATCTCCTTTTCAACAGCCTTAGGCTTTATAACACTTGGGAAAATGAAATAAGTTATTGATTAATTTGCGACATCAATTATATTCAAGCGCCAAGAGGGGAGGGTCATTTAGGTATGAGGTGGCTTTTTATGTCTCTGAGTGAGAGTCCCGATATCCCCTGAAACCCTTGTGACATGGAGCCTTCAGTCCGATCAGTAACTATTTGCTCCCCTGTTATAAGGCCAAAGCGTTATAGAGCCATTGGCTTTTGAATTTACTGTTATGTGGGTTAAGCACAGAGACGAAATATGGAAACAAAAGTAGCTGTATTTGGAATACTAAGATTTCCTCCAGAAAATATTGAAGACGTACTGCCTCATTTGGAAAGATTTGTTAGAGCCACGCAAGAAAATGATGGCTGTATTTTATATGAGGTTGCGGAAGACCCTTTTGATAAGGGGCTGATCCGGTTTTCAGAAATGTGGCCAAATAGAGAAAGTTTAGAAAAGCACTTACAAGCCGCTCATATCGAGCCTTGGAGAAAGCAAGCCAGGAAATACGGTTTAATTGAGAGGGTCTTCAATTCCTATGATATTTCATCAAAGCCAATTCCTGTTTAATAGAAAATCACATAAAAAGCCTTGGTTCGAGTCGCACATAACCAGGGTAAGCAGGCTCGCACCACTGCGTGGCGCTGGACCTCCGTAAGCTACGCTTACTCCGGCCCCTGTTCTTGCGTTAAGGCTCTTGACATATCTCAGTATGTACATACAATGTACATATGATTAAATTTGAGTGGGATCAAGCAAAAGCTGAGTCCAACCTCAAGAAGCATGGAGTTTCATTTGAGGAAGCCAAGTCGGCGTTCTATGATGATCTCGCTCTTCAATTCTTTGATGAAACTCCAGGTGAAGAAGAAAGGTTCATCCTACTAGGTATGAGCAATCTTTCACGGATTCTAGTTGTTGTCCACTGCGAGCGTGGAGATGATAGTGAAATCTTGCGTATCATTTCAGCACGCAAAGCCACCAAAGTTGAGCAGAGCCACTATCGAGGTGAGAAGTCATGAAAAAAGAATATGATTTTTCGAAAATGAAGTCCCGTAGGAATCCTTACGCGTCCAAATTGAAAAAGTCCGTCACTATTCGGCTCAGCGAGGACGTCATTGAGTATTTTAAAGGGATGTCTGAGGAGTCGGGTATCCCTTATCAGAGTCTAATAAATCTCTATCTTCGCGATTGCGCCAACCATCATCGCAAAGTTGATATTCAGTGGCAGCCATAAGCCTTAACAAACTGCAGCAGTTAGCACCTTCGGGGCCGGACACTTGTACCTCGCGCCGCTGCGCAAAGCGTTAAAATTCTTGGAAACATCGTGCAGACCCTTAGAGAATATCTACAGTTCAAAAAATTTGTTATGCCACTGGCACTACAATTTTTATTCTGGTGTGGAATCGGTGGAGCTTTATATGGCACCTGGTGGCTTTATACACATGACAATTGGGCCTGGGTAATGTCTCTAATATTTGGGCCACTTGTGGTAAGACTTATTTTTGAGGGCCTTATGATCAGGTATCAAACATATTTGCGCCTAAGCGAGATACGAAATAAATTGTATGAAGAAGATTGAGTTTCAAGGATTATTTATAACAATCTCCATTGTTATTTCACTCAACTTAGTTGCGGAGCAAAACACTCTCACACTAACTGTTCTCGTTGGTGGCGCCAAAGCAAATACAGGTCAAGCAATCGCCTCATTGTTTTCTTCAGCTGATAATTATTTGAAGGAGCCAATATTCAAAATAATTATGCCCATAAATGACGAGGGTGGAGCACGATTCGTATTTAATGAAATTAAAGAAGGAACGTATTCTGTCAGTATTGTTTACGATGAAAATGGTGATGGAAAATTGAATACAGGGCTCTTTGGAATTCCTTCAGAACTGGTTGGTTTTTCGAACAATGTAAAAGGAGTTTTCGGACCCCCATCTTTTAACAAAACATCTTTCACATTGCCCGGGTCAGAAACAATTTCTATTGTTCTTGATCAGGCCAAAGAGTAATTGTCGGGTGAAGTTCATCGTTCCACTCGCTACGCGAGTGAAACAGCCACTGATGCGAGGCGTTATACCGCTAAGTAAGACGTCTTCATAATTAACCGGGAGGGACGTGCAATGAGTCTGAGTAAAAAGCAACTAGATCAGTGTGATTCCAGTAAATGGAATTTTAAAGATCTTAAGGCACTTTTTCTAAACTGTACGCTAAAACACTCTCCGGAACAGTCACATACTGAGGGGCTGATCAACATATCAAAGGCAATTATGGAGAGGAACGGCATTACCGTTGATGTGCTGCGACCAGTTGATTATAACATTGCGTACGGTGTATATCCGGATATGACTGAACAAGGATGGGAGACAGATGAGTGGCCTGATATCTATCAACTAGTCAAGGCAGCAAATATCATTGTTATTACCTCACCCATCTGGCTGGGTGAAAAATCCTCTGTATGTACAAAGACCATTGAACGCCTTTACTCAAGTTCCGGGGACCTCAACGAGCAGGGGCAGTATGCCTATTATGGTCGAGTAGGAGGATGCCTAATCACAGGTAATGAAGATGGTGCCAAACATTGTGCCATGAACATACTCTATTCATTGCAACACCTTGGTTATGTTATTCCGCCTCAAGCTGATGCGGGGTGGTTGGGAGAGGTAGGCCCCGGGCCGTCATATCTTGATCCAGGGTCCGGTGGGCCAGAGAATGATTTTACCAATCGCAACACGACGTTCATGACATGGAATCTTATGCATATGGCGCGAATGATTAAGGATGCGGGTGGTATTCCGGCGCACGGGAACCAAAGGTCCGAATGGGACGCTGGTTGCCGGTTTGATTATCCGAATCCGGATTATCGCTAGATGCGAAGTGGCGGTATAACAAGGTGATCAACTACACGCCCTTCGGTCGCCGGACCTAGCTAGCGCTCGTCCGATTAACACGACGTTAATGTCCGTTCCTAGGCGATATTTGCTTTACGGATAGAGTTTTATGTCGAAGTCGTTTTTCGTCTAGGAGCAAACTTCTGACAATTTCCAAAGGTGGTTAGTAAGTGAATACTTGCCATATTTTTAGCAGGTTGTTTTTTTATAACCATCTGAAAAATAAGGGATAAGTGTGCCAAGAGGCGGATCAATCGCGAGAGCGATTAAGACGGCCGTAGGCCGCCCGTAGGGCGAGTGAAACGAGTCAATCTAACCACCGAATAAAGAGCTGGTTCGATCCCCACGCGCTTGCTTATTCTGCTAGTGGCAATGGATTTAAAGTGCTGGGAATGGTGCCCAGAGGCCAGCGGCGGAATGCTCGTCCCATCCCTGGGACTCGGCCTTCGGCTCAGCCTAGCGGCTGACCAAAAATGTTCCTGACATTTTTGTCGAACCACAGCGGTGGTTCTCATCCACCTGAGGTTACCAACAAAAAAGCCCCGCTAAAGCGAGGCTTTATTATTGGTGCAGAGGCATACCTTTATCATTCATCTAATGAACTGATTATAAAACACTAATAATTTTTATAATTTCTGACATGCCCCCGTTTGTGCCCCCAAATGGTAGTACATGGCCTCAATTTTTTTCCGTCTGATTGGCCAAGTATGTACCGTCTATTTGGCCATTAGAGCGTCATGTAGTTGTATACCTTACAAATTTTGCTCTTCGTTAAAGCAGGCTTTTGCGTAAAAAGCCTTTTATAGGCCCAGGGCGGTAGTGGTAATCAGCCGGATGCAGTGGTGTTAGGAGTTTCGGGATATGTCGACGTTTTATAATAATATCGACATAAAACCCTAACATGTCGACGCCTTCGACATATGCCCACTTCAAAATACGACTCTGGTGAATCGGGTGTAATCGGGTATAATCGGATATGAAATCGGGTATCTACGCTGGACAGAGGGCAGATGAAAGAGCCAAAGGTTACCATAAACCAGGAGTTGCTTAGGCTGATTGCCGAAATTGATGAGTTTAAGGGCAGGTGGGAACTGCTCAAAACCCTGTCACCTGAAAGACTGCAACAACTGCGGAAAGTTGCGACCATTGAGAGTATTGGGTCATCAACACGTATTGAGGGCGCAAAGCTTTCCGACCTCCAAATTGAAACCCTGCTTTCCAATCTGACATCCACTTCGTTCAAGACCCGTGATGAGCAGGAAGTTGCGGGCTATGCCGAAGCCATGGATGTGGTGTTTCAGTCTTACGAAGATTTACATATCACCGAAAACCATATCAGGCAGCTTCATCAGGTTTTACTCAGACATAGCACTAAAGATGAGCGCCATAGAGGTGATTACAAAACCTTGGCCAATGATGTCGTCGCCAAGGACGAAACAGGCAAAGTCGTTGGTGTTGTCTTCCAAACAGCCAGCCCATTTGATACCCCAAGAGAAATGGAAGAGTTGGTGCATTGGACAAGAAAGGCGATTGACGAATCAGCCATGCACCCATTATTGATTATTGCGGTATTCAATGTGGTTTTTCTGGCAATCCACCCTTTTCAGGATGGTAACGGCAGATTGTCGCGCATTCTTTTAACGTTGATGTTACTGCGTGCCGGATATGACTACGTGCCTTATGCATCACTAGAGCATATCGTCGAAGAAAACAAAGACCTGTATTACAAAGCCTTGAGGCGGACGCAGAGCACGTTAACAAATGATGCCCCTGACTGGGAGCCGTGGCTTGGTTTTTTCCTGCGCTGTCTGAAAAAACAAAAGAGCAACCTTGCTCTGAAAGTGGAGCAAGAGCAGAGAAACCTGGCCGCGTTGCCTGAGCTGTCTGCACAAGTCTTAGAGCTATTTGAGCAGTACGACCGTTTAACCATAAGCAAAATAGTAGAGCTGATCGGGGCCAATCAAAATACTCTGAAGGTGAGACTTAGAGAGTTGGTTGGTGCGGGCTATATTCAGCGGCATGGAAAAGCACGGGCGACTTGGTACAGCAGAAAATAGTAAGGGCTGTGTCCCACGAGAGCGGTTTACATATTGCCAAATTCACGGCGATGATTGCCGCATATGCTGGTATATCTAAAGTGAGGCCCGACTTGAAGCCGGGCCTGGTGGTATTTAACTAGCTTTTTCGCGGACAAAGTTATCCAACTCCGGCCGTGATATCTTCATTTGGGCTGCCGCGCTATTCAGAAAACGCTCGCGGTTTTCCCGGCCCAATGTCTCCAGCGAGGCAGCCAAGGCGGACAGACAGACGGATTCCTGCCAGTAATCTTCGGCCACTTGCTTATTCAACACCGTCAATCGTTCGCCGATATAAGACAAGGCTCCCCGCATCATAAGATTGATCCAGTAAAGCCCATAAGAGGCATTCAGCGATAAACCGCCGCGGCTGTCATCCAGTTCCAGAAAATCGAATAGCTCGATGACTTCATTGACATGGCCAATCGCCTCAATACATTCACCAAAACTGGCTTGGCCGGAAGGTGAGCGGAAAAGGGGGTTGGATGGTAGCTCGCAATCAGTTTCATGATCGCCGTTAGTTGGTTCATTTCGTTGAGTGTTCATAGCAACCTCCCGCAATAAAATTGAATCGGGGATGAGGAGGGAAGCGTTTTGGACGTAATTACTCTACAATTTGGCTCGGTCATAACGGATACTCCAATATCTGTTGTGATTAGTCGTCCGTCTGGTGTGTTAGTGCACTCCAGGCGGGCGCGTTACTAAAGTGAAACTTTTAGTGTCACTTGTTAGCTATAATAGATAATAAATGGTTCTTGTCAAGACTTTTTGTTCACTAACTTAGCTTTTTAAGTCTATAATCGAGCCAATTTGTTTGGTTGGTTGTACAGAGCTATGAAATTAATTACATCAGGCCAGATACGTATGGCGAGAGCATTTTTGCGGTGGTCTATTGAAGAGTTGGCAAAAAGGTCAGGGGTGGGGGCATCCACTATTAAACGTATGGAAACTTTTGATGGTATTCCAAAGGCTCGAGTGGAAAACCTCCAGGCGCTCCATGACACATTTGTGGATACAGGAAAAGTGCGCTTTGAAGGCGATACTTGTGTATGTGTTGATGAATAATCTAAAAAAATGAGGGAGAGATTAGTTTTTAGCCAACTTTTAGAACCACAAGGAATTGGTTGCAAAATAACCCTTCCGTCCCCTTTTGTTTTTGTCTCTATTTTTAACCGGTTCTTTTTCTATAGGTCATGTATTAAGGTTTTGTTTTCCAAGCGCTTTCAATGATCATGATTTGAAAGATAACTACTAATAATTACATGGCAATTTAGGTGAATCATGGGAAAACCCTTTAGTAAGGAACTAGACAATCTGCAACACACCTATGACTGGGCTTTAGAGCAAGATATTTGTAGTGCTATCAGCTTACTGAAGTCTACTTACCACCTTCCTCTATTATCTGTCGGGTCAGGGGGGTCATTGTCTGCAGCTGAATTTCATGCCTCACTACACCGTTATTTCTTCCGGTCGATTTCTATGGCTTTGACCCCGGTAGAGTTGATAAGTGCGATGCCTAGTAATGGTAAAGCTTCTGTCTGGACCCTATCTGCTAGTGGAAACAATATAGATATTAGAAGAGCCTTTCAGCATGCCTCTGTGGTTGAGCCTCGGGCGGTCAGCGCCTTGGTCGGCCGTAAGAACAGCAAACTCAAACAGCTCCATGAAAAATATCATTTCACCAATTTTTTTGAGTACCCCTTACCAGCAGGTAAGGATGGGTTTTTAGCGACGAACTCATTGTTGGCCTTTTGTGTATTGCTCTATCGGATCTATAGCTCTGCAGCTGAACAAGATATCGCACTCCCATCTAGTATTGATAAATTATTAAAGGCGACCGTGAAGGGTTGTAGAAGTCTCTCAGGATTAGAAAAAGCGACAGATACAATACTCCGCCAAAATACATTACATGTCGTCTATAGTTCAAAATTAAAAAGTACGGCTATTGATATTGAATCGAAATTTATAGAGGCTGGGCTTGGCTCAGTCCACTTGGCTGACGTTAGAAATTTTGCTCATGGTCGTCATCATTGGTTCTCTAAGAACCCTGAGGATTCGGGAATCTTATTCATAACAACGGATATTGATGCTGAACTCGCCAAGAAGACGTCTGACCTTCTTCCCGACGGTATAGCGAAATATCAGATTGTTATTGATGATAAGTCGTGCCAAGAACTGATAGCAGGTGTCATTCTGTCGTTGTACTTAACGCTTTGGAGAGGAAGCTACTTTAACATTGATCCGGGTAAGCCAGGCGTACCTAGTTATGGTTCTAAGATTTATCGTTTATCAGCCAAGTCAGGATTTTTGTCTTCTATTCCGAAAAAGCAGGCGGCGATCAACCGCAAAACCTTACATGGTCCAATAGAGAATTCGAGCCTGCCTGAATGGGAAAAAGGATATAAGCGATTTACCAGCAAACTCTCAAAGCAAGCGTTTTTGGGTTTAGTGTTAGATTATGATGGAACAGTCGTTGATAGCCGTTACCGAAAATATCCACCGAAAAAAGAGATCTGCGCTGAGCTTAACCGCTTGCTCAAAGAGGGCATGATTATTGGGTTTGCGACAGGCCGTGGGAAGTCTATCCGTGAGGCACTGCAGACTAAAGGTGCGATTGCTAAGAAGTACTGGGGGCAGGTCATTATCGGATATTACAATGGTTCTGAAATAGCGCCGTTATCTGACAACAATGTCCCTAACGCAAAAGGTAATAGTTGTGCTGAATTAGAGCGTGTCACCGAACAGCTAGATAACAATCTACTGGTAAAGGCTATTAATCCAGATATTACACTACGTTTAAACCAGGTAACCGTTGAATCTCGCAAACCCGTACCGGAAACTTATTTGTGGGAGTCCGTGCAGGAACAGATCGGCACCGATCAAGAAATTAATGTGGTAAGGTCGAGCCACTCAATCGATATTCTCGCTTCTCATGTCACTAAGGTAGCAGTCATTGAGCGTATCTTGGGTGATACTAGTGAAAAGCATCAGATATTAACCATCGGGGATAGAGGGCGCTGGCCGGGTAATGACTCTCAGTTATTGCATACCCAGTATTCGCTCAGTGTTGATGAGGTTTCCCATGCAGATGATCGCTGTTGGAATTTATGCGCTGCAGGTGTAAGGGGGCCTCAAGGTACCCTGGAATATTTACGAAAAATACATACTAAGAATGGATTGATGTATTTTGGTTAGAAGGAGCTACTATGAATCGTGATTTGGGTCTTCGGCTTCTGAGCCAAATTATGCAGTGGAATGATGAGCAGCCTATCGATGAATTTCAATGGCTTTCATTTATGGCAGCCTATAAATATGATGGTTATCGAGATTTTCATGCGGGCGCTAGATTTCTTGAGTGCTTGGCAAAGTGGTTGCAGCAATTTGACCAACAAGACCGCGCTGTGGCTTACGAATTTGTCAAAAAGAAATTAATTTATTTTAGTCCTCCAGAAATACAACGCCTGGTTGAAAAATTCTTCCCGGAGTATGTCCAGAAACATCTTATCCATCATGTCTCTAAAAATCTGTCTATTCCAAACTTTAGGGTTTGGGCCACTCAAAAAAGTCAAGAAGAATACCAGTGGGAGCTACGAAAGACCTTGTTCATGGCGTTGAGTGACGGCGCTAGGATAGATGTTTTAAGGCGGATGAATGTTGGGACAATATCAAATGAGCAAATTGTTATTGCTACCCAAGTCGATCAACACAAGTGGAAAAGTCTGTTAAAAGACTTAAGAGAAGATTTAGAAAAACTGCGGGGCAAGAGTAAGGCTGAAGGCGAGAAATTCGCCAGAGTGTATTTGCTCGATGACTTCACGGCCTCTGGGACGAGTTTTCTGCCAGACCCTAAAAATGTTGGTGAGCTAAAAGGTAAGTTGGTCAAGTTCCTCAACTCAGTTATAGCCGCTAAAGAAGAGGGGGATGGGGAAAGTCCTTTTGTCGATAATTTTGAGATCTATGTTCATCACTACATCGGAACGATAGAGGCTAAAGAAAATATAGAACGTGTTTATAACGAGATAAAATCAGAATCAATTTTTCAGAATATTGGCGACGTGCATTTTAATTTTGGCCTACTATTACCAAGAGAATTAAAGATTGATGAAAACAGTGATGAGCCTTTTGCACAACTGTGTATCAAGTATTACGATTGTGCGATAGAAGGTAAGGGGAAGCACGGTGGCCAAAGTGGGACAAAGAGTAAAGTCTATGGTTATGCCAACTGTGGGATGCCCATTGTCCTAGAGCATAATACGCCGAATAATTCATTATCCATCTTATGGGCGGAAACAAATAACACGAATGATAGCCATAATATGACGCCACTGTTTCGTCGCCGAGAGCGCCATAGTGATCTCGATCAAGAACAACAAACGGAGGGAATCGCCCATGACTAACCCCTTCGAGAAAAGGGCTACCGAATACCTCAGAGACGACTCTGCATTTTTGTCTGTAGTTACTCCTGAACCCCTTCATACGTTTTTTGAAAAAGATGCCGGAACAGGTGCGCTCTACGATCGATTGGCAATGATTATTGGAACGCCAGGGAGTGGTAAGACTACTATTGCAACGTTACTTCAGTATCACACGGTAAACACACTGATTAATAGCCCAAACCATTCGGAGTATAAGCCGCTATATGGTGCCTTAATGAGTTGTAAGGTTATAGAGGATGGGAAGATCTCTGTTGATGCCTGTCGTATTCCTATGGAATCTGAGTATCGAGATTTTTGGGAGCTTCCATACCCAGAGGATGTAAAATTTGGTTTGCTTAAATCATTTCTCCAATCGAGGGCCGTTATCCTGTGGCTTGATGGCCTCGAAAAAACCGGTGGCTATGATCTGGATGAGGTTTCGATTATTTATCGAGAGGGGGCCTCCGTTGCTGAAGATAGTTTAGGTGGAACCACAGCCTCCAGTGTCTTAAAGAAAGCAAAATTAGTTGAGCGCTCAATTTATAGAATTAGTGCCGCGCTTATACCACCCAAGATAGATGATATACCTGCAGAAGCCCTTGAGCCCTACCATCCATTCGATGCTATAGACACATTTTCAGTATTAAATGATTCAGATACCTCTCAGTTAAGGCCGTTAGTCATCCTTGATGATGTCCACATGCTTCATCCGACCCAGCTATTGTTATTGAGAGAATGGTTATCAAAGCGTGAAATGAAAATATCGCGTTGGATGATGATGCGTTTAGATGCTCAAACCCCCGAGGCCATTTTGGCCGAGGGTATTGATGGCGCTACGACTATCCAGGGTGAAAGTACTATCCAAAAAAGCCGCGAGATTATCGAGATATGGCTACAAAGTGGTGCAGATAGACGGGCAAACCGGCAAAACTTCAGGACCATGGCTAAAAGTATGGCGGATAAGTATTTACGTTTAATGCCATTGTTTCAGCGAAGGGGTTATGTCACGTTTCAAAATTTATTAAATACCAGTCCGACTCCAATCAGTGCATCAAATTTAAAAAGGCTTCAAAAAAAGGTCGACAGCCTACAGCAGAGCGCGAGTATTGGTGCTGAGACACGAAAGACATTAGAAAATGAAGTGGACAAATATTTTTCTGGAACGAGTCAAATCAACCATGGCGAAGATGTGCGCTTAGCGATGCTTCTAATCTTGTTAAATCGTTTTATCAAGAGAAAGCCGCAAACGACGATGTTTGATAATGAACAGGAATTAGAATCAAGTACAACTATTAAAGCCAATTCCGATGTGGCCGATGGTGCGAAGATTTTTCTATTACATGAATATGGTCGACCTTATTATTACGGTATCCATGCCTTGTGTGATGGTAGTTCCGAAAATGCTGAGCAGTTTCTACACCTCGCGAATCAACTTGTAAAGGCCTCTGAAGCTAGAATCATTAGAGGCAAGGCTGAAGAGTTATCTTCAAAGTTCCAACACCAGTTATTACAAAAGAAAGCAGAAGATATCATTCGTAATTGGATTTTCCCCCGCCATGCGGAGGTCATACAATTATGTAATTTCATCGCAAAGCAGTGTCTAGAAAAATCATTAGAACCAAATGCGTCCCTTGGGGGGGGCGCCAATGCCTTTGGTATTCCTGATGAACAATTCAGTCGTGTTGCAAAAGAGTATCCAGATTTAGCACAAGTATTGAAGTTTGCTGTGGCATACAGTGCCTTATCAATTAAAAGACACCATAGCACTAAACATCGTAATTGGACTCTGATTGAACTGACCGGCCCTTATTTGATCGAGACCGGATTAACCTTTACAAGAGGCGGTTTTCTTGAGAGGGACATCAAAGATTTATCAAAGGCGCTAGAAGGTAAATAACATGTCAAATTCCCTTTGGGGGCAGCAATGTATCACGCACTATGATGATGAGGTCCTTGCCTTTTTCAATGATTATTTCAATGATGGGTCCCGACGTTGTTTGGTCATAGGCGGTGCGGGGTTTGATCCTAGGAGTTCAACGATCTTACAGCACCTTTCTCTGTCTATGGGCGATAGGATATCTGCCATGATGATTAAGGAAGAGCGTCCAGACCCTGATAATGAATTGATTCTGCGGGCAGAAAAAAACCTAGATATGATTCGGCAATTTTGTGCTGACGTTACCGTGTTAGATGTTGATATTTTTGCTGATGATGGCGCGGTCGTCGGCGGTCACAATATTGTTAGGCTATTAAATGGTATTGATCCCTCATCCTATACGGACATTCTTATCGACATGAGTGCGTTATCGCTCGGGGTTAGTTTTCCTGTTGTTTTATTCTTTTATGAATATGCTAAAAGTCAGGGTGAAAAGGTCAATGTGCACATTGCCTTAATGTCGAATCCACAGCTTGATAGTGTCATAAGTTCTGAATCAAATGACCAGCCAAGCTATGCAAGAGGCTTTGATAAGCCTGAGTTATTTGGTGATAGTGAAAAAGCGTTGCTATGGCTTCCTGTTGTCTCTGAGTCCAAACACCATAACTTAAAGCTTATCCATACAACTCAGAACCCGCATGATACCTGTCCAATTATTCCTTTTCCTTCTGAAGACCCCAAGAAAGGCGACCGTATAGCCTATGGTCTATTTTCTTCTATACAGGTCGATTTTGGTGGTCCTTTAGAAAATGAATGGGCATTGGAGCCGCAGAACTTCCTCTATTCCGATGAGAGAAGGCCTTTGGACATCTATCGTACTATCATTCGCCTAGCTGATGAAAGAACACCCATCTTCAAGGACTTAGGTGGTTCAACGATCCTTCTATCTCCCTTGGGTAGTAAGATTCCCGCCTTAGGAGCATTGATGGCCGCACTTGAACGGCAATTTCCCGTGGTATATGTTGAGTCCCTTGCCTATAATGTCGACTGGGATAAAGTTGATAATATCAGTGATTCAGAAACCAGGATGGTCCATGTGTGGTTACATGGAGAAGCCTATCTCGCTGATCAATAAAGAGGGTAGGTCTATGAGCAATGTAATCAAGTACTCTCGACCAAAAACGGTTTATGGTACGGGTTTGGTCGCACTGGATATCGTTATTAGCTCTAACCCGGAAGAGCCTACTTATCAATGGGCTGGTGGTACTTGTGGAAATGTTTTAACCATTCTTTCCTACCTGGACTGGAAGTCCTACCCGATCGCTCGTTTAAATTCAGATGCCTCATCGCTTCATGCCAAAAATGATATGAAGCAATGGAAAGTCAATCTTGATTATGCTGAGATGACGCCAACGGCGAGCATACCTGTTATCACTCAAGAAATTACCAAAGATAAGAATGGTCAGCCGAAGCATAAATTCCATTGGAAAAATTGCCCGAAGTGTGGTTCATGGTTGCCTAACTATAAACCTGTAACACTTAAGTCAACAGCCTTAGTAAAAGAAGCGGTAAATGCTTCTGATGTTTATTTCTTTGATAGAACTTCATCAGGTGCATTGGACCTAGCTCGACACTTTAAAGAGTTGGGTGCCCTGATATTCTTTGAACCTTCAGCAAAGGGTGATCCAAAGCACTTCGCTGAAGCGATCAAACTAGCAGATATTGTTAAATACTCCGACCAACGATTTGCTTCTGTTATTACGGAAAGTACAGAAAAACATCGTCCTCATCTAGAGATCCAGACTTTAGGTGATAACGGACTTCGCTATAGAACGAAGCGAAGAAAAAGATGGACCACCTTACCAGCCTTTGACATGGAGGATATATTGGATACCTGTGGTTGTGGTGATTGGACGACAGCTGGCGTTATCCATCACCTTTGTCAGAGCAGTGAAGGTTTTGCTAATCAAACTCCTGATGGGTTTGAAGCAGCTCTTAGATATGGCCAAGCATTAGGTGCCTGGAACTGCAGCTTTGAAGGAGCTCGCAGTGGAATGTATCGTATGACGAAAAGAGCTTTTACTAATGAGGTTGAAGCAATATTAGAAAACGGAAAGCCGAAAAAACGCAAATCAACAAAAAGCCCTAATGTGTCTTATGCAAGTGATGGTTTATGTCCAGCTTGTCCAGCATCATAATGGTTTTACCCCACCACATTGGACAGCTAGTAAGAGCAGTTTGGTTTACGTTTTTCAGTTTACGCTTCTTCCGTTAATTGTAAAACCGCCCTCAGACTTAAGTCGCAGAATAGCATGTTCTTTATGTTTGCTGGTAATGATTTTGAAGATTGAAATTCGTGTAAAAGCGGTCTTTCATGCTGAAA
Source organism: Porticoccaceae bacterium (assembly GCA_028280905.1). GTDB lineage: Bacteria > Pseudomonadota > Gammaproteobacteria > Pseudomonadales > Porticoccaceae > JANQKW01. The sequence continues at coordinate 15,311 of JANQKW010000145.1, forward strand.
GGGTAATAAGTTTAGGGTTGTTTGCTGACTCAATGAGGAACGCAGCCGCTTGCGGCGAGTAGTCGTTGAACCGGGAGTCTTTCATACCCTTTTATTGATGGGGCAGCTTGCTGGCCCATCTGCCTCCCGGCGAGGGCGGGAAGGCCCAGTGACCAGGGTGAAGCCCTTTGAACGACTTGCCTGAAAAGTTGATTATCTGCCCAGGTAGGTGGCTGTGATTTGCTCGCGTTCATGCCCAAGCTCTTTAGAAATAACCAGCCTAGCCTTAAGATCAGCTTCCCTCTGTTCCTGCGTAAGCTGTTTATTAGCGGGCCCACCACAAGCAGGCGCCGGCCAGCCGGTAAGCTCTTGATAACGGTTTTGCGCATAGCTATGGCGTAAGCCATGCATACCGGATAACCCGGCTTTAAGCACCTGTTTTTCATAAACTCGCATCTGCTGAACATATTGTCGGTGGGACGGGATTAGCGAGCCTTTTCCTGCCAACAACTTGGCTCGGTTAAGTACCTCCTGTTGGGCATCTGTGCGGATCGGGACAACACGCTCTTTACCTCCTTTGCACCAGGTAGACTTTAGGTGGATATGATCTCCACGATCTGCGAGTTGGGGAATAAATTTAATGGATTCTTCGCGTCTTAAACCAAAGGCTGCCTGTAGCTCCAGACTCATTTTTACATAGGGATCGGTAATGCCGTTTAGCTTGTCATAATCCAGTATCTGTGCCTTGGAGTTGCTAGCCACCAGTTCTCGCTTGCCGATACCGTAGTAATCATTATCTCTGGAAACAACATTTTGTTTGTTTATTTTAGCCGCCCACCATCGTAAGTGTGACAGGCGGTTTTTTAATGTGCCGGTAGATAGCCCTTCGTCAATATATTTTTTTATCAGAGCATCGACATGCTTGGTTTTGAGTGATTTGGCTTCCATGCGCCTATATCCGAGATCATGTAGATCGTTAGCCATTTTTTGCAGCGTTTTATGTCGGTTGGATTGTGTTGCATAACTGCCGTCGCGGTTGTATTTACACAGTTGTTTAAGCTGGTAATTGAGTGCCCTCATAGGGGTTGCCTTCAATAAAGCCACAGAAGGCACAGAATCTAATAACTTGCCTATAAGTATCAGCGTTTATCTTTCAAACAAAAAAGAAAGTTATCGGCAAGTTGTTATTCAACCGTTCTTGACCGTTCCAAATAGGTGAATGACTGTTCTGAACGGAGGGCTTACCGTGCAGAACAATTAATAGATACTGAATGGAATTGAATTGGTGTTAGCTTATTGGTTAGTGTTAATGGTCGTTTTGCAGTAATGAGCTGCAAAGCAGTGAAAAGCTTGCGCGATTCACTCAAAGACCCAGGGACACCACTCCCTTTTAAAGTAACGGCTGTTACAAGTTATTGCTCAAACGCCGCTATTGAGTTTGGGTTTTGTTGCCGGTTGTATCTCCTCTGTTAAGTGAAAGGCTTTCGATGCTGGTGCATGAATTGCCTTGAAAATTCCCTCTATTACAGTAATAGGGGGCGCTTTGCTATTGAGAGTGCAATAGCCACACTTCGTGTTTTTGATGGATAAATCCAGCATATCCAAAATGGCGGATAAGATCAGTAATAATCCATTCATCACGTTAAGAAATTAAACCTAAGGCCTTTGGCGACTGGGGTTCCGTGCCGCGTCACTACTCTTTTTATCAAAAGACCAGTGACGCGCCGAGCCTCAAATATCTAAGATTTCCCCAGGGGCGTTGCCCCTGGACCCCAACCTCGCCGGTAGCGGGGGTGCATTGTTATGCACCCCAACGACAAGGCTATTCAGGTAAGCCTGTCAAGGATTGCTCGCCGCACGCGGCTGCGCTCCTCCTTGACAGGCAATAAACAGGCTTTGTTGCTGAAAAAATTTCTTTTGAGTCTGAATGCATTCTTATTGCCGCTGTAGTCGGATTACGTAGCATAAGGGATGATGTAATCTTATGGAGCAGGCAATGACTGGCAAGATTTTGCGTTTAAAAGACGTTAAGGAAATGACGGGGTTGTCCCGTTCTACGATTTATGCGGAGATTGCCAAGGGTAATTTCCCCAGGCAGGTTAAGCTGACCGGTACTCGCTCAGTGGGCTGGTATGAAAGTGCAATTGCTCAATGGATCGAGTCCAGGGAGAGAGCTTAAGAAGCCTTAAAACTTCCAGTAATAATATCGCTGCCTTTGGCTTGCTCACGAAGCTGGTCTAAATAATCCGCCCAGCGTTGCATCATTTCCTTGCGTTGTGGTAAATGCGTGGTGCGATTATAGGCGCGTCCTAAAGCATCTCTTACCTGGTGTGCCAATTGGTGTTCTATCCACTCCACTCTGAATCCGAGCTGTTCATCCAGCATTGTTCTGGCGGTAGCTCTAAAACCGTGAGCGCAATGTGTGGTTTTGGTATCCACACCTATATTTTGTAATGCCTTGTTGATGGTGCCGTTGCTGGCATGGTGTGTTCGCCGTTTACTCTGGCTGGGGAATACATACCGGAACTGGCCTGTTAACGGTTGCAGGTCTTCCAGGATGGCTATTGCCTGTTGAGGTAGCGGCACTATATGCGCAATGCCCATCTTCATTTTGTCAGCGGGTAGTTGCCATTCTCCTGCTTTCAGGTCTAATTCGCTCCATTCCATGGCGATCATTTCGCCGGGGCGTTGAAAGAGAATAGGGCAAAGTGCTAACAGCGAACGGACGATATGGGTGCCTTTATATTCTTCAATGGCTAGTAATAGTTGGGCTAACTCGGAGGGTTCGGTAATCGCTGGGCGATGTGTGGTTACTTTGGGTGCCAGGGCACCTCTTAAATCCTGAGCAGGGTCGTGCTGGCAGCGTTGAGTCAGTCGTGCATAGCGGAAAATTTGTCCGGCTACCTGGCGTCCGTTGTGTGCGGTTTCCTTCGCGCCTCTGTTTTCGATTCGCTGCAAGGTGGTGAGTAAATCCAGGGCGGTTATCTCTGATACAGGCCGGGCACCCAGCCATGGGAAAAGGTCGTTCTCCAACAGGGCCAATCGTTTTTGCGCGGTTGTGTCTGCCCAGGTGGGTAATTGCTTGGCGTACCATTCCCGAGCAATGGCTTCAAAGCTGTTGGTGTTGGCTTCCTGTTGTGCTGTCTTGCGGACGCGTTTAAGGGTGCTGGGGTCGATGCCGTTTGAGAGTGCTTTGCGGGATTCGTCGCGTTTGTTGCGGGCTTCTTTGAGTGTGACTTCGGGATAGACGCCGTAGGCGAGGCGTTTTTCTTTTCCATTGAATCGGTACTTGTGTCGCCAGTAACGGGAGCCGCTTGGATGTACCTCCAGGTAGAGGCCTTTCTCATCGCTCAAGCGGTAGGTTTTATCTCTCGGTTTGGCCTGTTTTGCCTTCAGATCCGTCAATGCCATATTTGCCTCCTTTCTGGGGGCACAAATTTTTGGCGGTGGGAATGTGCCCCCTATGATGCCCCCAAATAGGTTTGGATTTGGGGGCACAGCCTTAGATTTCACAAGACTAAGTATAGCTTAAAAAGCCTTATTTTACAGGGGGTTCAGGACGTTATGGGATGACTTTGGATTTTGATATGGTGCCCAGAGGCGGAATCGAACCACCGACACGAGGATTTTCAGTCCACTGCTCTACCGACTGAGCTATCTGGGCATTTTGGCGATGTGCGGCCTATGTTGCCGCATCGAAAGAGCCGCGTATTAAACCTTTTGGGCCTGCTCCCGTCAAGGGTGGGGCGGCAATTTATTCGGATGGCGGAACATAGCCGTCCGCCTGGTCTACATCCTCTCCGGCAAGGAATTTGTCACGCTGCTCGTTCAGGTAGGTGCGGGCGGTCATGTCCATCATATTCAGGCGCTTTTCGTTGATTAAGGTGGTTTGGTGGGCCAGCCATTCCTCCCAGGCTTGCTTGGATATGTTCTCGTAAATCTCCTGGCCCTTGGGGCCGGGGAAGGGCGGGGAATCCAGTCCTTCCAGTTCTTTTTGGTGCTTTTTGCAAAATACGGTGCGCGACATGATAGCTCCTGTTCGTAATATCGATAGGATAAGAATTCGCGCCGCCGGGGGCAAGCTTATTCGGTCTGTCGCGGGCAGGTGACGGCCGCCGGCGGGCCGAACTTCTCCAGGCGTTCGGCGGTGGCCGGGTGCGTGGATAGGTAGTCCTCGTAGCGATGGCTATCCTCGGCCTGCTGGTCTCCGTTGTCGGTGGTCGGATCAATCGCCGTCTGGGCGGTTAAACGCGCCATTATGCTGGAGAAAAACCCACTATCGATATTGCGCTGTTGCAGGAATTGCAGCGCGTAGTCATCGGCTTCCCGTTCAAAATTGCGCGAGTAGCTCATCTCCAGCAGCAGTGCGGGCAGCGCGACGATGATTTCCCCCAGCGCCGACGCATCGCCTACCATCATGGCCACCGCCAGGCCCACGATTGACCCCTGGATAGCGCTGCGCATCAGGTGGCGTTGTTGAACATGCCCGACTTCATGCCCGAATATTGCAATCAGCTCCCGGTCGTCGCAGGACAGCTTCACCATCTGGTCAGTGAAAACCACTATACCCGACGGCAGCGCAAAAGCGTTGGCGCCTATGACCCCGCCGTCCCGAAACAATACGCTGATAGATTGCCGGCGCTCGCTGTCATCCAGTTGTTTGAGGAAGACCTCCCGCAACTCTCCCTGACGCTCGGCCGGCAGTGTGCTCGGCTTGAATATGATGCGGTCCAGGTAGTTGACGGTGTGCTGGCCCGCCTGTTGATAGAGGGAGGCCGGCAGCTGGTGGGCTATCCAGTTGGCGGTGGCCGGAACACCGTACTTAACAGTGCCCCAGGTGGTAATAACCATGGCGATCAGCATGGCTATTACCAGTATGTAACGGCTTTCCAGCCGGTGCAGCCAGTTGTGGCGGGATTCTCCCAACTGGTGCTGGAGGTTATCAATTGCCTGGTTGTCGGTGGTTTCGAATTTGCCGCCGCCGGCAAAGTTGATGATCCTGGGCAGGTTGCCGAGCCTCGGGCTGATCGTTATGTCCGACCGGGGAGCGCTGACAAGGATTTTTTCCGGATCCTCTGCGTCAACGATCCGGACGTCCGATTGCCGGACCGTTAGCGCGGCAGGGTGCAGCCTGGAGTCAGCGCCATCGTAATAGTTGCCCTTGATCATCTTCGCTATTCGGCAGTCCTATCGGAATTGTTTAAATTCCCAATTCGATTCCGAATGCTTCGCCCAGTTCATCCCCGGTGGCGGAAACGTCATCAATTTGCGCGGCGGCGAAGTTGTCCAGGTCGCCAGTGGCCATAAGGCTTAACTGCTGCGCCCGGTAGCGCGCTATCCTGACTTTGGCCCAGGGGTAGAACAGGCCCAATGTCAGCAGCATGCCCAGCAGATTGGTGAGATGCAGCCACAGCATGCGGCTGACTTTCAGCGACGATTGAAAACCCTGCTCCTGCAATTTAGCGTTGTTGAAAAACAGGTTCAGCATACCCACTTGAACATAGACACCGACAATGGCCATGCCGCCATACAGAATCAACACAAAGGCAATCACGCCGGGGCTGATTTGTGGTGGTTCCTCCGGGCCGGCGGGCGCCATCGAGCCCGCAAGCAGGAGCGACCCGGCGATCAATAGGCCGATCATGACGGCGAAGGCGATCGCGAATAGCTTATAGTAGGCGCCGGCACTGGCGCTGAAGTTGAAATTGCCTTTCCCATAGTGGTGGTTGTCAACCACAAAGCGTGTCTGGCGAAAGCTGATGTAGGGGAATAGCAGCCCCAGCGTCGGCAGAAGCAGCAGTGGAAACGCAATAAATTCCTTGGCGGCCATTCCGGTTTTGCCGGAAAAATTAAAGCGGATATTGCGGTAGGCGCTGTTGCGTGCGTTGAACGCCAGTGACCTGACAATCAACCAGGGCGTGCCGACAAACAACAGCACCAAGAATAGCAGTTCAATTCCGGGTATCAGGTAGCCGCCGAACAGATAGACGGCCAGCACCGCAACGGCTATCAGCCGGCCCTTTAAAATGGTTATCGGGTTCGCCAGGTATTCGAAACTGGCTCCCGCCACCTGGGTGTTGCCGTAGAAGTAACGGGTGGTTCTTACCTTCGCCCAGGCCGAGTAGATGCCCAGCGTAATAATCGACAGAAAGATATTCACAATCCAGATGCGGAAAAATTCCGCGCCATTGCCTGAAAAGGTGAAATTGTGTTCTTGCGGGGTTGTTGGCAGTGGATTCGCGGCGGACTCTTCTGAGTTGGCCGTTTGATCCGTGTTAACTGCTTCCATAAGAATAGCTCCTTGCGTAGGGTGCATTATTATTTCCGCAGCCGATACTAGCAGATTCGCGCAGGCAGCGTTAATGGCGTTGGTTCAAGAGTGTTAACCCGCACACGCGTGTTTAGGTTTGCAGAATCTTCTTGATTGGTGCGGGCAAGCCGATATCGCCGGCTCGACTGACGTCAGCGGCGGCTATCCAGCGTTGCTCGCCGGCTTCGGCGATGGCGTCAACTGGGCTAACGCGGATATGAATGGGCGTATAGTCCAGGTGGAAGTGGCTAAAGGTGTGGCGCTCCGTGCGGTTCCCCCGGCTAAATTCCTCAACCAGCGGCCGGCATTGGTGTCGACTGCAGACATCCGCTATCTGCTCCGGTGTTTCGCACTCGGGGAATGTCCAGAGTCCGCCCCACAACCCGCTGGGGGGCCGGCGGGTCAGCAGGATTTCCCCTTGCGGATTCTCCAGCACCAGAAAAAGGGTCTGCTTTACCGGCAGGGTCTTGCGCGGTTTTTTGCCCGGATAATCCTGGGGGTTGCCCTGCCCATGGGCCAGGCAATCGCCCTGTAACGGGCATTGCTGGCAACGCGGACGGCCGCGGCTGCACAGGGTGGCGCCCAAGTCCATAATGGCTTGGGTATAGTCGGCAATTCGCCGCCGGGGGGTGTAGGCTTCGGCCAGTTCCCAAAGTTGTTTGCTAACCGCCGGTTTGCCCGGCCAGCCGTCGACGGCCCTGTAGCGGGCCAGCACCCGTTTCACATTGCCGTCGAGTATGGCCGCGTGCTGCTGATAGGCGATGGCGCCTATTGCGCCGGCGGTGGAGCGGCCGATTCCCGGCAGTGTTTCCAGCTGTCGCTGCCGGCTCGGCAATTGCCCGTCATGGTCGCGTACTACCAGTTGGGCTGTTTTGTGCAGGTTGCGGGCGCGGGCGTAATAGCCGAGGCCGGTCCAGAGGTGCAATACCCTATCCTGGGGTGCGGCGGCCAGCGACTCGATATCTGGGAAGGCATCCATAAACCGCTCGAAGTAGGGGATCACCGTGGCCACCTGGGTTTGTTGCAGCATAATTTCCGACACCCAAACCCGGTAGGGCGTGATGGGGTTCTGCCAGGGTAGGTCCTTGCGGCCGTGTCGGTCGAACCAGTCTAACAGGCGCTCGGCGATCACTCGGAATTGCCCCCGAGAATCCCGCGCAATAGCGATTCGACGGCCTCTCGGCGGAGGTCCCGCGGCTGCTCTTCAGTTGTCTGTTCCGCATCCTGGGCAGAGCTGCTTTCATCCGTGCGGTCGGCTGATGGCAAATCGGCCGATTCCTCCTTGGGTCGGTCCTGTTTAAAGAACCTGTCTTGCAGTTCCTGCAGCAGGATATTCTGCACGAATTGATTGACCCACTGCCGCTCCGGCCGGCAACCGAGTTCGCCGCCTTCCGTGTAACTGCCGGAGCACTGAATGGGAATGTTCTGGTTTACCAGCCTGCGGCTGACCGTGCATCCCTCCGCACTGGTTTTGAGTTCACTGAGGCGGCTGGTGGCCAGCAGATTGAGTTGTTGTTCCAGCAATTCCACCTTGCCCGTAGCGTTAACCGCAATGTTGCCGACGCTGGTGGTGAGCGAAGCGAGTTGCAATTTATGGCCGTTCAGCTGGAAAGTGCCGTCTATGGTGTCGAACTGGGTTTGCTCGGGCCAGGTTTTCTCGATGCCGTACTTGGGGTTGACCTGGGCGGCTATATCGCAAAGCGTCTGTTCGATATTCAGGCTTTTCAGCACTGGCTCGCTGATGGTGAAGCTTCCGTTGCCTTTGGCATTGCTCCTTATCGCGTCGAGGCTTTGCCCGGCGGAAGAGCCTTTGAAGTTGAGAGTGAGAGTCCCCTGGAAATCCCGCACGTCTCCCAAGGTGTCGAAAGTTTGCAGCAGGTCCAGCTGTTCCAGTTGGGCGTCGATGGTTAACAGCGGGTTCTCCCGGCGCAGATCGATGCGGGATTTCACCTGGAAGCTGCCGTCGAATACCGACCCGGAAAGGTCGCTGATACGCACAACATTGTTATTGGCAAACAGGTTTAGGTGGGCCTCTTCTACCGTAACGCCCCGGCTGGTGACGGCGGGCAATGACAGTTCAACATGGCCCTTGCCGCCCTCCAGTAGCGCCAGCGGCCCCAGCAGCGGCGCTAACAGCGGCGTGCTATCCGCTTCCGCGTGTTGCGTGGCGCCAGGCAGGGCATCCAGGTTTAGCGAGGAGCCGGTCAGCAGCAGCTCCAGCTCCCGGGTTGGGGCCTGCTGGAAATAGCCGCTGCCCCGCAGGGTTTGCTGGTCCACTGCCAGGGAAAATTTGCTCAGGGTGATTTTTTCCGGCGAGGCGGTAAAGGCGGCTTCTAGGTTGGCAGTGGTGAACGGCGGAGCATTGCCGCTCAGTTGCAGCGATTTGGCAAGGCCCGCCAGGTTGTCGCTGCTGGCGGATAACTCGCCCTTCAACAAGGGCTTATCCTGAAGGCCGCCGGCTGATAGTTTGCCCTGCACCGACGCATAGTCGTTGGAGGCGGTAAAGCGGTCGATCAACAGGCTTTGTTCCGTGCCTTTGAAGCTGCCCGCAAGGCGGATAGCCAGCGCGGGTGTTTGAGCGTAGCGCAGCTGCAAATCGTCGCTGCTAAAGGAAGCGTCTTGTTGCTTAACCGCGATTTCAGCACTGCCCGCCAACTGCAGCGGGTTGTCGCCGCCGGGTTGCAGGGTGATATCCAGATTAACGGGGAAAGGCTCGCCGTCCAGGCTGAGCTTTTCGGTTGCCAGTGTGTTTATCGCAATGCTGGTTGGCGCTTCGGGCTGTTGTGGGTTGGCAATCACCACTCGGCTGTCCGACAGGTTAAAGCGTTTGACCGCCAAGGTAAACGGCAGTGAACCCGTCTCGACCGCGTCCAGCTCGGCCGTTGCGGCGGGGGCCAGTGCGGCCGTGCCGGCCCCGCTGGCGGATAGGGCTTCGAGCTGCGCCCGGTCAATGGCGATGGAGTTGAACAGCAGTTGTCGCTGCAACAGCGCGGTCCTGTCGAGCGAGAGCTGGGCCTGCCGCCAGGAGAGTTGGGTAATGCCCTGTGCAGGCGCGGACAGTTGGATTTCGCCGATTTGCAGGGCGATAGTCGGCCACAGGGTCCAGTCCAGATCGCCGCGGATCTCCAGCTGGATATTTTGCTCCTTGGCAAGCCGCTGGATTTCGGGTTTAAAGGTGTTGGGGTCCAAACCGAACAGCAGCCACAGGGTGGCGGCTACCAGGATCAGCGCAATGCTGAAGGTTGCTATCAGCAGCCATTTAACTAGTTTCATCCAACCGGGTCCGTCTTTGCGAGGGTCTATTGTATCCCTCTGGAGTAGTTTTGACAGGCTGGCGGGGCGCTTGTTTCGCGATGCACGAAAATGGGGCGAAAAATCTACCAACGAACTGGTGTGCGCCGGCGTTACCAGTGTTGTTATCGAGCAATAATTTGTTAGTATAGAGGGTTCTAGGCCGCACGCGCCAAGGGTTAATTGCAGGTGCCAAGGGGTAATCGTTAGCCGCTTATCTTATGGTCTAAGTCTTATGGCGACAGGGACGCTAACACGCGGCTCTGAACCGCGGGGTAGAGAGGGTTATATGGACATTTTGGTATTTACCGGTTCGACTATCACGAGCCTTCCTTCCCGTTGTTTATTTTCCTATTACATTTTTCTGCCATTTTTGAGGCGCGTTGGCACTGGAACGCTATCTTTTATTTTCCGGTGGGGCGATTAGTGATATTGATAGACTGAGTTACACCGGAGCGGTCAAAGACTCCAGGTACGGTTGTTGGTTGTGGGTAAGAAAAAAAGAAATAAAAAAAATAATAGCGCCGCATCTCTCCGCAAATGGCCGGCGTTTTGCTATGCGGTGTTGCTAACGGCGATTTTTTTGGTTTTCGAGCAGCTCGACTTTTTCGAATCGGCCGACAGCGCTTCAAATGAAAAGCTTATACAAAGCCTTATCGCGACTTTTGCGGATGCACCGGAAAACAAAGTGCCGGCGATTTTGCTTTTTTCGGATAACGCCACAAAACTCGATTTGTATGGTTGGCCAATTAGGATGGATGAACTTTGGGAGTTAATTAAGGATGTATACGACTCTAACGCCAAGTCTATCTTCGTTGATATCGCCATTAGAAGTGCGGACCATGATCGCAAAGGGTTTTGCGAGCTGATTGGTAACATGGCGGGTTTGCCGGTGAATAACGGTATAGATGGTTTCGTAAAGACCTTGCCTGATAACTGCCTGGACCGGAATCAGATTGAAGATTTTATAGGGCATTTGATTCTGAGTAATAACTCGCCCATAAGAATACTCTCTGAAATCAATAACAAGGAACCGCAAATTATTTTCGCCGCACCGTTACAGTACCTGAATAAACGAAATGCCTACTATAACTGCGACGATTGTGAAGACGAACATAGTATCAGGGACGAGTTTGAGCAGGCGATTCGCGACTGGCCGGGGGTTGCCTATCTCGACCAGGTAAGTATTTTGGCGCCGATGAATATCGCGACAGATGGCGGAAGAAGCGCTCGCCTTTGGGTTGATAAAGCGCACCATCCCAGCCCAGCGTATATTATGGCTTGCTTGCAAGCGGGCTACAGTGATTCCGATTGCAAGCAGCTTAATGACAGTCTTGACGAAGAAACCTCTTATCTGATGTGGCGCGCGGGTACGGATTCAGATGAGTTATTGAGAAAAGTTTACCAACAATACCCCGACTGCCAGAGCGACGGTGGTTCGACAAGCCGGTTTGAGCAGTTGGTCTACAGGCACATATCGCCGGTAGTCGCTAAACCTGAGTACAAGTTATACCGCTGTCCCTTTTACCCGACGATTGATTTGGCCAGTTATATTACCGGGCGCCTTACCTTTGAGACCCTTGAGAATGCGGTTGAGGGTAGAAGTGTCATTATCGGTACGGATATGCGGCGCTTTAATGACAGCATCGTCTCACCGGTCCACGGTCAGTTGCCGGGTGTGTTTACCCATGCGACGTCCTTCGATAATTTGGTGAATAACAAGGTATTTCGAGCCGCCGGTGATTTCGACGATCAGTCGAGACGTTTGGCGATAGTGCTTGATATTGCCAAGTACCTATTGTTTTGCGCCGTTGTCTGGCTATTCTTAGTCTATAAACCGGTGTTTTTTGGTGGTATTGATAAATCGAGAACGCCGCTAACCTACATCTCCTTGATACTGCTGGCCGCGTTTACCCTATTTTTTATCCAGGCAATGTCGTTTGAGCAGGGAACCGCCTTGCAACGCATGGGCATAATCCTATTCTATGGGTTTGTGGTCTGTGTACTCCTGGTAGCCTTTTTCGAAAAAATTACCTGCTACTTTGAATTGAATAAGAAAGGGGAGAGGTTCGTTAAAAAACACATCAAGCCGCGGCGAAAAGGACTCTATCTATTGGCGCCACATATCGTGGTGGTGGCTGTTCTATTTCTTTTACTCACGTTACTTGGTGTTTTGGTTAGCCAGTTTGGGCAAATAGCGCCGCCCGATGTGCTCAGTGTTTTCTATTATTTGTTGCCGCTTTATATGATGGCGGCGAGGGAAGATATAACCATGGGGTTTGCGATGCTTTTGGGTGAACAGCGGATTGCCGAACTGCTGTTGGATTAGATTTAACGATTACACTGGGAGGTTGATGCCACATGAAGAAGAAATTTTTTACCGTTCTGTCGGTAGTATTTTTTGTTAGTAGCACATCGATTGCAGATGATCTCGGGCGAGTTACTGAGTTTTTGCGTGACTCGACTAAGTGCTACTGTTCAAGTGACAAGTCCCTGGGCTCTTACAAAATAGCATCGGAAAAAGCTAAAAGTCGGGACGGGTATCAAATTCTGGAGCAGCAAAAAACGATTAGCCTGATAAATCTATCGGACGAATTCAAGCCCCTGTTTAAAGAAGCTTGCCAGGGAGTGGAAACTAATGGCAACGGCAATTGTTGGGTCAGAAACAGCTACGTGAAAATTCGCGGCGGTAAAAGCGAAGAAAAGTATTCCGAATTAAATGAGCGAAACAGAAGCTGTGAAGAACAAGGCACTATGATGGGCGCCGAGCCCTGCGAAGATTAGTTCTTAGCTTTGATATACAGGCAATAAAGAGGGAATGGCTATGGGTGTTAGGAAATACGTGTTACTGATCGCAATGGGCGTTCTGGTTATGCCCCAGGCGGGGTATTCGGCGAAGAAAGACTGTGGACTCAGTATTGTCGGCAGGCCGATGGAGATGATGAATCGGGGGTTAAGCCAGAAAAAAATCCCTAATCTAATGACGGATTACTATACATCCGATCAACTCAGCGCCTTTCGGGAAGAGGAAAAAACGATTAGTTCCAACACCCATGCGGTTAATCGGGCGATATCCCGCAGCAAGATTTACCCGGCGCCCTATACCCAAAAGGCCATGGCCTCTATCGCCAAGCGGCTGCTAAAAAAATGGCCCTATAGCAACCCGGATTACCGCATATACATCACGACGGAACTGCACTATGGACCTTTGACCTCAGAGGATGGCGCAATACTGATACCCGCGGGTTTCCTGGCGAAGGCGCAATCCGAGGACGAAGTGGCCTTCGTTCTCGCCCACGAGTTGAGTCACCTGCTGTTGCTGCATGCGAAAGAAGCTGCGAAGGATACCGGCGTGAAAGCGACATTGAGAAAACTTAACCAACATGTCGGCAGCGCCTTACAGATTATGCAAAATCTCGAGGACAGTGACGGCAAGCTGTTGGTGGAAGGTGAAGACAGGAAGAAGTTTGAGCAATTGGAAGGGCGCGCCTTTTCGTTCTATGAACACGCAAGGCGGCTGACCACCGAGTTTGTGCACCCCTCCTGGAGGAAAAAGCAGGAGGACGAAGCGGACCTGCTAGCGGTTGAGTTGATGATGAAAGCCGGCTATAGCTTTGAGGGCGTAGCGCAGGCGTTTGACAATATGGAAGCGATCGAACATGCCGCTTGCCGGGAGTTAAAGCGCTTTTCATCCACCATGCAGGCCTTTGTCAAGGATGAATTGCAAACCGCCTATAACAGTTTTATCGAGGACAAAAAATACAATGTTAAGGACCAGCTTTTTGACAAAGCCAAGAAAATTTCCAGGGACAAAATTGAGAAAGCGCTAACCAGGCAAGCCCTGCCTAAAACGCACAGACCCTACGAAAAAAGGTTGAAGTATGTGCTGCAATTTGCTGAGCGGCCTGTTTTGGAAGAGGTTTTCGAAGCGGCTGACGACAGGGAGCCGGTTTCCGGTGTGGTTGGCAAACTGCAGTCCTCGCCAGAGTACAAAAACCTGCTCGCATCAGCCGAGGCCGCGGTGCAGACGGAACGCTTGTTGGAAGAGGGCGATATAACGGCGGCAAAGGGCAGTTTGACCAAAGTCAGTATGCAGTCGCAATATGGCCGGCTGCTAAAACATCAACTGAGGCGTCAGGAAGGAAACTTTGGCGCCGCGGTTGAAAACTTGTCTATCGCGTTGAGAAGTAACACGCCGTCTCTGGATGTGTTCCATAAATCCCTTGCCTACAAGTTGGGCGCCAATCAGCTTACCGCTGCCGAATCCCTGGTTGTGCGCGGGGAAAAGCAGTTTAATGACAGCATCCACTTTTTGCCGGAACGCATTTATCTGGTGCAGAGGCGAACCGCCAATAAAGAGGGTGAAACCCACAAGTTATTGGGGGAGTGCGTTGAAGCCGCGCGCGACAACATGGAGGGGCCCTGTTACGCGGCCGCGACAGGCGTGGACGCAAATTTTCGCGATGAGCATGCCAAGATTCTCGGCCTGGTTAATTGTAAGGCGGAAAAAGACACGGGTGGCGATGTGATTTGTAACGGAGAGTACGCGTATAAGCCGAAGGGTTTGGGGTTGCCCAAATTTCCCGGCTTCAAAAAGGATTCCGAGGAAAGTTAACCGAGCAGCCATCGCACGACTAATGGCTGCTCGGAAAACGACCGGCTGTAGTTTAAAACGGCAGCCAGTTTAAAACGCCAACCGCGCGCCAACCGTGATGTTTAATCCCGGTTCGGGCGCCACTTCTCTCAGGAAAGACGTGGCGTTGCGAATCTGCTCGTCGAGCAGGTTTTCGCCGCGGATAAAGATCAACCATTCGCCGGTGTTGTGGGGGATGCGATAATTAAAGGTGGCGTTAAGCAGGGTGTAGCCGTCTGTCTCCTCCTCCGATTCGCCTGGGTGATCCTGCTTGAGTACACTGGTTAGCACAAGGTTTGCGTCCCAATTATCATCCGTCAGACGGCCTTCAAAGCCGAAGCGCTGCGGCGTGATGCGCGGCACATCGCCGCCGTTATCCAGAGTGGCCCGCACGGAATCGCCGAAAACCCGGAAGCTGAATTTGTCGGTAACCCTGGCTTGCAGTTCCGCCTCTACGCCCTTGAATGTGGCTTCTTCCTGCACGTAGTCAAATATCGGCAGGCCAGATTCGGCATTCTCAATTCCTTGCTCCTGCTGGTAGATATAGTCATCGAAGCTGTTGTAGAAGAATTGCACTGCGATATCGAACATTTTCCCATGGTATTGATAACCCACATCAAAGTTCAAACTGGTTTCTTCGGTAAGCCCGGAATCCCCCCGGTCAAAGGTGCCGGTAGCCGGGTGTGCGCCGCAGGAAAACAACTCCTCAACTGACGGCGCACGCTGAGCGCGCGCAATGCCCAGGGTGAAATGGTTTTCCTCAGTGGCGTGCCAGATGGCCGAACCCGACAGCGAAAAAGGCTGATGGTCTACTTCATCAGAGGTATCGACATTGGGGCACTCTGAATTGGCAATCTGTTCCGGGTCTACGTGCTGATCTTCGATACGCGCGCCGGCTT
Source organism: Porticoccaceae bacterium (assembly GCA_028280905.1). Classification (GTDB taxonomy): domain Bacteria; phylum Pseudomonadota; class Gammaproteobacteria; order Pseudomonadales; family Porticoccaceae; genus JANQKW01. Next base: position 30,423 of record JANQKW010000145.1, read on the forward strand.
CGAACACCCAATCGTTGTGCGTGATTTCTTCAACCAGGAAAATGCCGACGCGGCTGATATCGGATTGCGGGATAAAGGCTTCTTCGCCGACGGCGGAGAATTCATTGACTTGCCATTGGATACCGGTGACCCCTCGCCAGTTGTCCGCGTGGGCGTGGGTCAGTTCGGCCAGACCCTCCCAACCCTCGTTGCTAAAGACTGTGCCTATTTCGCTACCCTCCAACTCCGTATGCTGATAGTCGTTGTAGCCGGCGCGGATTTTCAACTTTTTGAAAAAGTCGGCGCCCAGCGCGTGCTCGCCTTTGAGATCTATGCGAGTCTGCTCCATATCGATACGGATCAGCTCTTCCTCTTCCTCCTCCTCTTCACCTTCTTCCTCTTCGTGTGCGTGGGCGCCAGGGGGAATGCCATACTCGTTTTCCAACTGGCTGACGCTGATGCCCCAGAAACCGCTATCGGTAATCAGCGAAACGCCACCGGTGAGGCTCCAGGCTTCGGTGTCGCTGTTGGCGATAAAGCCGTTGGTGTTTTCCTCTTCGTGGCCCTCTTCTTCATGCTCTTCCTCTTCGTGCTCTTCCTCCTCGTGTTCTTCGTGAATGGCAAAGCCGTCGATTTCCACATTGTCGCTGTCGCGATACAAGCCATCCAGGTGCCAGGCCAGGCTTTGGCCGCCGCCATCCAATTTGAAAACGCCGGTATTGCCCTCGTTGACAGTATCGTGGCGCAGTTCCAGCGCGCCGGAGGTGCGTTCGGCACGGCGTGTGGGAATGCGGTTGTCTATCACATTGACCACGCCGCCGATGGCGCCGGAACCAAACCGCAGCGTTGCCGGCCCGCGCAGTACTTCTACCCGTTCCGCGATCAGCGCCTCAATGCCGTTGGCGTGGTCTGGGCTGGCGCTTGCGGCGTCCAGGACTCCCAGGTTGTCCTGGAGTACTTTTACGCGGTTGCCGGTTTGGCCCCTTATGACCGGGTAGCCGACGCCCGGGCCGAACGACGCGCTGCTGATGCCGGTCTCGCCGGACAGGGTGTCGCCCAGGGTGCTGGCAACCTTATTGCGCAGTTGCTGCCCGGACAACACGTTGATGGGTTGGCCTACCAGATCTTCGGTTTTTTCCAGTGGACTGGAGGTAATAATAACTTCATGGATATCGGCGGCGTTGCTGAATGTCGGCAACAACAACGCTCCCATCACTAGGGGTGTAAAGTGTCTCATGGTGTCTCTTCCTGAATAAATGTAACCGACTACTTTTAGCGGGCCGCCATTTGATTTGCGGTTACCTATTTTAAAGTTACCTATTTAAAGTTACTTTTTTAGCGTTACTCTATGCGGGAAGAGCGGTGGGAGGGCCCCTGATCAGAAAGCCCAGAATGGCTTGTTGTAACGGCAGTGCGACCGGCGCTCGGGTGCTTGTCAACCTAGGTGTGGTTGTCGGGACAACAGCCCCGGTATCGACGGCCAATTTGGTATTATCGGCCACCAGGCAGATATCACAGGCGATAACATCGCTGTCCATGTGGACGTGCGTGTTGGCCGCGCCAATCAGCAGGCTGGTGTTGACTATCAGCACCCAGACAAGTGATTTAAACGCGCGATTGGTTTGCATACCTGCTAGCCTACCTACTAATGTAGCTATCCCAGCTCGGGGCCGGCAATTTTAGCGCTTTTAGGGGTTTAGGAAAACCCCGGCAATTGTTTGCGGCGCATCCGAGCCGTATAATTGCGCACTTGCCCGCCGGGCACCGGTTTGCCGGGGCGGCGGTAACCCGTTAATTTGGAAGTAAAATGGCAGAGCGAACCGCAAAAGTCAGCCGCGATACGCTGGAAACCCAGATCACCGTTGAGGTCAACCTCGATGGCTCCGGAAAGGCCAGTTTCGCAACCGGTGTACCTTTTCTGGAGCATATGCTGGACCAGATTGCCCGCCACGGCATGATCGATCTGTCGGTCAACGCAGCGGGTGATACCCATATTGACGATCACCACACGGTCGAGGATATCGGCATTACCCTGGGGCAGGCGATCAACAAGGCGCTCGGTGACAAAAAGGGCATTCGTCGCTATGGCCACGCGTATGTGCCGCTGGACGAGGCCCTCTCACGGGTAGTGATTGATTTCTCCGGCCGGCCGGGGCTGGTGATGAATGTCGATTTTACCCGGGGCAGGGTGGGTGACTTCGATGTGGACCTGGCAGGCGAATTCTTTCAGGGATTCGTCAATCACGCGCTGGTTACGCTGCATATCGATAATCTGCGGGGCACCAACACACACCACCAGATAGAAACCGTATTCAAGGCGTTCGGCCGGGCGGTGCGAATGGCCGTTGAAGCGGATCCACGCATGAGCGGCGTGATGCCCTCCACCAAAGGGTCGCTTTAGGCCGCAAGTTTTAAGACGTCTTTATGTGTGTAACACGATGAGTACTCACCATGGGTAACAGGGCTCAATCCATTGCCGTGCTGGATTACGGTATGGGCAATCTGCACTCGGTCGCGAAGGCGTTGGAGCATGTCGCTCCGGACGCGCGGGTGCTGGTAACGGATAATCCGGTCGAGGTCAGTGACGCCGACCGGTTGGTGTTCCCGGGGGTTGGCGCTATCCGCGACTGCATGGCCGAGATCAGGCGGCTCGGGTTTGACGTAATGGTTGAGCAGGCTGTTGGGGAAAAGCCGGTGTTGGGTATCTGCGTGGGCCTGCAGGCGTTGCTGGAACACAGTGACGAGAATAACGGTGTGGATTGCCTCAACATATTGCCCGGGCGGGTGCGCTTTTTCGGCAACCGCCTTCGGGACGGCAATGGCGAGAGGCTCAAGGTGCCCCACATGGGTTGGAACCGGGTGGCGCAAACACTTGACCATCCGCTTTGGCAGGGCATTGCACAGGATAGCCGTTTTTATTTTGTGCACAGCTACTATGTAGAGGTGGCCGACGCATTGGTCGCCGGCAGCTGCGATTACAGTGTGCAGTTTGCCGCTGCCGTGCATCGTGGCAACCTGTTTGCGGTGCAGTTCCACCCGGAAAAAAGTCAGGATGCCGGGTTGCGCCTGTTAAAGAACTTTGTGAACTGGTCGGGCGCTTAGGGGAGTCAGGTAGATTTGTTAATTATTCCGGCGATAGATTTAAAAGATGGCGAGTGCGTTCGCCTGCGCCAGGGTCGTATGGACGATTCCACGGTGTTTTCCAGTGACCCGGTGGCCATGGCCGGGCAGTGGGTGAATGCCGGCGCCAGGCGGCTGCACCTGGTGGATTTAAATGGCGCCTTCGCCGGGGAGCCGGTAAATGGCGAGGTGGTGAAGGCGATAGCCGGGGCCTACCCGGGTCTGCCCATTCAAATCGGCGGCGGTATTCGCAGTGGCGACACGATTGAAGCCTACCTGGGCGCCGGGGTCGACTATGTGATAATCGGCACCAAAGCGGTTAAGCAGCCGGAATTTGTCACCGAGATGTGTCGGCAGTTTCCGGGGCGCATTATTGTCGGGATAGACGCCAAAAACGGCAAGGTAGCCACCGACGGTTGGGCGGAGGTGACCGATGCTGTCGCGGTGGACCTGGCGCGGCGATTCGAAGCGGATGGCGTCAGCGCTATTGTCTACACGGATATCGACCGCGACGGCATGATGCAGGGGGTAAATGTAAACGCGACTGTCGCCATGGCTCAGGCGTCGTCCATTCCGGTTATCGCCTCCGGGGGAATTACCGATATCAACGATATCAGAGCATTAAAAGAGGTAGCCGACCAGGGCATTTTAGGGGCGATTACCGGCCGCGCGATCTACGAGGGAACGCTGGATGTAGCGCAGGCGCAGTTACTCTGTGACAGCGCTTGAAGGCCCAAATAAAAACTCCAACAGCGCCTTTTGCGCGTGCAGGCGGTTCTCGGCCTCATCCCAGACCACGGACCAGCGCGACTCCAGCATGGTATCGCTGATTTCCAGACCCCGATAAGCGGGCAGGCAGTGCATGAACAAGGCATCCTTGGCGGCGTTTTCCATAGCCGTCTCGTTGACCTGAAAGCCGCTGAATGATCGGATGCGCTGCTGTTTTTCCTCTTCCTGTCCCATCGAGGCCCAGGTATCGGTTACCACCAGGTCGGCGTTTTCAATGGCAACGCTGGGATCATGGGTGACGGTTACCCGGTCGGCGTTCTCCAACAGCAGCGCCTGGTCCGGTTCGTAACCGACAGGGCAGGCCACGGAGAGTTGGAAATCCATCAGGGCTGAGGCATTGATATAGGAGTTGCACATATTGTTGCCATCGCCCACCCAGGCGACTTTGATGCCCTCCATGGAGCCGCGGTGTTCGGTGTAGGTCTGGATATCCGCCAACAGCTGGCAGGGGTGGAAACTGTCGGTCAACGCGTTGATAACCGGCACCGAGGAGTAATCGGCAAAGCGCTCCAGCCGCTCGTGGCCGAAAGTGCGCACCATAATCACGTCCACCATACTGGAGATAATTCTGGCGGAATCCTCGATGGGCTCGCCCCGGCCGAGTTGGGTATCGTCGGGCGACAGAAAAATCGAGCTGCCGCCCAACTGCGCCATACCTGCTTCGAACGAGACGCGGGTGCGGGTGGAAGACTTTTCAAAAATCATCGCCATCACCTTGCCTCTCAACGGGGCTTGTTCCGCGCCCTTGCGGCGGGCGTCCTTTAATTGGATGGCGCGGGCGACCAATTGCTTGAGTTCAATTTCGGATACATCCTGTAAGGAGAGGAAATGTCGGGTAGTCATGGTGTTTGTGCCTTTATGAGGTCTACCAGTACGCCGACCAAGCGGTCGAGTTGTTCGCGGGTAATAATTAACGGCGGCAACAATCGGATAACGCTACCCGCGGCAACATTAATCAGCACGCCTGCTTCGGCCGCTTTGTCCACAAGCTCGGGGCAATCTCTGTTCAGTTCGACACCTACCATCAACCCTTGTCCGCGGATGTCTGTAACGTTTTCGAGTTCCGTGAGTTCTTCCCGAAGCCGGCTGAGCAGATAGTCGCCCAACGCCGCGGCTTGCTCGCACAGGGATTGTTCGAGTAGGGTATCGACTACCGCCAGCGCCGTTTGGCAGGCCAGCGGATTGCCGCCGAATGTGGAACCGTGACTGCCGGGCTGCATTAACTCCGCTGCCTTCTCACCGGCCAGACAGGCGCCAATGGGCATGCCGTTGCCCAGCCCCTTGGCGGTGGTCAGCACGTCGGGCGTGATCCCCGAATGCTGGAAATTGAAGTATTTGCCGGTGCGGCCGTTGCCGGTCTGGATTTCGTCGAGCATCAACAGCCAGTCATGTTGCTCGCAGAGCGCCGACAGGGCATTTAGGTAATCCGGCGCCGGGACATTAACGCCGCCTTCACCCTGGATGGGCTCGACCAACACCGCGGCGACATTGTTGTTGTTGGAGGCGATATTTTCGAGTGCCTCGAGATCGTTAAAAGGCGCCCGCACGAAGCCGTCGACCAGGGGTTCGAAGCCGGCCTGGACCTTCCTGTTGCCGGTGGCGCTCAAAGTGGCCAGGGTTCTTCCGTGAAAGGCGTTGTTCATTACGATAATGTTGGGCCGGTCGATACCCTTGCCGTGGCCGTGCAATCGCGCGATCTTGATGGCGGCTTCGTTGGCTTCCGCGCCCGAATTGCCAAAGAATACTTTGCTCATACCGGAAATATCGCGGAGCTTTTCGGCCAGCTTCTGCTGTGGGGCTATGCCGTAAAAGTTTGAGCAGTGCACCAGTTTGCCCGCCTGCTCGGTAATCGCGGCCGTGACCTTGGGGTGTGCATGTCCGAGACCGCAAACCGCGATGCCCGAAAGCGCGTCCAGATATTTTTTACCCTGGGTATCCCAAACCCACGCGCCTTCACCTCTGTCGAGGCAAATTTTTCGGACGCCGTAAGTGTTCATTAGTGCTGATGTCATGGTTGCCTGGTTGTTTTTCGCGAGTTCAAAACGAAAAACAGGCAGCGCCTGTGGTCCGTTAATGCACCCGCTGCCTGTTACGTAATCGGTCAACCATATTAAAACCAAATTCCGCTATTGGCAATCCACCCTTGTCAGGCTCTACAGCCGGAGGCGCCTACCTATTTTTGCGGCTCCCGCTGGTAATGCGCCTGTGATGCACCAGGCCCGGAAACCATTGAGGGCGAGGATTATCATTGGCAGCGCGGTTTGCGTAACGCGGCAGAACGGTTAAAATGTCCCACCTTTCCAGTCGAGTATTTTGGTTAATGTTATGGATGTGATAGATACGATTCGTGAGCAGGTTGAAAACAACCCGATCATTCTCTATATGAAAGGCTCCCCCAATCAGCCGCAGTGTGGTTTTTCAGCGCAGACCGTACAGGCGTTGATGGCGTGCGGCGAGAGGTTTGCCTACGTGGATGTGCTGTCGAACCCCGAAATCAGGGCCAACCTTCCCAAGTTCGCCAACTGGCCGACTTTTCCGCAGCTTTGGATAAACGGTGAGTTGATCGGTGGCTGTGACATAGTGACCGAGATGCACCAGAACGGCGAGCTGAAGCAGTTGATTAACGAGGTGGTCGGCAGCGCTGAATAGTAGGTCAGATGATCGCTTCCGCTATTAACGCTATAGTAAAAATAAATTATATCTTCCGAGGCGGTTAAATTAAACTAACATAGTTTTGTCCGCTCAGTGTTTCTGTGCGATTAACCTTCAACCCAAATATCAAATAGTTAAGGAGACTGGAATGGGTGTTTTAGTTGGAAAATCCGCCCCCGATTTTACCGCCGCTGCAGTGTTGGCTGATGGCGAGATTGTCGATTCTTTTAATTTTGCCGAGGCGACCAAAGACAAGAAAACCGTAGTTTTCTTTTATCCTCTGGACTTTACTTTTGTCTGCCCGTCTGAGTTGATTGCCTTTGACAAGCGCTACAATGACTTTAAGGAGCGCGGCGTGGAAGTCATAGGTGTATCTATTGATTCTCAGTTTACCCACAACGCCTGGCGCAATACGCCCGTTAGCGAAGGCGGTATTGGTCCGGTGAGGTACACGCTGGTGGCGGATACCAAACACGAGATCTGCCAGGCCTACGATGTGGAGTCAGCAGGTGGTGTGGCGTTCCGTGGTTCATTCCTGATAGATGAGGAAGGCGTGGTCCGCCATCAGGTTATCAATGATCTCCCATTGGGTCGGGATATTGACGAAATGCTGCGGGTCGTAGATGCCCTGAATTTCCATCAGCAGCACGGCGAAGTGTGTCCGGCGGGCTGGAACAAGGGCGACAAGGGCATGACCGCATCACCGGATGGTGTGGCGTCTTACCTGGCGGAAAATGCCGAGGCGCTTTAGCCTTAAGTTGCATCGCAATGAAAAACCGCAGTTTTTACTGCGGTTTTTTTTGCCTGTTAGGCGTTGTCGTAGTCTTTAAAGCTAACCCGAAACAGCAGCGCGTAGAGAACCGGCACGACCAGCAGCGTCAAAAGGGTCGCAAACGCCAGGCCAAAAATAATGGCGATGGCCATGGGTTTGAACATGGCCGTGCCACCCCACCACAGCGGCATCATACCCAGTACGGTGGTTGCGGTAGTTAGCAGTATCGGCCGCAGTCGCTGCTGACAGGCGTCGATAATGGCTTGTGTCTGGGATTTGCCGAGTTCTTCAATTTCAATCTTGATGCGGTCAATTAACACGATGGCGTTGTTTATAATGATGCCCGCCAGCGAAATAATACCGAGGATAGTAAAAAACCCAAAAGAGGAGCGCGCCACCAGCAGCCCGAAGGTCACGCCAACCAGCCCCAGTGGGATAGTCGCCAAGATGATAATCGGGCGCCGAATCGAGTTAAACTGTGCGACCAGCAGCATCAGAATCACCATAAACGCTACCGGCAGTTTTTCCGCGATTGATTGATTGGCGTCGCCCGAGGTTTCCGATTCCCCGCCTGCCTCGTATTTGTAACCCGCGGGCCATTTAGCGCTGCTGCTGTCAAGCCACGGATAGAGTATGTTGTTCACCTCTGTTGCGGTTACGCCATCCTGCAACTGCACTTTCAGCGTTAGCGTGCGCTCGCGGTCGCGGCGCTCGATTTGTCCGGGTTCGAAAACCAGGCGGACATCGGCTACCTGCTTCAATGGCACACGGTTACCCGAGGACTGGGCGTAGATGCTCATCCCGTCCAGCTTGCCGATATCCTCGCGGTCCGCTGCCACAGTGCGCAGTTTCACTGGAATAAGTTTGTCTTCCTCGCGGTACTGGGTAAGCTCTATGCCGGCCAGGCTGGTGCGCAGGGAATAGGCGACATCCTCACTGGTCACACCGGCGCGTCGGGCGCGTTCCTGGTTTACCTCAACTAACAGCTTTTTGGTCTGCAGGCCCCAGGTGTTTTTTACCGAGGTGACGCCGGGAATGCTGTAAAGCTGCTGGGTTACCTGGTCGGCCATTCGATAAAGTTGGTCGACGTCTTTGCCGGACAGGCGAATTTGTATCGGGTAGCCGACCGGGGGGCCGTTTTCCAGCCGCGACAATTGCACCGCCAGATCGGGGAATTCGGCTTGCACAAAGGCTTCAATGCCGGCGATTACCTCTTCGACCTTCGAGCCGTCGACCGTGTTGCCAACCAGAAACGAGTTGGCGGCATTCGGGTTGGGTGGGTCCAGGCCCAGCGTAAATCGCGGCCCGCCCTCGCCGACGAAGGTCATCCAGTTGGCAATAATAGGCCGGCCCTCCGTAGGTCGGTAGTAGTTGCGGTCGATATATTCATCGATTGCGGCCACGACCTGTTCACTGGCCTCGATCGACGTGCCCAGCGGCAACTCCAGTTTGCCGGTAAATACCGGATCCTGAGACGGCGCGATAAAAATTTGCGGCACCAGTTTCATGCCCTGCATAGCGATAATAAACACAGCTGCCACCGCCAGCATGAAAAGCAGGCGATTGCGCAAGGATACCAGTAAGACACCGCGATACAGTGCGTACCAGCGCCCGTTAAACATCTCGTCGCCCGCGCTGTGCTTCTGCTCCACCTTAAGCGCGAGGGTAGTCAGCATAGGGATAAACGTCATCGCCAGCAGCCATGAAATCAGCAGCGAGATGCCCACCACGTAGAAGATATCGGCGGTATACTCGCCCACCGCGGACTCGGCCAGGCCGATCGGCATGAATGCAGCCGCGGTGGTCAGGGAGGAAACCAGTAAGGGGGTTTTGAGTTCCCTGCCCGACTCAATTGCCGCCGCCGTCGCGGCCATGCCGCCCTCCCTTTTCAATAACACCGATTCCACCATCACGATGGCGTTGTCCACCAGCAACCCCAGCGAAATAATCAGCGCGGCCAGGGAAATCTGATTGACGGTGATACCAAACTGCTGCATCACAAAGAATGTAATAATCATGGTGGTGGGAATCAGCGACGCCACCACCGTTCCGGTGCGCAGCCCGAGGAATGCCACGGTTACCAGCACCACTATCAGAACTGCCTGCAGCAGGCTGGAGACAAAATTGTCAACACTTCGCCTGACCAGGTCCGCCTGAAACCAGATCTTTTCCAGGCTGACACCCCAGGGATAACCCGCCTCGATTTCGGGAATCAGCCTGCTCAGCTGGTCTCCCAGCTTGAGAATATCACCGCCTTCGCGCATCGAAATCGCCAGCGCCAGCGTGGGTTGGCCGTTGACCCGGGCGACGCTGTCGGGTGGGTCCACATAGTCGCGGAACACGTGGGCGATATCCCCGAGGTAGGCCAGCCCGCCGTCCGGAAGTTCCAGTACGGTGCGGCGCAAATCCTCCACGGATTCGAAGTTGCCGGTGGGCTCAAGCGTAATACGTTCGCGGCCGTTGACGATATTGCCGCCCGACGACAGTATGTTGACGCCGCGCAATACGCTGCCCAGTTGCTGCGGAGATAAACCCAACTCGGTCAGGCGGGCGTTGTTGTATTCCACGAAGATCACTTCGTCTTGCGCGCCGTGGATGGTGACCTTGGCGACATCGGATTCCTTGAGTAACCGGTCGCGAATTTCGTCCGCCACAGCCTTCAATTCGGCGTAGTTGTAGCCCTCGCCCGCCAGCGTATAGACACTGCCGAATACATCGCCGAATTCATCGTTGACATGGGGGCCGTCGACACCGTCCGGCAGTTCCCGAGACACGTCTTCCACCTTGCGCCGCATGTCGTCGAAGATCGGGCGCATCGCCTTGTAGCTCTCTTTGAACTGGACATTGATAATGGAAATGCCGGTGCGGGACTCACTGACGATATGGTCCACTTCGGGCATCTCCTGAACTTTCTCCTCGATCTTATCCGCCACCAGTTGTTCCATGCGCTCTGGCGAAGCGCCCGGCAGCCGCGTGGTAATAACCGCGGTGCGGACGATAAAGCCGGGATCCTGGGCCTTGGGTAGATTCCAGTACGCCAGCATACCCGCCACAAACAGCATAAACACCAGCACCAGGGTAATGCGGTTTTTATCGATCGCAAATCCGGTCAGGCTCACGGCAACAATACCCTTTGGCCGTCGCGGATCACGGTGACCCCCGCTGTAACCACTCGGTCACCGCTCGCTAATCCTTCCAGCACTTCCATGCCTTGGTCGGTCAGTTCCCCCAGGCGCACGGTTTTGCGGCGCACCGTGGCCTGGCCATCCCGTTGCGCCGGATCCGCGATATAAACAAACGGACCCTCGACATCGTTGATCACCGCCGACAGTGGCACCAGATGGGCCTCCCGCCCGGTTTCTGAGGCAAACGCGAAGGTAACTTTCGCCGCCAGTCCCGAGCGCAGCGCCGGGTCGGGTTTGTCCAGCTTTACGGATACCGGAAAGGTTGCTGAAACGCCGGATGACGAGATGCCCACTTCGAATACGTGCCCCTCGAATACCCTGCCGGGCACGGCGTCGAACAGCACTTCCACCGGCATATCCTGTTTAATTGCGGCGATCAGGCTTTCGGGCACGTCTATCGCCACTTCCAGGTCGCTGCCGCAATTCACCTGGGCAATCTGGGTACCGGCATTCACATTTTCGTTGACTTCCACCGACAATGCCGCGATAGAGCAGTCGATATCCACCGTCAATCGGGTATAGGAGAGGTTCAGCCCTGCCAGCTCCAGCGCTTTTTCGGCGGCGCTTTGCTGCGCCCTGGCGGATTCGGCGTTGGCCCGGGCACTGTCCAGGTCATTGCGGGAGGCGTTGTAGTTTTCATAGAGTCCCCTGGTTCGCTCATAGTTCGCCTGGGCATTGCGCGCATTGGCCTGGGCCTGTACCAGCGAGGCTTTGGACTGTTGCACTTGCAGCTCATATTGCGAAGGGTCCAGGCGCGCCAGCAGGTCGCCCTTTCTCAGTAGATCGCCCACCTGTACCGGCAATTCCACGACGGTTCCCGGAACCTGGAAACTGAGCCTGGTCTCGTGGGCTGATCTGCTGCTGCCTGAAAAGGTCCGAGATCGGAAGGCGGCCGGGTCGCCCACCACCACGTAGCGGACCGGCCTAAGTTGGGCTTCGGCCTCCAGTTGCTCATTTTCGCAACCCTGATTCAGCAGCAGCGACATCAATATGCCGGCAGCCGTAATAAAACGCTTCATTCTTTTACTGCTCCCCTGGACTTCGACGTTGGATGTATTGCCTGAGTTGTTCGGCCAGCATCTCCTGATCCGTTTCCGGCAACGTGAATTCAAAAAGCCCGACCGAACGCTGCATGTTCATAATGTCTATCAGGAAATCGTATACGGCGTTGGCGGCCGCCTCGTCAGCCTGCAGGCTGGCATTTTGTGCGTCCAGCAAGTCGATAATAGACACCACGCCCTTGGCGTAGGCGTCGGTTACCAGTTCGAGATTCTTGTTACCCGCAAGGGCGGCTTCCGCGGACAATTCGATACTGATATAGGAAGCAGTCGAGGCGTGAATATTGGACCTGGTTTGCTGCTCAATCTGCTGGCGTGTGGCATCGTGCAGCGCCTGTAATTGTTTCAGCTCCAGCCGGGCCTGGGATAACTCGGCGCGGCGCGCGCCGCCGTCGAACAGTGGGAGCGTTGCGTTAAGCGACACTGTCCAGTCCGACTCACCTTCGCCAAAACCCGCGCCAAGCCCCGATTGGTTGAGGTTTTCACTGTAGCGGCTGCTCAAGCTGAAGTCCGGCAGCCAGAACGAACGGCTTCGGTTGGTTATTTCCCGACGCTGGGCGGCCATCTGCGCTTCCAGTTGCGCCAGTTCGGGGGACTTGCCGTAGGCTATCTCCAGAATAAAGTCGGTGTAATAGCTGTATTGGCGGGGACTGTCGATCAGCTCATCAAACTCCTCGGGGGGCATCGCGAACGGATCGCCCTTGGATACCGCTGCTGTCTGAAAGACTTCGGTAATCGGGCGATGCAGGATACGATTGAGGTTCTCCCTGGCCTGGTTCAGGGTCGCTATCGCCTCTAGCAGTGATGAGCGGTCGCTGGCAATACGGCTTTCCCAGCGATACACATCAGCGGCGCTGGAGAAGCCGACCCGCACGCGATCTCTCGCCAGTTCCAGGTTGGTCTTGGTGAGGTCCAGGTTGTCTCGCTGTACGCGCAACTGGGTCTGCGCTCGCAGCACATTCAAATAGGCGATGGTCGCCGACTGGATGGTGTCCAGCCTGCTTTGGTCGAAAGCGGCTTCGCGGTTGTTTTGCAGTTGGCCCTGGATTTTAAGATTAGCCCAGGCGCTGTCTGAATACAGCAATTGGCTTAATGTCGCCGAACCGTCACCGGATTTCTCCACCAGCCGCCCCGCCTGCACGGCGGCGGATTGCTTGCGGCGGGCATAGGAGGAATCCAGGGATAGCTGCGGCAACAGGTTGGCGCGGGCGCTGTTTATATCGTACCTGCCGGCGTCCACACCCAAGGCTTCCGCGGTCAATTGCAGGTTTCGCTCCACCGCCAGCCGCGCAACATCGGCAAGGGTATAAACGGGCCCGCGATCTTCGGGCAGGGGGCTGAGCAGCACCGCCTCACTGCGCAACTCAAATGACGGCGAGATGTCGAGCTGGCGGGCTGTGTCCATATTTATCGTCAGTTCCACTTTGCTTTCAAACAGGATCGGTTGATCAGCGGCATTTTCCCCCAGCATCACTGCCTGCATATTGAGCGCGTTGCTGCGCGCCAAGCGCTGCCAGTCAGTTTCGGGGACGTCTGAAAACAGCACGCCTTGCGCAACGCGGTGCGAACCCAAGGGGCTGAAACTGGGGAGCTTGCGGCGATTTATTTCCTCTATCATCGCCAGGTAATCTGCGTCCGACATCCGCGGAAATATTGAAACTATCACGCCGTCCACGTCGTCCGGCAGTGCGTCCAGTATCTCCGGTGTTGAACTCTTGTCTCCAACAAACACCAGTTCAACGCCGACTCGCTCCGCCACTCGCGATGCGTGTTCTGACACCACAGGCAGTGATTGGATAACCAGTTCATCCCCCAAAAGAGCGACTTTTTTTAGCGGAGCAATGCGCAGGAAATTTATCAGCCTTTGTTTGAAAGCAACATTGTTAGCGATGTAATTCAGGTTGTGCTTTCCCGATACGGTACCGGCCGTCGGGGCGCCTAGCAGTTCGATATCGAAAACGGCGGGCAAGAAGGTCGGCTTTGGATAGGATTCTCGCGTCACGCCTATCTGGTTCGCCGCGATTCCCACCGCCAACAACATGTCTACGCCCGGATCTGCATAGGCTTTCTCAAATTCCCGTTCGATACCGGCTACGGACCAGTCTGCCTCAAAGCGTTTGAAACTGACTTCGAATTCGCCCTCAGTCAGGGCGAACAGCTCTTCTTCTACTATGTCTTCAATAAACACGCGCTGTTGTCGCGGCCCGTCGCTGATTATCGCTACCCGATATTGGGTGGCCGCTGCTGTAATCGGCGAAACAAGCAGCGAGACGACAAGTATGATGATGGATATGAACGGCATTCAGAAAATCCCACAGCAGCCATAAGGGTTGCCTTTAATTATAGCGGAGTCGTTAGGTGTATTCGTGATCGGAGTTTTCCGGTATTAGGTTGGTGCCAAATTTCCGCGGCCATCTGGGAACTCTGTTTGAGACTCGCTGTGAATACGTCCCTGTAAGCTCCGCGTCGACATCCCTGTCGACGGGGGTCCCAAACATAGTCCCCACACGCCCGCTTACGTCGGTGCTACTTGTGACGCCCGGAGTCCCGCCAGGGGAGGTTTGTCCGGGACCAATCAGGCCGTGCTTTGAGTTTGCCAAATTGTCGGGGGTGTCGCGAGGACTGTTTGAGCGATAGCGAGTTACCGCAGCGCCGGCAATTTGGCAAACTTAACGGCCGGTCACGGACAAACCTCCC
>JANQKW010000146.1 GCA_028280905.1 Porticoccaceae bacterium
CTTTGCAGACACGCGGTGAATACGTCCCTGTACGCTCGACACCCGCTTCCCTGCGGGTGACGGTCTGCAAAGGCACTTCCCCAGGTAATTCTTCAAGTCTACCGTTTTGCTGCTTAGCAAATTGCTGCTACTGGAAAAGCAGTACAGCGGTTGGTTTGAAGGCTGTGGTTGGGTAAGGGTTTCGGAACCGTCGCCGGCAGGGAAGCCGGCGTCGAGCTTACACGGACGTATTCACAGCGTGTTCCGAAACCCTTACCTAATCACGGCCGCCACCGACATGGAAAAGTATGCCTGGTCTATATCCGGGCAGTAATGGTCCCGGACCGGGAAGCCGGCATCCGGGCTTTCATCGAAACCCGGCCAACCCGTGGTTTTCCGACTAAGCCGCCGGACGTAGGCGCAGCAGTCCCAGGCTGACGATAGCAAATGCCGCGGAAAGGAGAATCGCGTAACTCGCCGAAACCGCGGGATTTATCACCCCGCCGAACAGGTTGAGATAAAAGTGGCTAACCAGCCCGATAAAGGCGGCGCTGGCTACCACCCACAACGGCAGATGGCCCCGCACCAGCACGCCGAATAACATGGGCACCAGCGACGCCGCGGCCAGTCCGTATACGCCTTTCTGTGCGAACAGCCCGATCAGCGGCGGCGGGTTCCAGGCCAGGATAACGCCGACAACGCCGACCCCCACCAACACCCAACGGGACCAGGCCAGGCCCTTGTGCCTGTCGCCGATCAATGGCGTGACTATATCGTTGACCACCATTGCGGAGAGGGATACCAGAATGCCGTCCAGGGTGCTCATGCCGGCCGCCAACAGCGTGATAAAGATAAATGTCAGGGCGAGATTTCCCAGCGGTGTGCCGCTGAATTCGTGCAACAGGTACTCTCGCATCACGGTGTCCTGCGCGGGTACGTCCAGGCCCGCCAAGCGCGTGTAAAAGCCCACCATTAAAATCAGTGTAAAAAAGGTTCCCACCACCACGGTGGTGCCGATAAATTTGCCGATATCCGCTTCGCTGCGCAGGTACAGCACCTTGGTCAGAATATGGGGCTGCAGCATCAACGCGAAGGTAATGATAAAACCGCTGACGAACACCGAGAAAAAACTGTAATAAAGGCTGCTCTGGTGATTAAACGCCGCGGCGTAGGCATCGCTGACGGTTTTCAGGGAACTAAAAAAACCGCCGTCGAAATATTTAAGTCCCTGCCAAAACAGCAGCAGCGTGACCAGCATCATCATAATCCCCTGCAGGGTATTGGTGTAGGCATGGGCGTAGGTGCCGCCCATCAACACATAGGAAAACACAAACACCAACACAATAATCAACGCGGTTTTCTGTTCTATCGGGAACAGCCCGGTCATCAACAGGCTGCAACCCACCAGGATCAGCACCACAAAGGTCACCGACAGCAGGTTAATAAACGCAAAGAACAGGCTGAAGCCGCGGTGCTGGTAGCGATGGTAAATCCACTCCGGAATGGTCAGCGCCTGTTTCTGTTCCCCCAGCCGCAAAAACCCGCGGGAAAGCACCAGAAAAGCCGTCAGTATTCCGGTAGAGCCGGCCACGCCATAGTGCAAATAGGCGGAAAACCCGTGCACGTAGACAAAGCCGGGATTGATCACAAAGGTGGCTGTTGAAGCAATAGACGCAGCGAGGGTAATGCCGATGATATAGGGGCTCATGTCCTTGTTGCCGATGGAGAAACCGCTGATATCCCGGGTTCGGCGCATGCCGATCCAGGACAGCCAGTAGACCAGGCCGACATAGCTAACGGTGAGCGCATACTTAAATATTTCTACCCACATAAGGTAACATGGCCCCTTGCAATTCAACAAATGATGAGACACTATATTCAACGAGCGTTGAATTTGCAACCCAACCGGCTTTAGCCAAAGATCGCGGGCAACATAGCAGTAACAACCGAGGTAGACATGACGAACAAAGGCAAGGGTTCGAAGAGCCAACGCATATTGGATGTGGCAGAAGAGTTGTTTGCTTTACATGGCTACGATGGCGTCACCATGCGCCAGATTGCCAAGGGCGCGAATGTGGATGTGGCCCTGGCGAACTACCATTTCGGTAAAAAGCTGGATCTTTTTTACGCTGTGTTTAATCGCCGCGCGGAAGTACTCAGCAGTTGGCGCAGGGAAGCTCTGCTGGCCAGCCGGGAAAAAGCCGCCGGCAAACCGCAGACGCTGGAGCAGATAATCGAAGCCTTCCTGCTGCCGCTTAAGGTCGCCCAGGAAAGTGGCGACCCGGGCTGGAGAAATTACCTGGCGTTGCTCGCCTACGTAATGACCTCGCCGATTTGGAACAAAATTCTGATGCCCGAGGTTTTCGACAAGCGGGTCGGTGAATTTGTCGAGGCGCTCAAATCGGCGCTGCCCAACGCCAGGGATGATGATATCCACTGGTGTTACCAATATGTATCCGGCGCCTTGGCGCTAACCCTGGCGCAAACCGGGCGGATCGACAGGCTGTCCGACGGCACGTGCCTGTCATCCGACTTCGATGCGGCCTACGACCATATGATCCCGTTTGTCGCCGCCGGATTTCGCGCCGTGTGCGGCGACTAATACAGCGCGTATTGCGTGGATTGTCAGGAGTAAACCATGAGAGAAAAAACCGCATTGATCACGGGCGCCGCAAGCGGTATCGGCCTGGCCATTGGTGAAGACCTGGCAAAACAGGGTTGCCAGGTACTGTTGACCGACGCCAATTTGCCGGCGTTGCAGACTGTTGCATCGGGCCTGGCCGAGCAGGGCTTGTCGGTATCCGCGGAAAAACTGGATATCACCAGTGATGCGGATATTGCCGCGGTTACTAAGGTGATTGAGGAAAAGGGCGGCTACCTGGATATCCTGGTCAACAATGCCGGCATCCAGCATGTCGCGAAGCTGGAGGACTTTCCGCCGGACCGCTGGCGGCTGATCACCGAGATCCTGCTGGTGGGGCCCGCCATGCTGACCCGCGCATTGCTGCCGTTTATGCGCAACCATAATTTCGGCCGCATCATTAACATAGGTTCCATTCATTCACTGGTGGCATCGCCCTATAAAAGCGCCTATGTTGCGGCAAAACACGGCATTTTGGGCTTTTCCAAGGTGATGGCGCTGGAAACCGCCGGCCAGGACATCACCATAAACACCATTTGCCCTGCCTATGTCAAAACCCCGCTCGTGGAAATGCAGATTGCCAGTCAGGCCAAGGAACACGGTATTTCCGCAGAAGAGGTAATCAACAACATCATGCTGGAGCCAATGCCCAAGAAAAGCTTTATCGAAATGGATGAGCTGACCGGCACAGTCAACTATCTGATCAGCGATGCGGCGCGCAATATCACCGGGCAGGAGATGGTGCTGGACGGCGGCTGGACGGTCCGTTAGGCCCAGCCGGCAGGTCATTTTGATTATTTTCTGTCATACTTAAGCTATGATTTAGTAATTGCCGCGCCCGATGGGGAGGGAGTGGGTAATTGGAAATGATCAAAGCATAAAAATACACCAAACCATGAACAGACTGTTCACCCAGTATCGAGAGCCGCTGCTGCGGTTTTTCAGCCGGCATGCGCAAAACGCCTGGGACGCGGAAGAACTCACCCAGGAAGTCTTCTGCAAAATACTCAAACGCGACCGTGGCGTGGCGGATCAATATCCGGAATCCCACGTTTATACCATTGCCTGGAGCGTGCTGCGCGACAGGGCCAGGCGCGATAAGGTTCGCCAGCGGGGCAATCATGTTGAATTTGATGAGGTAACCGGCAATGCAGCCAGCCTGCCGCTGGAGCAGCAGTTGGCCAGCGAGCAACAGTACCAGCGCTTCCTGGCATGCCTGGAAGCGCTAAAACCCAAAACCCGCAATATATTCTTGCTCAGCCGCTACGAAGGCATGACCTACACGGAGATCGCCGACCACTACGGGCTGAGCGTGAGTGCGGTGGAAAAGCATATGATAAAAGCCCTGACGGAAATCAAAAAGTCCCTCAGCGCGGGAGCCAGCCTGTAAAGGTATCGCCATGTCGCAAGCTTCCCACAATGCAGACATGAACCGCCGCTACCGGCAGATCGAAGAGCAGGCCAGCAGGTGGTTTGCGCTGTTGCAGTCCGGCAGCTGCACCCGGCGTGATATTGCCCAACACAAGGCCTGGTTGGATGCCGACCTGATGCACCACAAAGCCTACCGGGAACTGGAAGACCTGTGGCGCACTGCGGGGGACTTTGCCGATATGCCCGATGTACAAGCCCTGCGGCAGTCGGCGCTTCAGGCCGGCGGCAAAAGACGCCGGCCCGCAGCATGGCTTGCCGCCGGCTTGGCGGCGTCGCTTGTGATAGGCATTGCCCTGCTGAGTTTTGCGCCCCCTGGAAAGGATGCCCAAATGGTATACCGAACCGCTATCGGGGAGCAAAAAACGGTCACGCTGCCCGATGGCTCTACATTGATCCTGGATACCCAAACCCATGTTGCCAGTGACTTTACCGAGCGGCGGCGGTTGGTTCACCTGCATGCCGGACAGGCCCAATTTGATGTAGCCAAAGACACCAGCCGGCCGTTTACCGTGCAGGCGGGTAACGGCCAGGTAACTGCATTGGGCACGGTCTTCGTGGTGCGGAAGGATGCGGATAAAATCCTGGTGTCGCTGTTGGAGGGGCAGGTGCAAGTGGTGCAGGACCAGCCTTCCAGTCCGTCGACTGACGTACCCCGCCCGGAAACGACAGCCAAGCAGTCGCTCAAACTGGATGTGGGACAGCAGGTTGCCTATTCAGATAGGGGGATATCGTCAGCGGTAGCGGCCAATGTCGAGCAGGTAACCGGCTGGCAAAGCGGCAGGCTGGTATTCGACGACGCCACCCTGCAGGAGGTGGTCGACGATCTCAACCGCTACTCCCGCAGCAAGATTCTGCTCGGCGACGATTCGCTGAAAGAGGTCAGGGTGACCGGCGTATTCAAGTCCGGTGACAGCGGCAAGGCCATTCGTGCGCTTCAGGCCTATTTCTCCATGCGCGTTAACCGCGATAAAAACGGCGATCTTATTCTGCTTCCGGACGGCATGCCAAAATCCGGCTAGGTTCCTCTGGCGCACCGGTTGCGTAACGAGTTCCCATATTCCCTTTATTTCTCTGCTAAATATTTCAAATATCGGCTGCATATATTCGGCATATATCTTTGTTAATCGGCTAGTGAGGTCTTTAAGCTTTCTTGCGTATATACATTGTCGAGGTGCACATAATGTCAACGAAGATGGCAGAAAAAGGTAATGGCTCTGAAGAGATAGCAGAATTCTGTGCCCGAGCGGCGAATTCGTCGGACGCAGAAGAGGGGCAATCACTTGACGACTACCTGTCGAGCCCAATCTCTGAAGTGGATTTTGGTTACTACGCGAAACTTTCTACATGTAAAGACTTTTCAGATTTTAAGGAGCGCATAGACACCGAAATCAATCATTTCGGATTTTCCGACTATTCCTTTGTGCGATTATGTAATACGGACTGCGTCGACTCGCAGGCATTAGTCAGCTTTTCAAAGGAATTTTTGGATAGCTATTATTGCCAGGATTTTTACGAGCATGATGTGATCGTTCCCTATGCTGAGAGTAAAAATAATCCTATCTACCGTTCGATGCTTGAAGCCTATGTCGAACAAGCGCCTTTTGAAAGCGATATGACCCGCGCTATGGCTGCGATCTACCAATTGAATAAGTCCTTTGGTTACTACGACTTTTACAATGTTCCCACCAAAGCAAAAACGGGTGCCGGCAAGGTTATGTTGTCGGTCGCTGATCGAGGCTGTAGTCCGCACGAATTTAAAGAAAAGATAAAGTGTTGTGGCTCTACGTTACAGTTGTTATGCGAAGCAATTGATTTTGTTACAACTCGAAGGTATTCAGACATCTTTTTTGAAGAGGATGAGGAAGATAAAAAAACGGTTTCTATTAATCCAAGGCCTTTGCGAGTACTCGATACGCTGGCAAATAGTGATCTAAATATAGCTCAAGTAGCAGACAAATTATGTATTAGCGTCGTCACGGCAAACAAGCATCTCGAGACCGCAAGAAAAGCGTTTGGGGCGAGAACGAATTATGCAGCGATAAAAAAAGCCGTATTAAATGGACTTATTGAATATACCAAATAACTCACTAAAAAATAATCGGTATCGGTATGAATATCAACGGGTATAGTATTTTTCGCCCCGGCATCTACTTGCAGTCTCCTGAAATTCAAGCTAACCCTTTTCCAACCTATTCCTTCCTTCGGGAGCACTACCCGGTATGTCAAATTGAACCAGATGGTATGTGGGCCATTAGCCGTTTTAAGGACGTACAGTTTGTTTTATCGAACCCAGAAATTTTTTCTTCAGAAGCTATTGACTTTTCATACGAATCCGATTGGCTCAGAGAGGAATGTAGAACGCCTCGACTAATCGTAGCCCAAGATCCTCCTGAACATAAACGGTACCATGGAATGGTGAACAAAGCGTTCGTGAATAACGCAATTAATTCACTAATTCCCTTGATGTGTGATACGGCTCAGTCGCTGATTCCCAATTTCGAAGGCACAGAACCTATAGATTTCATCGAGCATTTTTCTTATCCCTATATAGGTAAAATCATTAGGCACATTGTAGGGCTGGGAGAGAAGCAAAGCCTGGCCGAATTGCGCGAATGGGTAGAACTGGAGGAGAGAGTAAGACCTACTCGACCTGACGACGAATTCTTAAAGGCCTATGAAAAAGCCGTCCTGAGACAAAAGAACTATTTTATGGAAGTGCTCGATGAAAGGAAGGGGTCTCCTCAGGATGATTTGATTACTCATTTGATTAATACAAAAATCGATGATGAGTACCTATCGGAAAAAGAGCTGACTAGTCTTCTGAGCTTGTTGGTCACGGCGGGTTTTGCAACCACAATACAAGCGCTGAATCATGCGGTTATCCTCTTGTCTAGGCGTTCTGATCTGATGGCCAGGTTAATTGATTCTCCTCCATTGATTCCGGCATTTATTGAAGAGCTATTGCGCTACAGCCCCTCTTTACTCTCAAGCATTCGGGTAACGACTCAAAACGTCAATGTAAACGGGGTAACCGTACCGAAAGGAGAACTGGTTGTACCACTGATAGCCTCCGCTAACCGCGACCCAGCTGCGTTTCAAAACCCTGACACCTTTGATCTAGGCAGACAACGAATTAAGCAGCACTTGTCATTTGGTCACGGCATTCACACCTGTATAGGAGCAGCACTTGCGAGGCTGGAAATGAGGATTGCGCTCGAAACACTCTTGAGCGCTTATTCCCGCTTCGATTGTCCCGGTGATGATCAACTGATTTGGATAGATTCCATATTCGTACGCGGGTTTTCAGAATTACCGGTCAGTTTTTCCTAGCGATTACCTTCGCACCTTTGGGCAGGAGATAAATATGTACAACAATAGATTGGCCAAGGTTCTTAAACTAACCACAATTGCCTTCTTTCAGGTATTTGTTACGAACGCTTTTGCCGAGGCTGAGAATCGAGAAAATATCTTAGACGAAATTATCGTAAGTGCCCAAAAACGTGAGCAGTCAATCCAAGAAACGCCTATAGCGATTTCCGTGATGAAGGATACGCAACTCGAGTTGCAAGGGATTAATGATTTAGCTTCGGTGGCGCGAGGTGCTATCCCCTCATTGCGTGTTATGCCATTCGGTAATACGCCTTCGAATATAGTGCTGGGTATCCGAGGTAATGCGCCCAGAGACTCAAGCGAAATTACTAGAGAGGCGTCTGTGGGTGTTTACCTTGATGGTGTTTACATAGCGCGTTCCCAAGGGTTGGGTTTTGATCTGGTGGATTTGGAGCGTATTGAAGTATTGCGGGGACCTCAGGGGACGCTTTTCGGCCGCAACGCGGTTGGCGGAGCCGTCAGCTTGGTCTCGAAAAAACCTACTGGCGAATTTGGTATCAAACAAGTTCTCAGTTTAGGCCGCTATGATGAACTGAGGAGTGTCACCCGCATCAATTTGCCAAAATTTTCTGGTATTAGCGCCAAGCTGGACTATCTGCACTCCGAGCGGGATGGTTGGGTGAATAACACGGCACCCGGTGAGGCAGATTACAACGAATATAAAAAGAATGGTGGACGCTTAAGCTTGAATTGGCAAGCCAGTGATAGTGTTGCGATTGACTACAGCTATGACGAAGCTAAGGTGGAGACTGCACAGGGGTATTATCAATTTTATGTCGATAGGGTTGGTATTTTCGGCGAGGAGAGAGATCGCCGCACTGAAACACGCTTGCCGATAACGCCCTTGGTTCCTACCGAGAGCGAGCACAGTGGGCATTCGCTAATTATCAGTTGGGACCAATCAGAGCACCTGACCATTAAATCCATAAGCGCGTATCGTAAAGTAGAAGAGGATAGCAACAATAATTATGCAGGCGTTTTGTATTTTAACGGCTTAAACGATGCCTCGATTTTGGATCAAGATCAATATACTCAGGAATTTCAATTTGTTGGCACCCATGATCACGTGGAATGGGCTGCAGGCGTTTACTACCTGAAAGAGGATTCGGAGAAGACCTTGCAGGATAGCTTTACGCTGGACATTTTTGGCGCCCTTGGAGACCCGTTAAGCCCAATTACTCCGCCGACAACCCTAGAATTGTTTTCCGGCACAATTTTGCCGCCGAGGATTGTTGATGCGGAGGCCCGTTCTCAGGCTGTCTATGGACAGGCAACATGGAACCCGAAAGCTATTAACGACAAGTTGTATCTAACTTTGGGAGGGCGTTACACTGAAGACGAGAGGTCCGCGACGCGATTGGAATTCGGGTTGAGTGAATCCGATCAGGACGCTGAACATTTTGATTCCACGGTGGCTATTGACTATCGATGGAACGATAGAATATCAACATATATCAAATGGAGTACCGCGTATAAGGCCGGGGGTGTTAACACACGCTCGACCAGTTTTACGCCGTTTAAAGAAGAGGTTGCGGAGACCTATGAAATTGGTCTGAAATCGGAATTCTGGGATCGCAAGGCCAGGCTCAATGTAGCTGTTTTTAACGCGGACTATGATGATCTACAACTGGATTTTAGCGACCCGGTAACCGTTGGGGTTGTCGAGACTATAAATGGCGCAAGAACCGTAGAGGTAGACGGTGTTGAAATAGACCTGACGGTTTCACCAATCGTGGGCCTGGTGGTTGGAGCCAGCTATGTATACCTGGATGGTGACATGCCTTTACAGCCCAATCCTTTGGCGGGAGGTGCATTGAAAGAGTTCTTCGTTCCATTAGCGCCCCAGCATTCGGGTTCGATTACGCTGGACTATAGCTTTGCCCCCCAGCGCTATGGAACTCTGGCTTTACATCTAGATATCACCTCCACAGATGAATACTCTTTTGCTCCGTTTGGCGAACAGCGCACGGATGCTTATACGTTGATCAATGGGCGCTTAACCCTATCTGATATAAGCCTTGGCCAGAAAAGCGGTTCTATTAAGGCGTCTCTTTGGGGTAAGAATTTGACGGATGAAGAGTATATTGTTGATTCTTTTCCTGTCGCGGATCCGGCGATATCAATTGGTCAGGCATTTGGCGATCCCAGAACGCTCGGTGTTGATATCACTTATCAGTTTTAGCTACGGTTGGGCGTTGACGGGGCATTCTCCGGAGACGGCATACTGGCTTTCCGTTAACTAACAAGCCGCATTTATTCATCTATTTCCGCCTATAATATAACCAAAATAGCCATTATGGACTGTTTAAGGTGCTAATCGATCGCAGTCCGGCTCATCAATAATAGGAAGCTATAATTTGAATAGCATAATACTGCCAAAAACATGAGATCGTGTAGTTTGTGCTCTGATCCCTTCGTAATACAGTTGTCATCAAATTGTAAGAAAAATTATAAGGTTCAGAGTTATGAATTCTCGATGCCAACCTGCAGTTAGTGAGCAATACCAACAACAGCAAGAAACTGATTCGGAAAGTTGCAAAAAGCTGGATATCGAAGCACTACAGGATGATCTGGCGCTGGATGTGCTAATCAACCAAATAGAGTTCGTCCGCATCTTGGCGGGCGCGGCAGATATCGCAGACTTCAACCGGCGGATTGTAACGGTTCTTGAATCGCTGGGTTTTTCCGACTACGTGGTGGCCAGCAAGTCCATTAGCGGCGCTGCCAATATTCCCTTTAGTTCTATGCCAAAAGAGCTAAAGGAGGCCTATCAGGCGGAAAGATTCAGCCGCTACGATATGGTGATGGACTATATGGAGACGGGCAGCCTGGAGCCGGTATATCTATCGGCGATAGGCGAAGTAGTTGAACGCGCTTCCTTGATTACCCAGACCTTCAAGAAAAACCTGGAAATACTCGCGTTGTACAAACGCTTCGAGGTTAATGACGCCTACCTGCTGCCCGTTAAAACCAACAGGCATAAGGGAGAGGACAAAACCCTATTTGCGGTAATATCCAAGGGTACGTCCCGCGAGGAATTCAGGCAGATGGTGGAGCGTTGCAAGCCTATATTGCGTTTACTGGCGGATGCCGTGAACTTTATTGGCGAGACCAAGTTTTATCCCAGAAAATCCAGACAACCCATCAATCCGCGGCCGTTGCGCTTGTTGACCACCATGGCCAAGCAGGATCTCACTTTGGCGCAAGCCGCGGACGTGTTGTGCATCAGCATAGATACCGCCAACAAACATATGGCCCTGGCTAAAAAGGCGCTGGGTACCAGCTCCCAGGCCAATGCCGTTTATCTTGCCCTTAAGCAGGGGCTTATCGAGTTTAGTTGAGGATAGACGTTCGGCCGGGAGGGAAGGCCCGGCGTATTGCCGTCATAACAAAGATAACAACCGGAAATAGAGTTACTTCCTATGAAAAGGCTTGTAGATCAGTACCAGGGGATGCTGTTAAGTTTTTTCTCGATGCGCGCCCGCAACAAGTGGGACGCCGAAGAACTTACGCAGGAAGTGTTTTGCAAAATTTTGAAACGCAATGATATTGCCCATAACGATTACACAGAGCCCTATATTTTCGCTATTGCCTGGAGCGTATTGCGAGACCGCTCCAGGCGAGAAAAGGTTCGCAAGCGGGATATGCATGTGACCTACGATGAGGCTCTGGCGCAGGAAGACCCCATTTCGCCGGAAAAGGAGGCATGTGGTGAAGAGCTATACGGTCGCTTTTTGAAGGCGCTAAAAGGACTCACACCAAGAACGCAGCAGGTATTTGTACTGAGTCGCTACGAGGGCTTTTCTTACTCACAAATAGCCGACCACTGTGGTATCAGTATTAGTGCGGTTGAAAAACACATGATGAAAGCGTTGCAGCGTATGAAAGAGATAGTAAAGGAAACCTAATGCCGGATAAGAGTGGTAATTCAACGCTGGATTGCAAGATGCGCGTCGAAGAGCAGGCGGCAAGATGGCTGGTGCGCATGCAAAGTGGCGCCTGTTCGGCTGAGGATATCGTCGAACACAAAGCCTGGCTCAATGCTAATTTGATGCACCTCAGGGCCTATCGGAGGTTGGAATCATTGTGGGAGCAACTCGGCCAATACGGCAATCACCCGGATATATTACTGGAACGCCGCCTCGCAAAAACCGCCAGCCGGAAACCGGCCAAAATATTGCCGCATCCCGCGCAACATTGTGTACAACAACAAGCGGTACGGCAACAAGAAGCCACCGCACAGCAAAATTCTGGCTACACTAGGCGAAACCGCTCTGGCTGGTTGCCTTTTGCGCTGGCGGCATCCCTGGTGGTGGCGTTCTTGGGCATTAATTTTGATATTGGCGATTTCCGGGGCGACCTTTATGAAGAGGACGTATACCAAACCGCGATTGGTGAGCAGGACTCCTTGAAACTCGACGACGGATCGGTAGTGCTGTTAGATACGCAGACCCGCCTTAGGGAGGATTTTTCAGCGCAACAACGCCGCATTGTGCTGGAGAAAGGCCAAGCGCGTTTTGATGTGGCTCACGATAAAACCCGACCCTTCGTGGTGGAGGCCGGCAACGGCAAAATCACCGCCTTGGGCACCGCCTTTGTGGTGAAAAAAGCGCACGGCGAAGTCTTGGTCACATTGCTCGAAGGCAGTGTGGCCGTGGCGAAGGACCTGCCCGCCATTGCCGATGAATTCGAGCCGGTTACCAAACTGGAAGCAGGCCAGCAACTTGCTTACTCCGATAAGGGTATGTCGGAAGCCGATACGGTCGATATCCCGCAGGTTATCGCCTGGCAACAGGGTCGCTTGATCTTCGAGGACCACTCCCTGGCCGATGTTATCGAAGACCTCAACCGCTATTCAAAAAGAAAGATCCTGCTGGGCGACCAATCCCTGGAATCTATCCGAGTCACTGGGGTGTTTAAGTCCGGCGATACCCGCAAGGCGATACAGGCGTTAACCACCTATTTTTCAATGCAAGTAACGAATGATGCCAACGGCAACCTGATTCTTCTCCCCGAGGGCTAGTCATTCCTGCGGAGGCAGGAGCCCAATAAGTCCGTCATTCCTGAGGAAGCAGGAATCCGGCTATGTTTAACCAATTATTAACTGATGAAAAGCCGCGCTCCTGCGTAGTACTAATTATCTAAAGGAGTAGCGGATTGAAAACTGTTCAGGGAAAACATTCGTCACAGCGACGTGCCAGTCCAGCCGAAGACCAAGCACTGCAATGGTTTGTTCGGGTATTGTCAGAGACAATGACCACACCAGAGTTCGATAGTTTTGACGCTTGGATCAAAGCGGATAAAACGCATCTGCAGGCGTATCGTGGTTTGCAAGAGTTGTGGAATACTTTGGCGCAGTTTTCTGAAAAGCCGGAAGTTCTTAAAATTCGCGAAGCAATACGATTGTCCATCTAATGGTTATCCATAAATACTAATAATCTGAGTTAAGTAATTCTCGTAAAGATATAGAGAATACAGCCAACACTGCTATAAAATTTGCAGACAGATTTCTGTTTTTGGCTAAGTTTTACACAGTATTATGGTGTCTCAGCTGAATTTAATGTATTGATCTGTCGTGAAATAATTATACTCATTACTGCTCTGATGATATTCCATTGCCATTACGTAATTTATAGGTAGAAACTGAGCAAATCAGTTGCAAATTATCTATAGTTATGCAAAAAGGAAAGGAGCTATGATTCTTCCCATATCAAAAGCGAAAAATCCCAATATGCTGGCCAATATTTCTAAATTAGTAAGGCTGCCTAACAAAGTTTCCGCATTGGCGTTAGGAATGACGTTAGGTCTTGGAGTATGTACAGCACAGGCAGACGATGAAAAACAATACTTCGATATTAGTGAAAACGCAGTAGGTGAAGCGCTAAAAACCTTTGCAGTCCAAACAGACAGTGAAATCTTGTTTACCGCGGATATCGTTAAAGGCAAAAAAACACAGGGCTTGCAAGGCGATTATACCAATCAGGAAGCTCTGCAAAAACTTTTGGTTGGAACGGGGCTAAGTGTTGAAAAGAATGATGAGAAAGTTTACCTAATCCACGCTGCTAACCAGCAGGGCAATACTGTTAACCTGCAATCGGAAGCAAAAGGAGGGGTGGAAGTCCAAGATAGCGTGGAAAAAAAGATTTTAGCAAACCGTCGGATTGAAGAAGTTTTTGTTACGGCAAATAAGAGAGTGCAAGATTTGCAAGAAGTGGCGTTTGGTTTGTCGGCATTTGGTAGTGATACTTTGAAGCGAATCGGCGCCGTTGGCGCGGGGGATTATTTGGCAGAAATGCCAGGGGTTAACTATAACTCTTTTGGCCGTGGGCGAAGCAGTGTAACAGTCCGCGGTATAGGTACCAAGAGTAATACAATAAATAATCTGCAAAGCACAACAGCTCTTTATGTCGATGATTTGCCATCGCTATCCCGGTGGCAACAGTGGACTAATACTGATCCCAATCTCTACGATGTGGAGCGCGTGGAGGTTCTGCGTGGTCCGCAAGGTACGCTTTTCGGCTCTGGTGCTCTAGGGGGCGCGCTCCGAATTATCACTAATAAGCCAGATACCTCTGAATTTGAGGCTAATGTGGAGTTTGGCACGGCTTTCATTGACGATGGAGGTGACAGCAATAATATCAATGGTATGGTTAATATCCCGATTTTGGAGGACAAGCTGGCGCTGCGTGTGGTCGGTTATACCCGGAATGATGGTGGGTATATCGACAATACGACTCGCGACGAAAAGGATGTAAATAGCGGAGAGACGGAGGGCGGGCGAGCGATTCTAGCCTATCAGGCGACCGAAGATTTGAACTTCCGGTTCACTCTTACGCACCAAAAGGACATTCTTGATGATGGTCCGGATAGCTTCAGGGACCTAGCTGATGGGGGACACTATGATTACAATCACCCAATTCCGAGAAGTTCCGACGTCAGTTTAACTGTCTATAATCTGGTCGGGGAGTATGATTTTGGTTCCACTTTATTGACCTCCTCTACCTCCTATGCGGAACGTGATTCGATTATAACTGTGGGTTTAACCCCGCTGTGGGCTTCTCGGTTCGGCGGTGGTGTAGATCCGGATGAAACGGAAGACTTGCTAGAGAATGATATAAAAAGCTTGGCTCAGGAAGTTCGTTTGTCGTCTCAGGGAGATGCATCACTCGAGTGGACGCTAGGCGCTTTTTATTTTGAACAAGACATCGATGTTGCTCAACGGTTGTCGGCGGATACCTTGCCCACCGTTATACTAGATGCGACCTACTTTGCTGATATAACCGAAAAAGCCATTTTTGGTGAAGCAACCTATCACCTGACCGATAAGGTTGGCATTACGGTTGGAGGCCGTTGGTTTGATAATGCCTTTGAATTTGAGGTGCCGCTCTTTGAAGGGTTGCTTGTCGGAGGTTCTTCTCCAACACCATTGGTAAAACAAAACGACAGCGCGTTTACACCGAAGGTATCGATTTCATATCATCCCGCTGAAGATGTTCATCTCTATGCAACGGCAACACAAGGTTATCGGGTAGGTCAGGTAAATTTCGGTGCCACGCCGACAAACGGTATCCCGTTGTCTTTTGATCATGATTCGCTGTGGAACTATGAGCTGGGTATCAAATCAACTTGGCTGGACAACCGTCTAAGGCTGAATGCGGCTGCCTTCTATATAGATTGGTCCGATATTCAGCTACAGCGTCGCGGTATCTTAGTCAATGGTGTTCTGGTACCAAATTTCACGGACAATGCGGGCAATGCCAGCTCTAAAGGGGTTGAGCTTGAGTTGGCATATTTGCCTGCTGATGGATGGGAGTTGGGTTTGTCGTTCACCTATACCGATGCTGAGCTTGATTCCGTGTTATCCGGTGTGCCTTTAACGCCAGGGGCGAGATTGGCGGGTACCCCGGATTTCAGCGCGGCCAACTACGTGCAATATACTCTGGATGACTTGCCGAATAACATGTCCGGTTACCTGCGGTTAAGTCATCGTTATTCTGGTGACACGGTTTCGTTGGTGGGCAGGGAAACAGATGATTTTTTAAGTGATGCCTACCATTTGTTAAATCTGCGTGCCGGACTCTATGTCGATAATTATGAAGTTGCACTGTATGTGAATAATCTCACGAATGACGACGCAGCAACCAGCGTGTTCCTAGACGCCGTAAATGTTCCAGGGACTGCCCGTGTCGTACGTTTGCAACCTCGGACGATGGGTGTCACGTTTAGGGTGGATTTTTAGGACTCGTCACTCACTGGGGCGGGTGGTTCCGATACGTTTATGTAATAGTACCGGGATCACTGCTTAACTCCACTTTTCAATAGCAATCCGATTCTCGCCGCCAATCTGTTAATGAGCTTGGCGATTAGTAGTGACTATATAAAAGCAAGTTGAGCGGGTAAATGGAAACAGCGAAAGACCTAGATCACGATGGAATTGGTAGAAGTCTTACAAGAGTTGAAGTGGCCCAATTTATAGAGGGCTATGCAGTTCCTTCTGCAAGTGAAAACATACTCGAACTGTGCAACCCTGCAACGGGGACAAAATCAATTGTGATGCCGGTTGGTTATGAGGCCGATGTAGAGCGTGCCGTGGAGTCCAGCCGTACTGCTTTTGAAGATGGCCGTTGGTGTGATTTTCCGGCTTCCCGGCGACGATCGATCCTGCATCAATTTGCCGAGCTGATTGAAACACACGCGAACGAACTGGACGTCCTGGATGCTATGGATATGGGCAAGCCCGTAAGCTTGAGTCTGGGGAATGCCGCCAGTTCGGCCGACTTGGTACGTTACTACACGCAAGCCATGGATAACCTGGTGAGCGATGTCTACCAGAGTAGTAAGAATAGCTTTATTGCGCAGCAGTGTGTGCCCCGGGGTGTTGTTGCTGCGATTACACCCTGGAATTTTCCTGTTATGGCGGCGGTAACAAAAATTGCACCGGCACTGGCCGCAGGAAATAGTGTCGTCCTCAAACCCTCCGAGTGTTCACCCCGTTCTAGTATGAAGCTTGCCTACCTGGCAACAGAGGCCGGTATCCCTCCCGGTGTGCTGAATCTGGTACAAGGTAAAGGAGAAACGGTGGGGCGTGCATTGGCTTTACACAATGATGTAGATATGCTCGCCTTCACAGGCTCCACCGCTGTTGGCAAGCTGATGTTGCAGTATGCCGGTCAGTCCAATTTAAAGCCTGTGCATGCCGAATGTGGGGGTAAATCCCCACAGATTGTGTTTTCAGACTACGAAAACCTCGATAACGTGGCAGATCATGTCGCGCAACTTATTCTGATGAATCAGGGACAGTTGTGTGTGACCGGGTCGCGGTTGCTTGTTCAGAAAGAGATAGAAGATACACTAATTGAGAAAGTCGCCGAGCGATTAAAACGAGTTGTTGCCGGTGATCCGCTTAATCCTGAGATAACCTTTGGTCCCCTCGCCAACCAGCGCCAAATGGAAAGAGTATTGGGCTATATTTCGGCTGGAAAAGAATCGGGAGCGGATTTGGTTCTGGGTGGCAACCCTATGCTACAAGAAAGTGGTGGTTTTTTTGTTGAGCCCACACTATTTACAAATGTACCACCTGACGCAACCATCGCTCAAGAAGAAATCTTTGGTCCAGTGCTGTCGGTAACCAGTTTCCGCCATACTGAGGAGGCTATCCGACTCGCAAACGCGACACCCTTCGGCTTGGCTACTTATGTGTGGACAACGAATCTCACCACTGGAATGAGATTGTCTAAAGCGATCCGTTCGGGGATGGTTACGATTAATGCGTCAACGCCAATGGGTGAAGGCAGTGCAGCCTTGTCGCTAGAACCTTATGGCTTATCCGGTGTGGGTGTGGAACACGGTTTAGCAGGCTTGCATACGTACCTACGTCGTCAGGTAGCTTGGTTTAATTATGGGGCAACATAACCATGGTTAAAACAGGGGATAACAGCAGAAGTATATTTCAGGTTTTGGCCCGAACATTTTTTACAGACAATAAGGGTGTGTGGAGGGTAGGTAGTAGCGATTACACAATGGTGAAGTGGTGGTGAGCGTTGGCAGGCAGGAGTGTTTGAGCAAGGGCAGATTGGCAGCCTTTGCCAGCCCCGCTGTGCCTTTAATGATGTTGGCTGCCCCTCTCGTTAATTATCTGCCGACCTATTATGTTAGTGAAGTCGGGATCAGTCTTTATTGGGCGGGTCTGGCGTTTATGTTTGCCAGGCTATGGGACGGTATTACCGATCCGCTTATTGGTACATTAAGTGATGCCACCCAGAGCCGTTTTGGCAAAAGGCGGATCTGGATATTAGGAGGATTACTGCCATTTATTATTTGTGTTTACAATCTATTTAATGCACCTGAGGGTGCCGGAGTAGGATACCTGCTGGTTTGGATCAGCTTGTTCTACATCTTTTGGACAGTTATTCAGGTACCGTACCTTTCCTGGGGTGCTGAGTTGACCACTAGCTATCAGGGACGAAGCCGTGTGTTTGGTTTTCGCGAGACGGGAACCACCGTTGGAATTTTCCTCAGTGCGTTGATCCCGGTTATCTTTTTAGATGACGACGCCATGATGAGCGAGGTACTAACGCTTATTTCCTATGTGGTTATCGTTTTGATGCCTGTGGCAGTATTCACTGCTTTATATTTTGTGGGAGAAAGAACAAGCTCAATAAAAAACACGCATAGCGGCGGTCTTATTGGCGCGCTGAAGAACAATAAACCCTATTTAAGATTTCTTACATATACCCTTGTATTCATGAGTGGCATAAATATTTCAAATGCCGTTATTGTTTTTTTTATTCAATATCGACTTGGGCTCACCAACGCTTTCCTAGAAGTGGTGTTCATTATTTATACAGCTGCAATTATGGGGATGCCGTTATGTGTGATGCTGGCACACCGTATTGGACGGCATAAACTTTTGAGTTTCTCAATACTGCTTGTCTCGGGCATGACTATATTACTCGCGTTTGTGCCAGAGAACCATTACTGGCTCGCTGTTGCGTGTTATGTGTGTGTGGGTTTTGGAAATTCAGCGCTCTGGGCTATGCCGCCGGCGATTATCGGCGACCTTGCCGACTATGGGAATTTTAAAGGCTACGGTGAAAAAACGGGGCTCTATATGGCTGGGTATAACATGGTTGTCAAACTGGGAATGGCATTAGGTGTAGGTATAGGCTTGCCACTATTACGTTTTCTGGGGTTTGACGCCACAGCTGGAATTAATGCAGAAAATTCTTATGCACTTGTCGTGGTCAATTGTTTCATCCCGGTACTCATTATGAGTGCCAGCGTTATATTGATCTGGCGCTTTCCCATTGACGTTCACCGTCATGCCGTTATCAGGAAGTGGCTGGATCGCAGACGTCTTATCTCGAATCGTGTGAAAAGTGTTGGGGTTTTCAGAACAGAAGATACTAAAGCTGAACTACCTATCAATCCTGTTGATAGAACACTGCTGGCCGCAGACGACTTTTAATCAGATTGATCGTTTACGATAAAGTGAGGTCTTTATGTTGTTGAGCAAAACACAACAATTCGAAATGTACCGGCGTATGCTGCGTATCCGCATTTTCGAAGAAACACTAAAAGCCAATGAAATCGCCGGGCATTTGAGTATGGGCCAGGAGGCCGCAATTGTGGGTGCCTGTATGGCATTGCGCGACGACGATTATATAACCGGCACGCACCGTTCTCATGGGCACCCAATCGGCAAAGGGGCTGAACTTAAACCCCTGATGGCAGAGATCTTCGGCAAGATTACAGGCATTTGTAAGGGCAGAGGGGGTTCTATGCATTTGGCCGACAACAGTGTTGGGATCATTGGGGAATCTGCCATTGTGGGGGGCGGCATACCTTTAGCGACTGGTGCCGGTTTTAGTGCGCAGGTGCGTGGTACCGATCAAGTGAGCTTATGCTTCTTTGGTGATGGCGCTGCTAATCAGGGCACTTTTGGCGAGTCGATTAATATGGCTGCAATCTGGAACTTGCCGGTCATCTACTTCTGTGAAAACAACGGTTATGCAATAACAACCTCAGTAGAAAGATCCCATGGCCAGCCGGATGTTGCCAGGCGTGCTGATGGTTACGGTATTTCCGGCGTGATTGTAGATGGCCAGGATGCCCTGGCTGTTTATGATGCCACATGTGTTGCGGTGGCGCGCGCACGGCGCGGTGAAGGCCCCACCCTGATTGAAGCCAAAACCTACCGTTTTGACGAACATTGTAAAGGCTTGACGATCCCTGTTCCCTACCGTACCGAAGCGGAGATTGATGAGTATATAACGCGTCGTGATCCACTGAAGCTGTTCAAAGCGTCCGTGCTGGCGGTGGGCGAAATATCTGAAATGGAACTCATGGCTGTTGAGAAGGAGGTTGATGTTGCCGTGGCCGAGGCCCTTGCTTTTGCCCACGATAGCCCGTTCCCGGATCCAACTGACGTTTACGACAATATGTACAGCAATCCCATTCATTACCCCGCGTGAGCATGGACTGTGAGGAGCAATTAACGATGCAGGAAACTATTGAGACCCCGCCAGTATTACAAATACCTACGAACAGCAAGATTAGCTACATGGATGCCATTGTTCAAGCCCAGAAAGAAGAGATGCTGCGCGATGAACGAGTCGTACTGATCGGCGAGGAAATAGCAATT
The DNA here is from genome assembly GCA_028280905.1 of Porticoccaceae bacterium. Lineage (GTDB taxonomy): Bacteria > Pseudomonadota > Gammaproteobacteria > Pseudomonadales > Porticoccaceae > JANQKW01. Next base: position 20,085 of record JANQKW010000146.1, read on the forward strand.
TATGGCTGTGGCGAAGTTGAAGAAACCTTTGGCGAAAACCGGGTGCGCAACACACCGATTTCCGAAAACAGTTTTACGGGTATGGCAATCGGTGCCGCCATGACCGGATTGCGACCGATCGTGGATTTAACCATCGCCAGTTTTGTGTATCTGGCCTCGGATCAAATCATCAATCAAGCGGGCAAGTTGCGGTTTATGACCGGAGGCCAACTGCAGGTGCCGGTCGTCTTCCGGGCGAGCATGTACTATAACATCGGTAACGCGGCACAACACTCCGATCGGCCGTACTCACTATTTATGAATTCCCCTGGCTTAAAAATTATTATCCCGTCTACACCGGCGGATATGAAGGGCTTAATGAAATCAGCTATTCGGGATGACGACCCGGTGTTGGTCTTTGAAGACATTAATTTATGGACCAAGAAAGAACCCGTTAGTGACGATTCTGATTTTTTGATTCCCATCGGTCAGGCCGAGGTGAAACGAACAGGTAGCGATGTCACAGTAATTACCATCGGTGCTTGTCTATATAAAGCACTGGTGGCGGCGAGGGCATTGGAGCAGGAGGGTATCTCTGTTGAGGTGATTGATCCTCGCACAATTGTTCCTCTGGATAAAGAGACCATCATCAAATCAGTGGCCAAAACCGGCCGGGTGGTGATTGTCGATAACGCCCACCGCACCGGCAGCGTCGCCTCTGAAATTGCCGCGGTGATTGCGGAACAGGCGTTTGAGAGTCTCAGAAAACCTATTCAGCGTGTCACTACACCCGATGTCCACATACCTGCTTGTGTGGCTATGGAACGACCGTTGTATCCTGACAAGGAGAGAATAACAGCCGCTGTTAAAAACATTGTGTAGCCGAAGCCGGGATTGGTGAATCCAAAATAATTTAATGACGAAATCTGCCGTCAAAAAACTTAACAGGTAAACAACATGACCATAGAACTCAAAATACCCAACACCGGGATGGGCATCACCGAGGGTGAAATCCAAACCTGGCATAAGGCCGAAGGTGATGCCATTAAACAGGGGGATATTTTGGTGGAGATCGAAACCGCTAAGGCGGTGGAAGAGGTTGAATCACCCGTCACCGGCATTTTAAAGAAAATATTGGTGTCCGAAGGTGAGTTCGCTGAGGTGATGGCGCCTATTGCTGTACTCGAGGAAGTCCTTTAGCCGGGCGGAAACTCAACTTTATGACTGAATCAATTATGATGCAGGAGTTGGACTAAACCATGGATGATGTCATACACCAGTGCCACCAGGTGGATATATCGATAGTCAGTGCCATCAATGGTGGACTATCCACTCCTATTGTTCGCAAGGCCAAAGAAAAAAGTGTGCAGGCTATAGTGGCTGAGACTAAAACCTTGGCTGCCCAGCATCAACTTAAGATGAACGATATCACGGGTGGGGCGTTTAGTCTCTCAAACCTGAGCATGTATGGCGTGGATCAGTTTGATGCCATGATCAACCCACCCCGGTGCGCTATCCTTGCGATTGGTGGCGCCAAGCCACAGGTTGTTGTTGAAGAAGTCATCACTACGGTGGCCGTATTAAGAGTGAATCTATCATTAGATTTTCGAGTTGCCGATAGTGCTGGCAGTTCACAGTTCCAGACAGTCATGCACAATTTGCTACAGAACCCCGATCTTATGATCGCACGCCTATAAGGTCTTCGTGCTTATGGAAAAATCCGTATTTGAAAATTTAGCTCAGGTTTCAACAGCGTTAAAAAGTATTTATCACTTACTGGTAATTGTATTAAATCCGGCGCGTCAGTTGCATTTCAAACGAGAAAATCAGGGGCAAAAAATATGAAGCGTGTGCTCGATAAAGTGGCGATTGTCACGGGTGGTGCATCCGGTTTAGGTGAAGCCATTGCCAGGTGTCTCGTCACAGAGGGTGCAACTGTCATTATCACAGATCTTCAGGTGAGTCGTGGTCAACGTCTGGCCAATGAGTTGAAGTGTAAATTTATTGAGCAGGATGTAGCAGATGAGCATCAGTGGGAAACAGTGATTCGTGATGTAGACGGAACCTATGGCCGGCTTAACATACTGGTTAACAATGCGGGTATCGAGGGTAGCTCGGACACAAATCCCGAAACGACTACTCTATCCGATTGGCAGCGTGTTCAGCGCGTCAATGTAGAGGGTACGTTCCTCGGTTGCCGGGCGGCCATCCCTGCTATGCGGCGGACGGGTGGTGGATCGATTATTAACATCTCTTCTATCGCCTCAGTGATTCCAACACCCCACGTCACCGCCTATGGTGCGAGTAAAGCGGCGGTGCGTCACGTAACCAAATCCGTGGCGATGCATGGTGCAAAAGCGGGAGCAAAGATCCGTTGTAATTCTGTGCACCCCGGGGTTATTCGAACGCCAATGGTGGAACGAATTTCGGAAGGATTGGCAAAAAATTCAAGCTCTTCCAGAGAAGAGGTTATGCGTGAAGATGAAAACAGTGTCCCTCAAGGTGAGTATCAGGAGCCGGAAGATATTGCTTACGCCGTCTTGTTTTTGGCATCGGATGAAGCCCGTCATATCACCGGAGCCCAATTGGTTGTGGATGGGGGCATCACGATGAATGGATAAGTCTTACCGATAATTAGCTTATGAAGAATACTGGAGAAGAAATGAATATACATAAAGTAGGTTCGGCTAGGGGTGAGGAGACCTCGCTGGCCTTGATTACTAAACAGCGTAGTCACAATTTGTATGTACTAAGTAACCCGGCCCCCAATCGGGAAAATGCGTTCCTGGAATGGTATAACGGCGATTACATGCAGATGATATCGCAGCAGGAGAAGGTACTCTCTGCGCAGCATTATGAGAGAAATGCAATCGATGTCACCAGAGGTATTTCCAGGCCCTTTGACTATGCTTATCTGGCGGTTTATGAGTTGAGTCTGGATGGCGCTGAGCAAGCGGCTCCGCTGATCGATCAAATTACCGTTGCGCACACATCTGAACATTCTGCAGCCTGTCCAACCACCTGGCTTTATTACCCGGTGAGCGAAAAAGTGGGACGACGGCCAAAGGCTGAGAAACCCACGCTACAGTTGGCCTTTGCCAATGCGATACCAGGCACCGAGGCTGAATTCCGTGAATGGTACGCTACGCGACATGTCCGCCACGCGTTTAATATTCCCGCACTGGTGAGTGGACAGTGTTTTGAACTCGCCGGGTTTCAGAAGCCTGGGGCAACGGTGCCGACGTACAACACTATTGCCGTGTATGAGGTGGACGGAGGACCTGAAGATATTATGAAGGGTGTTGAGTTGTTGCCATCGCTGGAATTACTTGATTTTCCATCTCTTGATCTGGAGCGTTTTTCGGAATGGTGTTTCTTTCCCATTGCAGGTTGACTGATGAGTGATTAGGCCGCCAATGGTCTGTCAACGAACAATGAATGCGAACCGAACGAATTATTCGTTATAGCGCATAGAAAATACGCTTCGTCATTAAGGGAAAGAGAGAAAGTTCAATGAAATCAGTCAAAATCAGAATAAAGTACTCCCGATGTTTTAGACGTAGCAGCGTGATGGTTTTCCTGTTGTGTGTATCGTATATTGCAGGGGCTGAAGAGTCTTATTCACCCTATGCTAATCAGTCTTATCCCGTAAACGTGTATTGGGGTGATACACACCTGCACACCAATCTCTCTGTGGATGCAAATGTGTTGGGAAATAGAGCGCTAACGCCTGATGAGGCTTATCGGTTTGCCCAAGGAGAAGCAATATCGGGTTATAAAGGCACGCCGGTTCGCCTGCGTCGTCCGTTGGATTTTTTGGTCGTGTCTGATCACGCTGCAAATATTGGTGTTATGGCAGGGCTTCGAGCCTCTGATCCCGCACTGTTGGAAACCGACGCCGGGAAGCGACTTCTAGCAGTAGTACATAAAAACAAGGTGAACCTGGATGATGTGGCGCTTCCTGATTTTTTAAAACCAACAGAGTTTATCAATTCCCTCACCGAAGATAACAGGGCGTATACCCGGTCTGTTTGGGAACGTATCATTAATAATGCGGAAAGATATAACAATCCCGGGAAGTTTACCGCCTTTATCGGGTATGAATGGACATCTATTGATTGGGAGGTGGAAACAATTTCAGCTAATCTTCATCGAAATGTCATTTTTAAGGACGGTAAGGATAAAGTCAGCCGGGTTTTACCCTTTTCGTACTTGGACAATCCGTACCCGGAAGGTCTGTGGCGCTATTTCGAAGAATACCAACAAAAAACGAACGGCGATGTGCTGGCAATTCCACACAACAGCAATCTTAGTTATGGGCGAATGTTTTCGCTTACTGACTATGAAGAGGGCCAGCCTTTAACGCAAAATCATGCAAAAACCCGTAGCCGTTGGGAACCGCTTATGGAAGTGACGCAAATAAAAGGCGATAGCGAAACCCACCCGATACTGTCACCGATGGATGAGTTTGCTGATTATGAGACATGGAACAGTTGGCTTGGTAAGGCCATGGTTGGCTTCAATCGGTTTGGAAAACCGATCAGAATTGATACAGCGGGGTGGGAGAAGAGAGAGCAGTCTGGGTACGCGCGCTCAGCACTAAAGTTGGGCTTGGATGAGCAATTTAGGCTAGGTGTAAATCCTTTCAAGTTTGGCATGATTGGCAGTACTGATGCTCATAATGCATTGTCTAGTGTCGAAGAAAATAATTTTTTTGGAAAATTTTTGCCTGATGCACCGAGCGCTGATCGGATGTTTAAAGAGGTATTGCCAAATTTTTTTTTGGGGCTAACCAATTGGCAGAGTTCTGCCGCCGGGTATGCCGCAGTCTGGGCAGAGGAGAATACCAGGGAATCCCTGTTCGACGCCATGAGACGTAAGGAAGTCTATGCCTCCACGGGCCCACGGATAACGGTCCGGTTCTTCGGTGGTTGGCATTATGATGCCGAGGATGCTCGTCGGCCTGATCTCGCCAGAACGGGTTACCGTAAAGGCGTCCCCATGGGTGGCGATTTAACCAATGCCCCTAAAGGCAAATCGCCCAACTTTTTGATTCGTGCCATAAAAGATCCTGACGGCGCCAACCTGGACCGCGTGCAAGTTATCAAGGGTTGGCGTGACGACAACGGAGACTTACACGAGAAAATCTACAACGTGGCCCTATCGGACAATCGCCAGGAAGATGAAAACGGCAAAGCCCCCCTGGTAGGCAGCACTGTGAATGTAAAGGATGCCAGTTATACCAACAGAATAGGAGATCCCGAATTGGCTGTGGTATGGCAAGACCCCAACTTTGATAAAGAGGAACTGGCTTTCTATTACGTGCGTGTGCTGGAAATACCAACACCCCGTTGGACAGCTTACGATGCGAAATTCTTTGGAATCAAGGATGTTCCTGAAGATGTGCCGATGATAATACAGGAGCGGGCTTACACCTCACCCATTTGGTACACACCCTAGTACCTAGTAATGGTTATTGTGTAAGAAACTACTACATGACATGGATTTATGGAGCGGCGGGAAAGGGCGATATTTATCTGCAAGAGGAGCTGCATTTTAACAACGCTGAAAACGCCAATTTGTTCTTGGAAATAAGGACGTATAGTTAGGTGAACGTATGCAAATAGAGAAGTCGACAATTAGGAAACATATTAAATGCGGAGGTTTGTTCATCGTATTTATGTGGTGTTCTTTCCCGCCAGTTGTACATTCTGAAGAAAACCATTCGCCATACGCGGGTCAATCGTATCCTGTGAATGTCTATTGGGGTGATACACATTTACATACAAACATGTCAAACGATGGGTTCGTCACGCCCGCTTATGGCATCAACCCAGTCGGTCGGCTAACGCCTGACGATGCCTACTTTTTCGCTAAGGGGAAAACAGTAGTCG
>JANQKW010000155.1 GCA_028280905.1 Porticoccaceae bacterium
CCTGATCAATGACGATTTACGGCCGGGCGCGGTGGCGATGAGCCATGGTTATGGCGGTGGCCGGCGGCGACTGAAAATTGCCAGTGAATATCCGGGCGCCAACTACAATCGGCTGTTGCCCACCGGCCCCGGCAGCTACGAGCCGTTGAGCCATATGTCATGGATGAATGGGGTGCCGGTGCAAGTTGAGCGAATCAGTTAGCGGCGTATTGTCGCGCTTGTTAGGTCGGGTGAAATGAACTAAACCGGCATGTTACCGAACAGCCGGGCGCGGCGTAAACCGAACGGGTGCTTTATTGCTTCAGCGCCATCCGGATCAACGGCATTTGGTCATTTCCGAAATAGAGTTCGTCGCCGTTGATAAAAATGGTGGGTGAACCATAGCTGCCGCGGTCAATCGCTTCCTGGGTGTTGGCGCGCAGGCGGTCCTTAGCCGGTTGTTCTGTCGATTGCGCGAGGATCGAGGCGCCGTCTAGGCCGATTTCGTTGGCGATCTCGACCAGTACGGCGTCGTCGTCGAGATTCCGCTGTTCCCGGAAGTAGGCGTCAAACGCCTTGGTCGCAAAGGCGTAGAGGTTTTCCTGATCCGCCTCGAGCACACAGCAACAGCGCATCGCGGCAACCGACTTGGCCGGATGATGGGGTGACGGGAAGTTCATCGGCACCCCGGCGATGCGCGCCCACTCCTGCAGCCACTTGTTGAGGTGCCGGAACTTGGGGCTATCTGGATTTTCGCGCAACGCGTAGACACTTTCATTGACCGCGTTGAAAACGCCGCCCACCAGAAACGGCCGCCAGGTTGCCGTTGAACCCGTCTCTTCGAGAATCGGCTGGATATTGTGAAACGCCAGCCGTGTCCAGGGCGATGAGACATCAAAGAAAAATTCTATTTCCGCCATCGGTTATTCCTCATCAATACCAAACAGGGTTTCCCGGGTCTTGGCGTCCATCGTCAGCGTGCTATTCATAAGGTCCCGGGCGACGGCCATGCCGCGGCGCAACGGTGGTCGCTGTTTCAACGCTTCGTACCATCGCCTGACATGCGCAAATTCATCCAGCGGCACTTCCTGAGCGCGGTAGGTCTGAACCCAGGGAAAGCACGCCATATCCGCAATGCTGTAGTCATTTCCGGCAACGAATTCATAATCGGCGAGTTGTTTATCGAGCACGCCATACAGTCGCAGCGTCTCCTTGCGGTAGCGCCGTGTCGGATATTCCAAGCGCTCGGACGCGTAGAGCTTGAAGTGCCCGTGCTGTCCCAGCATCGGGCCGAGACCGCTCACTTGCCACATCAGCCATTCTAGCACGGCCTTGCGGCCGCGAAGATCGGCGGGCAAAAACTTGCCGGTCTTCTCCGCCAGATAGACGAGGATCGCGCCGGTTTCAAAGACGGAAACCGGGGCGCCGCCGTCCGCCGGATCCCGATCAATAATACTTGGTATCTTGTTGTTGGGGCTCACCGCGAGAAAGTCCGCCTCGAACTGCTCGCCTTTGCCGATGTTGATCAAGGTGACATCATAGGGAAGCGCGCATTCCTCCAGCATAATGGCGACTTTCCAGCCATTGGGGGTGGGGGCGGTGAGCAACTCGATCATGGTTAAGGCCTACCGATTGTTGGCGATAATCTTATGGCGGTTATTCAACTATTCAGGCACCGCTTCTTTCAAGTCGGTCTGATAGGTCTCCGATAATTTCATTACGCAGCCCAGCGTCACCAGCGATGCGATCGCGATATAGACCGACACCCAGATGATCGAGTGTTCCGCCCAGAGGTAAGTGGCGATCGAGGGCGCGAAGGCGCCGCCGACAATGGCGCCGATCTGGTAGCCGAGCGACGCGCCGGAAAAGCGCACTTCGGTGCTGAATAACTCGGTGTAGAGCGCTGCTTGTGGCCCGTACATCATACCCAACAGGCAGAGCCCGACGGCGCAAGCGACGATCACGCCCAATACCCCGCCGACGTGAATCAGCGGGAACATCACAAAACCCCAGACCAGCGTCAAGATAGCGCCGAGCATATAAATGCCTTTCCTGCCATTTCGGTCGGAGTAACTCGCCGCGGCGAACTGGGCGGGAATCTGGATCGCGGAGGCAATCAATACCGCCCAGAGTACGCCGTCACGGGATAGCCCGGCGCCGTTAGGGTCGCTGCCGTAGGCGAGCATAAAGCCCACCAGGATATAGTAGGTGACCTGAATACAGATAAAGGCGCCCGCCGCCAGCATAATGGTTTGCGGGTATTTGACCAGTGCCTCCAATACGGGAGAGCGCTGGACGTCGGCAGGTTTCCCAGCCTCCGCCTGCATGGTTTGCTTGCGGGCTTCCAACTCCTTGAATGCCGGACCGTCCTCAAGATGCACCTGGATAAACAGGCTGATACCAATCAGCAAGATGCTGGAGATAAAGGGAATTCGCCATCCCCAGCTTAGGAAGGCCTCGTCGGAAACCAGCATACTGATAATGATAAATGCCAGGTTGGCTAGAATGACCCCGACCGGCGCGCCGGCCTGGGCAAACGCGCCATAGTAGCCGCGCTGGTTATCCGGCGCGTTTTCGGTGACCAGCAGCATGGCGCCGCCCCATTGGCCGCCGATCGCCAGGCCCTGGGCAAAGCGCAACAGCGAAAGCAATATCGGCGCGGCGACGCCGATGGCCGCATAGGTGGGCAATAGACCAATCAATGTCGAGGCAACTCCCATCAACATCAGCGCGACGACCAGCGCGCGCTTGCGCCCGACCTTGTCGCCAAAATGCGCAAAAACCACGCCGCCGATCGGACGGGCGATAAACCCGAACGCAAAGGTGCCGAACGACAGGATCAACGCCGTGGTCGGATCCGCATCGGGAAAAAACTGGGATGGAAATACCAGTGCTGCTGCGGAGGCGTATATAAAAAAGTCGAACCACTCGATACTGGTGCCGGCCAGCGCGGTTAGCGCAACCGTGCGCATATTGTCTTTCAGATGAGATTCATCCTGGTCGATACTCTGGGTGTCGGGTTCGCTAGTCACGTCGTCCCCCATATCACTGTTCTCCAACTTTATTGCTGTTTATCAGGTCGTTAGGGCGGATGCTATCCACCGACAATCATGGCCAATAGCGGTCCCGCACTTTCTTCTTATAGAGTTTGCCGTTCGGATAGCGGGGCAATTGCGGATCAAAGTCTACGGATCTGGGGCACTTGATCGGGGACAGGCGCTCGCGGCAATACCCAATCAGTTCCGCCGCCAGTGCGTCGCCCTGCGGTTCGCCTTCGACAGCTTGCACAACCGCCTTGACCGACTCGCCAAATTCTTCGTCGGGCACACCAATCACTGCCACATCCGCGACTTTGGGGTGATTCGATAGCAGGTTTTCCACCTCCTGTGGATAGATATTGACGCCACCGGAAATAATCATAAAGGCCTTGCGATCGGTCAGGTAAAGAAAACCATCCTCGTCCAGACGCCCGACGTCGCCGACGCCGTACCAGCCCTGTTCGGATTTTGCCTCGGCGGTTTTGCTGGGGTCCTTGTGGTAGTGAAATTCCGGCCCATTGGCAAAGAACACATCGCCCACTTCGCCCGCCGGCAGTTCCTTGCCCTCATCATCGAGAATACGCACCTCGCCCACCAGCGATTTGCCCACCGAACCCTTGTGACTCAGCCACGCCTCGGTATTTAGGCAGGTTAGGCCAATCCCCTCGGTGCACGAATAGTACTCATAAATAACCGGCCCCCACCAGTCGATCATCTGTTGCTTCACATCCGGCGGGCAAGGCGCAGCGGCGTGCACCGCCACCTGCATGGAGCTGACATCATATTGTCTGTAGTTCGGTAGCTTAAGCATGCGAATAAACATAATCGGCACCCACTGACTGTGGGTCACGCGGTGCTTTTCGATTAACTCTAGCGCCCGTTGCGCATCGAATTTCCTCATCACCACCACGGTGCCACCGCAGAACAGGGTTAGCATACAGAAGCGCAGCGGCGCGGCATGGTAGAGCGGTGCAGGGGACAGATAGACAGTTTCTTCGGTCATGTCGTAAAGAGCCCCCAGGCCCACCAGCACCGCGGGCATCGCCTCAATCGAATCGCCGGAAAGGGATACGGCAACACCCTTGGGCCGTCCGGTGGTGCCGGAGGAATACAGCATATCCACACCGGGGGATTGATCCGGTATTGGCTGTGCCGGTTGAGACCTGAGCTGAGCATCGTAGCTATCTGGAGATTGTTCGTCATCAAGGCCCGCTAGCAGCATTTTCACTTCATTTGGGACCTCGCTAATCGCCTGGTTGGCTGTTTCGGCCAAGTCGGCTGACGCCACCAGCAAACTGGCATCCGAGTTTTCGAGAATATAGGCAATCTCGTCTGGCTGTAGATGGTTGCTGATACAGGTATAGATCAGCCCGGAACGCTGCGCCGCCCAGACTACCTCAAAGTAGTAGGCATTATTCTCCATCAACACCGCGAGATGATCCCCGGCCTTTAGTCCCAGGGCACGGAATAGCTGCGCCGCTTGATTGGAGCGCCGATCCAGCTCGCCATACGTGACGGACTCGCCGGTATCCGCCACCAGGAAGGCGGCTTTGTCTGGATGCTCTGCTGCCCTGGTTCCCAGATGGCTGTAGCGGTTATCGTTATTGTCTGTCACTCGCGCCTCCTTAAGTTAGGCTAGGCTGATGACCTGGCTATAAGTGTGTCCCGACTGCCATCGAGCTATAGAATGCGCACCCATTGACATAGGCGGCGGTGCCGACCGCGAAATAGATAACGCCCACCAGCGCAACGAAAAATGCGGTGTACTCCGGCCATTTAGCGAAGGCATTGCGATGCTTCATCACGTAATAAAACTGCACCATCATGATGGGGATTAAATGAAAGAACCAGTTTCTAAAAAAATGCAGGTAGACGTTGGTGGTATCGGAAAAATCCCATAACTCGATTCCAAGGCCGTGCCAACCGCTAAAACAGCGGGAGATATAGGAGCCAATCGCCAACACAAACAGCCTGACCGCCCACTCCTGGTGTGCGGCATAATTCCGGTTGACGAGCGTCTGACAAAGTTTAAATACGGTGTAAAACATGATCACGCCGTACATGGAGCCGGCCTGGTAGGAGAACGCCGGTTTTGTCTCACCGTCCGGATACATCAAAAAAAACATGGTGCCGACAAATGCCCCGGTAAAGGCCACGATGATGCCGGTTAGCCCGATCAGCCGATGTACCGGTACATACTTGTGGGTTAAGCCCAGGTAAATCTGCAGCGGCAATAAAAAATTGATCACGGCGCCGGCCATCATATGCAGCCCGATCGCATAGCCGTTTACCGTGCCGCCGATATGAAATGACTTATGCGTGGATTCGCCGGTAAACACAAATTCGGCGCCTTTGGTTAACGCGTAGTAACAGAACGGGATAGATAGCAACCAGATGGCGGCGAGAATCATATTAATGGCGAACATCTTGTTGCGCATAAATTCCGGCGGCCTAAAATGCGAGTGTTGCGCAGTTGCGATCGTTGTCATTCAGTTACCCTCCCGTACCAATCCCAATCAAGACTCAGTACAAATCAATTGTTAGCCCTGCTTGGAAATATCCATAGGTGCCAGTTATAGCGATTAATAGCGCTGCGGCACATAAGACAATGGGTGTCGCAGTTGGAAGCTTTTCAAATCGGTCGCGAAACGAGATATAACTATAGACGCCTAACATCGGTATTAAAAAGCTTCCATGCGACATCAATAGCTGCTGCCCCAATGCGCCATTGCCCGCCGTGCCGAATAGGGTGTGCCAAACACCGTAGCCGGTCCGGAATAACCAGGGCGTAATACCTACGATAAATAGCTGGTTCAGGAACAACCGGTAGTGGTACTCATCGTTATAGTGTCTCGCCTGGTGCAACCGATAGACAATAAACATAGAAACAAAGCAATAGGTGGAGCCGCCATGACTGCTCAGCCCGATAAGCCCCATATGGGCGCCGCTGCTGTAGTAGAGGCTCTGATGAAACATAAACGCCAGGCAGCCCGCCAATGCTGCCATGGACAGTACCCAAGCCAATCGCGTTGTCAGTGTCGAGTTCAGCCCGGTAAAGGTGCGCGCCAATAACATCATCGGACTTAGGATCGCCATCACCACGCCACAGGCAACCCATACGCCCGAAAGAATCTGGCCACGAGTGCCGCCCTTGGCAAATATCAGATGGCCCGTGTCGCCCTGGAGCCAATAGCCGGCGGCCAGGTCAGCCCACTTACCGATAAACGGCATGACCATAAGCAAAATGCCAATGGCAAGCACGGTGTGCGCTACTCTTCCTATACCCCAGGAGCTATTGTCCTGCATATTGCCTTGAGCCGTTGATGCCATTACCAAATTCCTAATTCGCCACCCGGTGTATTGTTACCTCTAAGATTGTTATGTCCGAACGCTCAATCTGCTGCATGTGTTCCCAACGACTAAGCGCCAGGCTATCACATCTTCGCGCTGTTATTTTTGTGGCCGGTTGGTGCCGGGACGACGCACATGGAAAATAATCTGACTTGCTACGCCTTGACGTTTCTCGCTCCTTGCGCCATAGCGGCTTAGTATAGGAAATTCAGCTAAATCATCCTAATTTATTTTATTTATGCTTCTATATTGATTTAGTCAATTTAGTGGTCTTGTCAGGATGCGCTGAAGTATCCACTAAGCCAGTCTTGGATAGTGGAGATCGAAGTAATCTCGCGACGTGGAAGCCCGGAAATATATTCCGGGCTTCCACGGCTTGTAAGGACCAGTCAATAACCCTTAAACCGTCAGAAAAACAAGTCCGGCCTGAAGGTGAACTGAATGGCAATTTCACGGGGGTTGATTCTCAAAGCTGCCGGTTGTGTGCCTCCCAGCACTGGATCAATTTGCCTGGAGTTGTAAAACAGGTTTATCGGTTCGTCCGCGTCCGACAAGTTTCGGCCGATCAGGTCCACAGCCCAGGATTCATCTTCCGCATAAACACCCAGCCGACCGTTGTAAGTCCAGTAGGCATCCGCCACAAATCTAGGGTCGTTCTCACCGCCTAACTGGGCCTCGTCCTTCCAGGAAGCAGATACATTCGCCCTGAATCTTACGGTATCGGAAAGTTCCGTATCGAAAATCAAGTTCAGCGTGCCGTTATATTCAGGTGCCGCACGCAGCGGTGTTCCCGCTCTATCTTGCGCGTCAAACCCGGTGCCGGCGACTAGACCTCCCGCATCAGTTGCCAGGCTGTTGTCAACATCGACATTACAACCCGCCGGATCGACGTTGAGTTGATACTGGTTACATTGCTGAATGAACTCATCAAACTCACCTTCACTCCAGGCAAAGTTACCCGACACCATCAAGGGTTCCCAAGCCGTCTGCCACAAGAAGTCCACTTCAAAACCCCGAATCGTGGATTCACCGGCATTTACGGTTGATACGTCAGGCGCGCCATCCACTACACGAACCTGCGTCAACTGCATCTCGGTGAAAGAGTAGTTGTACGCCGCGGCGTTAACCCTCAGGTTATTGTCCAGAAGCTCCAGCTTGGCACCCAATTCGTACCCGCTGACATTCTCCGGTTTAAAGCTCTGGTCTATGGGTGCGGGTCCGGTTGCCCTATTAGTACTTGATCCATCCAGAGTTGAAGAATTGTAGCCGCCGGATTTAAACCCCTCCTTGTAACTGGCAAATAGAGTCACGTCTTCAGCAGGTCGCCAGGATAGCGTGAGTTCCGGTGACAAATTGGTATATTCCCGCTCCGGATTTAGGAAAAAGTGCGGGCCTTCCACTCGTGATCCCAGGGTTTCAAAATTTCTTCCGGAGATGCTGCGCTCCTCTTCCGTATACCGTGCACCGATTGAAAGCTCCAACTGTTCGGTAAGGTCGATATCGGTCTGGGCAAAAACCGACCAGGATTCTCCCTCAACTGAGACCTCCGCGTCCGGACGTATTCTACTTGTTGGAGAAATCCAGACATTTGCGCCGGAGTTGGTCTCGCGATCATCGAGAAACGCCCCAAACATCACTCGAAAATTATCAAAGTCACCGCTAAAGCGAAATTCTTCCGAAATCGACTCGATTACTGCTGCATTTCCCAAAGCGAGGGTGCCGGTAGTGGCGCTAACGTCAGGCGCATCACCATTGTTTCTGGCGCCAACGTTGCCGAATAGCGAGTTTTCAATCTCAATCCATCCGAGGATGTTATTAAATTCCCAGGTATCATTGATTTCGTAGTTCGCTTCAAGGGTTAACTGGGTCAGTTCATAATCGAAAGTAGGTTCGTTGGCACCAAACCGGGAGCCGCTTGCATCAGACCAGGGCGCAGCAGAATATTTGTCATTTACCGTACAGTCTGAATAGGGGTTGGTGAGGTTTGGAACGTCGGCACAGTCCCCAAACAAATCTGTCTGGGTGTAGTCGGCGCCATCCTGTTCCGCCCTGTAAACTTTAAAAGACAAGCCGCCCCGATCAAAATTACCCTGCAACGTTCCCGCGACAACAGTTGAGTCAAAATTGGGGCCATATTGCTCGAAAGGCCTGCTGACCGTTGTATCTCCTTTGCCCCAGATGTTTTCAAAGAAGCCCTCCTGGTCGGTGTACTTGACGCCAATGCGACCTCCCCAATTGTCAGTGAGCGGCCCGGATAAAATGATATGCCCATATTTCCGTTCGGCCGCCTCCTCGTAACCCGCCTGGACCTCACTGAAAAACTCCTCGGTGGGGCTCTTGGTTTTAAGCGCAACAATTCCACCCGGACTGTTTTTACCAAAAAACAGCGCTTGTGGGCCTTTCAACACTTCGGCAGACGCCAGCTCAAATAGCCCAAAGCGAAGTAACTGAGCGCTGCTGTGCTGCACTCCATCCAAATTGATTGACACGGCGTTATCCGTTGCAACATTCGTGCTGTCGCCGGTAACGCCTCGCAGGTTGATTTGAGGCGCGACGGCGCCGGTGTTCTGGATTTGCAACCCGGTCACCTGATCATTCAAATCCTGGAAAGTTGTTGTTCCATTCGCCTCCAACGCTTCCGCCGTCAGCGCCTGCACGACAACAGGCACATCCTGCAGACTTTCCTGTCTCTTCCGCGCGGTAACAATAACTTCCTCCAGCGCGGCAAACGCCATGCTTGCGTCTAAAGCAAAAAACGCTCCGGCAATCGAGCCCGCGAGACACTTAAGTTTGAATTGATGATTCATAACTCCCCCTTTTGAGATTTTGTAAGTTTAGTTATTTCGAAAATTGTTAAGTCAACATGCAGAATGCCCCGCCAGAAACCGGTGGAATCCATACATTTCGGCACGCAGCTAAATCAGTATTTCATAGGGGGTTGGCTTCAGAATATCGGGATTCTGACATTCTTGAGTCAGCGCACCGCAGGCCATTCAATACATCAGGAACGCATCGCGGGAGATTATGCTCCAGTTTACCTTTAGACCGGACCTGTTTTTCTAACGGCTGGGAACAAAGATAGCTGATCTGCTAATTCAAGCATAACGCCAAAACCCGCCAGCAAGCGTGGAATCCATTCCGCGATTGCCGGCCTTCTCTCCTCCTACAGCCCGCTACTGTGATAATACTTACTCACAAGAAACACTCCCTTATTTTTTGGTGAACGCCATAAAAAAAGACAACAGAAAAAGTTAACAAATAATTTAAACAAAAGTTACGGTTATGTGACTTTTACCGGGAATTTTTATATAGGCTAATGGCTGACAGACGGTGGCGGCTGCCATTTTAACCCGTTGGCCGGCTCGCTGTTTGTCAGCTTGATGACAGCAAAAACCCTGTCCCTTACCGGCGCGGCATTGATGTAATGAAGTTCAACTGCCCGCTTTGTTTTCACTTTGGAAACTATCTAGTCAAGGAGAGAGTCATGGACCTACTGCGCACCATCGGTCGGCGGAGCTTAACCAAGTTAACGCTGCTCGGCCTGCTAACCCTCCCGATCCTCAGCCAAGCCAACCAGCCGGAGTATGTACCGCTGAAAGAGCAAATCGGCGACCAAGAAGAAGTCAACCTGAATGTGTACTTTGTCGGCTTTCCCAAAGGCATGAAAAAACAGTTACGACAAAGCGTTAAACAGCACCTGAAAGCACTCGATATCGTCGACGCCAAGCCCTGGTGGATCCCCAATATGCCTAAATTCGGTGCCGAGGAATTCGCGACTTTCCCGGCGCCGGGCGACCTGCCGCCGGAACTGGTACCCCCCGACGGCTTGATCCGCTACGAACCCACTGCACTAACGCCGGCGCAAGACCCTGATACCGGTCTATTTTTTTGGCAACCCAACAGGGAATTGGACGAGCATGTGGATGACTGGCACGAAAATAACGATGTAGTTTACTACATTAACCACAAGGGTTCCTTTAACGATGTCGGCTGGAAAACCGGAAAAATAAAATTTTCGTTTTTCCCAAAATCCAAGCTCAACAGCCTGTACCAGGAGCTGCAGGAAAATGCGACGCAACTGGTTTCCGAAAATCCGAATGTCGCACTTGATTTGTATTCCTACAACAAGCTGATGGATTGGCTGGAAGACCGCCCTGAATTCAAGGAGCCCAAGGGTGGCGCGGCGCTGGTATTCCTGAACCTAAAGGCATTCGCCGGTACCGACTACACCTTCTACGCGGATTCCCAGGAGGATCTGGTTCCACTTCAGGGAGTAACCCCGTCGGAAGTGCAGTTCCCTCCGGCGCAGGCCGGCAACCCGCAATATCAGCCCGCGGCTGATTTGTTGACCCAGGCCCTCGACGGCGGCCTGACTCAGGCGAAAATGCTGGCGGCGGTTGAAGTGGAATGCGAGGAAACCACGGGTGCGGAAAATATTGGTGGCCTGCCCGGTGCCAAACCCGACCAGAGTGTCTGTATTGATTGGCGGCTCAACCCCATTCCCAATTTGCTCGGTAACCAAGGGCGTCGCTTCTATGTGGCAGATACCACCCGGGAGTTGGAAAAATTCAGCAATGGGCAAATGGCCCAGGAAGAACTGCTGGACGCGGTAACCGACAGTGCCTTCGAACTTTACCGATACGGCGTTTTGCAGCCAACCATCAAGGCAAACGACGTCTATTCCGAGGCCTACGAAATTCGCACCCTGGTGATGGACCTGCGCTACGACCAGATGGATTTTTGCGTGCTGAACGAGCTGCAGGCGGGTACGGACCCAGGCAGTATCGCCGAAATATGCGAGGAGGCGTCAAGTGGCTTTCCGACTGAGCATGACTACCAATTAGAGGACGTGTTTGACGTAGATATCGCTAAGAAATCTATGTTCCAGTTTAACCCGGCAAAATGGGATTTTACCTTTGTGCCCCTTCCCTTTGGGCAGCAGCCGGACGGCAGTATTGATCCGGTGGCGGCAACTCAAGCCAAAGCGTTTCTGCGCGATTTCCTAAACGAGCCGCAGCTTCCTGACCCCGTGACTGGCGAACTGGTGCGCTTAACCCACGGGCCGCTTTACCGAGATATCAAATTGCCGGACGGCAATGGCGGCTTTGTCGATATCACCTCCAGTTGGGAGAATGGCCTGGATGCTCAACTGGCGTTCACCATTATCGGAAACGACATAGATCAAGGCGGCCTGGGTATCTATGACTTGATCTGGCCAGATGCTAGTGTTACCGGTGTGGAGCCATTCCACAAATCTGGCAAGGCCAACGTCAAGCCATTGACCTTGGTATTAACACCCAAACCAGGTGGCCCCACAGGTGAAAACTGGGGAGCATTTCCGATCAACTTCCAGATCGTTGCAGCCGCCGGTGCAATTACCACGTTTGGCGGTGGCACTAACTGGTTCTCGGTAGGAGGCAATGAAATGGGCGGCGGTGTTCTTCGCCGTGACTTTGCCATGGTTACGCCACAGTATCTGCTTGGCGAAAATCGTGCTGGCGGCTCTAATGAGCCCAGAGGCGTGACGCCCGACGGACAGGTCTTAACACTTGATGTTCTGGGCGCGGCCACCGCCAGATCGTTGGAAGTTGGCGCTCCGCATTGGTGCAACGAATTCGATTCGGAGAACGCGACAAAAAGGGAAATGTGCCGTAGCTTTGTGAAATCCACAACCACCTTGCAATCAATAGAGACGCTGCAGCATGGTTTGGGTTATCTGCATGCGGCGGAGCCACGCAAGCGTTACCACATGGACGGCGAGCTGTCGTCGATTAGTCGGATGAATGAGCTAATTGCGAACCCGGACGATGTGGCTGGCCTGACACTTCATGCGTTTGTGAACCAATACACGACTGCGGGCATTTCCACCGTCTGGGGCCAAAACACCTCCGAGTGGAACAGTGTGGGTCCGCAAACCGGCACCCAGGACGTGCTCTATCGCTCCCATGTCAGGGAAGAGATAACCGCGGTTGAAGAACTACTCGACTATACGCTGGCAAAAGCGCCTGAAAAGGGCTCCCTGGAATCCTACCTACTCAAACTTGCGATCAGGAAACACGACTTGGCGGTGAAACTATATAAGCGATGGGATTACAAGGAAGCCATGGCGGTAAGTTGGGGAATCTTGTCGCTGCTGGACAAGGTGCTGACACGGCTGGGTGAACCGGACAAGATCCATGATCCGATTGCCAATATACTGCCCGGCGCAGCATCCTCGCCACAGTTGCACGGCATAGACGCCGAGCAAATCAAAGACGCCTTGCAGAATTACGATATCGAAATGTACCGCGAGGCGATCAAATACAGCAGCGCGCATTAATAGCCGTTCGCTAACCGACGGCGGTTCTGCCGAAAGCGGAGCCGCCGTTTTTTATTTAGTTGTTCCAAACAATTAGCTTTGGGCCGCTTGAGCACACAAGCTGGCCGGTGCTTTGGTCTTGTGTGTTTGCAGTTTTCGGTAGCGGCCCAAACCCAGCAACACGGGGATTAGGATTAAGGTAATCGGCGGCGCGAACAGTTCGCCAAACACCAAGGAAACCGCGGCGGGTTTTAAGTATTGCGCCTGTTCGGAACTCTCGCTAAGCAGCGGCAGGAGTCCACACACGGTGGTTACCGTGGTTAAGAAAATGGCGCGCATGCGGCTTTTGCCCGCTGCGATTAGCGCGTCGCGAACGGACAAGCCGGATTCGTAAAGCTGATTAAAACGCGTCATCAAAACGAGCGAGTCGTTAATCACCACACCGGTCATCGCCATCAAACCGAACATAGACAGTAAACTAAAAGACAGTCCCATAAGACCGTGGCCAAAGATCGCGCCGGCGAAGCCAAAGGGAATCACCGACATAATGATAAGCGGCTGCCAGTAGGATTTAAGGGGCACGGCCAACAGCACATAGATCAGCAGCAGGGTGAGTAACATGGCCTTTTTAAAGCCCGCTTGCACTTCGCCAATTTCAGCAAACTCACCCACGGCGTTGACGGAGACGTCTGGGTACCTGGCCAGCAGGCCGGGCAGTGTGTTTTGCTCAATTTGTTGCCAAGTACTCTCGGGAGAACTGATGCCGCGGTTTTGGCGCCAATAAACACTGACTACTTCATCGCGGTTGCGGCGATACAACACATCGGCTTCACGGCTGTATTCAAATTCGCTGATTTCCCCAAGGGTGACAAAACGATCCCGCGTCACCTGCACCCGGGTGGCTTTAAGTTGTTCGATGGTTTTACGCTGTTGCTCGGGAAACTGAAGCACCACGGTGGTTTCTTGGTTTTCATCGAGCAAGCGGTGCACTTCGATATCACCGAAGGCTCCGCCCACCAGGGTTGCCAGGCGCCGTTGGTCGATACCCAATTGAATACCCCGTTCATTCAGCCGCACATTGAGCTGACGTTTACCGCCCTGGCTATCGTCGTAAACATCATTGACACCGGGCAAGCGCGCCAGTTGTGCCTTGATCTCCCGGGCAACGCGGCGGGCCAGTTTTTGGTTGGGCGCGGCAACGGCGATGGCGGTGCCACCGGCGAGTTCTTCGGAAAGGCGGAAGTCAAGCGCATAACTGCCCTCAACATAGCCCACATGTTCACGCCAAATGCGAAGAAAATCCGCACTCGAGATTCTTGCCAGGGCTTCGGCGCTCAGCTCCGCCGTTACTTCAATGTGTTCCCGGCTGGTCATGGCAACAATGGTTTTACTGATGGGCGCTTCCTTTA
>JANQKW010000163.1 GCA_028280905.1 Porticoccaceae bacterium
TCGCGAGGACTGTTTGAGCGACAGCGAGTTACCGCAGCGCCGGCAATTTTGCAAACTTAACGGCCGGTCACGGATAAACCTCCCCTGGCGGGACGGGAAGCTGGCGCCAATCTAAAAGGTTGACTATTAGCGATACGCAGTCCGCAAAGTCTTGTGTTGTAATAGTCTTGTTCTATTCAAACAAATAAACTAAGAAAAACCGACCTGCAAAATGACACTTCCTGTACTTCGTCACCTTGTAGGCCGGCTTAGGGGGGTGGGTGAATTGTCTGTCAGGATTGCTCGCTCGAGTACTTTTTAAACCGTTTTTCCATACGCGCCTTGCGCCGCTCCCGCATTTCCGCAAATTCCTCGCGCTGCTCTTCCGTCAGCACCTCCTGGATTGCCTGATAAGCCCTGGCTCGTTCCACAATAACCCTGGCCTTATTCGCCGATTGGGCAATCAGCATCTGCTGGATCTCCTGTTCACCGGCGCCGGCCTGAACGGCCTCCCGGATTTCCTTGCGCGCCGCCTTCATCTCCCCGCGCGTGTCACTCAGGTTTTCCTTGGTGGTTTCGCGAATTGCGGCGATTTCCTGCTGCTGCTGATCGGTCAAATCCAGCTTGTGGGCCATGCGCTCGAACATGCGTTCATGCATTGCCGCATCGTGGTAACCGCCCATTTCGCCGCCGCGATGTCCGGCCAAGGCACTGGTGCTCGCCAGCACGCCGACCAGAAATAGCACATATACAATAGCTTCGGTAACTTTCATGGTTTTCTCTCCTGAACTTGGTATTCGGTGACTTTCAGATTTCCCTTCCAGTTTAGGCGTTGTACGTGCAAGTTTGGGTAGAGGTTTGTAACACTTTGTAAAATACCGTAAACCGTGTTTAATGCGCTTTAGAATATGCCACCATTAAACACACCTAAGGCGCTGCAAAGGCAACTATGTCAAACATCTTGATAGTTGACGACGATATAGAGCTATGCGAAATGCTCGATGAATACCTTCGCCTGGAGGGCTTTTCCGTATCGGCTGTCCACGATGGCAAATCCGGTGCGGAGCAGGCTGTGAACGGCAACTATCAAGCGATAGTGCTGGACGTGATGCTGCCCGGGCAAAACGGCTTCGACGCGCTCAAGCAAATTCGCGGCAGCTCTCTGATTCCTATTATTATGCTCACCGCGAAAGGCGATGATATCGACCGCATTCTGGGACTGGAGATGGGCGCGGACGATTATCTTCCCAAACCCTTTAACCCCCGGGAACTGGCGGCCAGGCTGAAAGCTATTATGCGGCGCTCGGAACAAAACTCGGGCAATGCTTCATCGGTATTGGAAGTGGGCAAGCTGGTGATGAAACCGTCATCCAGGAAAGTGTCTTGGGATGGACAGGATATGTCGCTAACCAGCACGGAATTTGCGATTCTTGAGTTGCTGATGCGCAACGCCGGCGCCGCTGTCAGCAAGGAGTCACTCTATGAAAAAGCCCTGGGCAGGCCCCTGGAGCAATACGACCGCAGTATCGACATGCACATCAGCCATCTGCGCAGGAAAATTCCCGGCGGCGAACATTTGATTCAAACCATTCGCGGTACCGGCTACCAGCTAACACTGGAACAATAAGCGGTTATGGGACGATTATTCTGGAAAATTTTCACCTGGTTTTGGGCGGCGCTGATCCTTATCGCACTCGGCGTCGGCATCAGCGTCAAGTTTTACCTGGAATACTCAAACTTCGAAATAAGGCAACAGCTGCCAAGAGCGCAAATCGCGGCAATCTCGCTGGCCATTGAGCGCGCCAATATCGACAAGGTAAAGGAACTTCTGGCCACGTTGGGCAAGTCATCCGACCACCCTATTTACGTATTGGACAACAACGGAGAGGAACTACTGGGCCGTCCCGTCCCGGATGAGTTGCGGCCGCGCGGGCACAAGTTCAGACCCGCACCGGGCGTTATCCGCCGCAAGCTCCTGGCCAACGATGGAAGACGCTATGTGCTGCTGACAAAAGCCCCCTGGCGCGACGGCGCAAAGCGCGGTCACGTGTGGCAATTCCCCTACAGTTCGACTATCGCCATTGTGATCGCCCTGCTGATCAGTACCCTGGTATGCTTCTGGCTTGCCCGCTATCTGACCAGGCCGATGAAAACCCTCAGCCAAGCCAGCAACCAGCTTGCCGCCGGACGTCTCGACACGCGGATAGGCAGGCTGGGCAACCGCAGGGATGAAATCACCGATATGGCCAGGGATTTTGACACCATGGCGGAACGCATCCAGTCGCTGGTGGACGGGCACACCCAACTGATGAGCGATATTTCCCATGAACTGCGCTCGCCGCTAACCCGATTGCAGGTGGCGCTGGCATTGGCGCGGCACCAAGCCGAAGGAAGGGATCAACACCGGCTCGACAGCATGGAGCGGGACCTGCAGCGGCTGGAGGATTTGATCAATCAGGTGCTTACGCTGTCACGCCTGGAAACTACTACCGCCACCACTGAAAAATCACCGCTCGACCTGGCCGAACTGGTTGAGAGCCTGGTAGCAGACGTGCAATTGGAAGCGGAGCAGAAAGACTGTGAGATTAAACTTTCCATTAGCGACCCTGTAAAAGTTTCCGGCGACGCCGAGCTGCTTAGGCGAGCTATTGAAAATGTGCTGCGCAATGCTGTGTACTATACGGATATGGGTACCACTGTCGAATTAAGCTACCGCAATGCCGACGGATTTACGCACATCAAGATCAGCGACGCCGGCCCCGGCATCCCCGAACACAGACTGGGCGATATCTTCAAACCATTTGTCAGAACCGACCAGGCGAGGGAGCGAAATACCGGCGGCTTTGGTCTTG
>JANQKW010000170.1 GCA_028280905.1 Porticoccaceae bacterium
GCCCCGGCAATAGGGGTAGCCGCAGGCGTCCAGGCCATCACAGACAAAAGTGGCCAGCTTTTCGAAATAGTCTTCGTCTTCCGGCCGCAGGTTGTTGGCAATCACCATGGCGTTATCCTGATCGCCGCCCAGCGCGATCTCGCGCCGCGCCTGGGAACCGAATGCCAGCCAGGCGTACTCAGCCGGCGGCGGGCCGAGTTGTTGCTCACCCAATTCCAGGAGCCTGCGGGTAATTCTGTCGCTGATCGCGCACAGAAAGCGGCTCACCTGGTTGACCCTGACGCCGTCCTTAACCAGCTTCAGCACCAGCGCGGGCAGCTCGCGCGCCACCTCCACCAGTCCCTCCACCGCAGTTTTTCTGGACAGGTTCTGCATCAGGTAGACCGGGTCGCGCTGGCTGGCGCGGATCAGGTCGGTAGTGGTAATAACGCTTACCGGTGTGCCCGACGCCATCACCGGCAGATGGTGGATGCTGTTTTCACTCATCGCCATCATCGCGTCGAACAGCGTGGCCCGCTCATCCAGCCCTATCGGATTTTCAGTCATCACCTCCGCCACTTGGGTATCCGGCGACAGCCCTCGCGCGGTGACCCGGCTGCGGATATCCCGATCGGTGAAAATACCCGTTAGCCGATCGCCCTCGGTGACCAGCAGACAAGAAACCCGTTTCTCGGTCATCCGCTGTGCCGCTTCACGGACGCTGCACGCGCCGTTGACGCTGACCAGATACCGCTGAATAATGCCGGCAACGGGCGTCAGCAGTTCCGGCGTCCCGTCGGTGTAGCGCGCCGCCCGCCTGAGCCGGCGCGCTCGCTGGCCGTGAAAAAAGCGGTCGACCTGGCGATGGCGAGCGCGCAGCCGCGCCAGGGTATCGGCGCGCAGCAAATAGATGAGCGAATCGTCTATCACCACACCCCTGACGCCCGGCTCCTCCTCGGCCAAGCCATTGATATTGACGCTTTCGTACTCGCCCAGCCTGTCCAGCAATTCTCCCTTGGCAGTGTGTATATCCACCGCGCCGCTGCGCAGAATCCGCAAATCGTTTGGTCCGCCGTCCGGCTCGATCAACGAACCCTTGGCAGCGTAGACGATCTCGATACCCGCGGCGACGCCGCCGAGCTGCTCGGCGGCGAGTTCACTAAACGGCAGGCATTTGCCGAGAAACTCCCGGACCATCTCCAATTCGGGATTTAGCGTTTTGGAATGGGAGACGAGGGATGAGGGATCAGAGACGCCTCCCATCTTCCGCTTCTCATCTCTCATCTGCCATCTCCCGTCTCACCTTCTAAAATCCTCGCCATAGCTGGTTTCGTACTCGGCGAATGCCGCGACTGTCTCGCCGTAGTATAGCGAGCCGTCGGCCGCCAACACGATATGCATCATCTCCACGCCGGTATAGGGTTGAAAAAACGTTGTCTGCCAGCGTCTTTGCTGTTCGTCCACCGCGTACAAGGCCGAGGGCAATGGATTCTCTTCATCCGCGGCCGACAGCGAGACCTTGCCGCCTTCCAGCGGGAACACCGACTCCAGGGTTAACAGTAGCTGGTTGTCTTCCTGATCCAGCGTTATCCGCACTTCGAAATCGCCGTTCGTAAGTTCGCAGACACCGCTGCTATAGCGGCAATTGGGTTTGGCCACCAGTTTGTAACTGGCGCCCTTAACCGCCTGGTGAGGCTTCTCACTAACCAGCGCATCTACCGCAAAGTAACCCAAAACAGCCAAAATCGGCGTCACTATTAAGGCGGCTATCACATGCTTATTGGTAAACATAGAACTCTTCCTCCACGACTTGCCAGGATATTATCGCCCGGTCGCGGCACAGTGCGCCAAAAAAAAGAGGCCCAAAAAGGGCCCCAATACCTTGAGGTAGATGGAAAACAATCTTTTAGTGGGGCTATCCATTAGTGGTCTTGTGCATCACCTGCCCCCACCGGAACGCGGATATCCTCGACAAGGTGCTGGATATGCTCCGGCGGTTCGGCGGTCAACCGGGATACGGTGAACGCGACAGCAAAGTTCACCACTGCGCCAATTGCACCGAACGCGTTCGGCTCTATCCCTAAGAACCAGTTAGGCTCCATATCGCCCAGGAACGCCGTGCTGGCGATAAACATAATGCCCTTGTGCTGGAACACATACAGCAGCGTAACCGTGAGACCGGCAACCATTCCCGCGATCGCACCTTCCTTGTTCACCCGCTTGTTGAAGATACCCATCATCAGCGCCGGGAAAATCGACGATGCCGCCAGTCCGAAGGCTATTGCCACGGTTCCCGCGGCAAAGTCGGGCGGGTTAAATCCCAGGTACCCGGCGCCGGCGATTGCGCCCGCCATGGCTATCCGGCTGGCTCTCAGCTCGCCCTTCTCCGAAATGCCCGGCCTGAATATTCCTTTTAACAGGTCGTGGGAAATCGCCGAGGATATCGCCAGCAGCAACCCCGCAGCCGTGGATAGCGCCGCGGCCAGCCCGCCGGCGGCAACCAGCGCGATAATCCAGTTGGGCAGTTTCGCGATCTCCGGGTTGGCGAGTACCATAATGTCCTGGTCAACCTTGACCATTTCATTGATCTCGGCATCGGAACTGTAGGTTATCCGGCCGTTGCCATCCTTGTCCTCGAACTGCAGCAATCCTGTCTGCTCCCAGTTTTTAAACCACTGGGGCCGCTCGTCATAGGCGAGACTCTGCTCGGCGCCCGGCGGGTGGATGGTGTCAATCAGGTTCAACCGCGCCATACCGGCAACCGCGGGGGCCGTGGTGTAGAGAATAGCGATAAACACCAGCGCCCATCCGGCCGACGTGCGCGCATCCTTGACCTTGGGTACCGTAAAGAAGCGGATAATAACGTGGGGCAGGCCTGCGGTGCCTATCATCAGCGACATGGTATAGGCAAACATATTCAACGAGCTGATACGCGTACTGGTGGAATATTCCGCGAAACCCAAGTCTGTGACTACCTGGTCGAGCCTGTCCAGCAGGAAAGTATCGGTGCCGGAGATGGTGCTGCCCAACCCCATTTGGGGTATCGGGTTGCCGGTGAGGTTCAGCGAGATGAAAATTGCCGGCACCGTATACGCCAGGATCAATACGCAGTACTGGGCGATCTGGGTGTAGGTGATGCCCTTCATGCCGCCTAGGACCGCATAGAAGAACACGATCACCATGCCAATTATCAGGCCGGTGTCATAATCGACCTGCAGGAAGCGGGAGAAGGTCACGCCGACGCCTTTCATCTGGCCGATAACATAGGTCAGCGAAACGACGATCAGGCAGATAACCGCAACCACCCGCGCGGACTTGGAGTAATAGCGGTCGCCGATAAATTCCGGCACCGTAAACTTGCCGTATTTTCGCAGGTAGGGCGCCAACAGCAACGCCATCAACACGAAACCACCGGTCCACCCCATCAGGAATACCGAACCGCCGTATCCCATAAAGGCAATCAGACCCGCCATTGAGATAAAAGACGCCGCCGACATCCAGTCGGCCGCCGTGGCCATGCCGTTGGCAACCGGATGCACGCCGCCGCCGGCTACGTAGAACTCTTTGGTGGATCCCGCCCTGGCCCAAATCGCAATACCTATGTAGAGGCTGAACGACAGGCCCACTACGATATAAGTTAACGTTTGCAAATCCATGATCGCCCCCTATTCCTCTTCTTCCACGCCGTGCTCGCGATCCAGCTTGGCCATCATTCTTGCGTAGACAAAAATCAATGCCACGAAGATATAAATGGACCCCTGCTGCGCAAACCAAAAGCCAAGTTTATAGCCGCCCAGCCTAAACGCGTTGAGCGGCTCCGCGAAGATGATTCCCAGGCAAAAGGAACAGAAGAACCAGATTGACAGCAAAATTATCATCAACCTGAGATTGGCTTTCCAATAATGCCTGGCGTTTTCATTGTGTGGTGAACTCATCGTTTACCTCCGGTTATTGTTGTGACCGGCAAATGTAACAGATGCAACGAATTTGTCTGTTACACTTTGGTCGAATACCCGTCTATTAAAAAACGTATTTCGAGGTGAATTGCAGACGGTTCAATTCCCCTTTATCGCCATTTACCAATTCTCGTTCCGCTATCAGGTATTCAACACCTACCGACAGATTCTTAACGGGCGAGTAAAAAAGATTAACGCTGTAGTTGCTGACCGACTCGTTATTGGTATCGGAAACAGTGTCGGGATTGTCGGCGCTGGACATCGCATAAATCAGCGTGCTGCGCAGCTTGTCGCTCCACAGGTGACGGTAGGCGATATAACCGCCGGTCTGTTCAATCAGGTCGATATCGCCGTCGGCTTCCACGCCGGCATCCCGGAAAGCCTGCAGCGCCAGGTAGCGTCCCAGGTTGCCGTGGTTTACCTGAAACCTGATGTCATCGCCGTTATCGAATGTGTACTTGCCCGCAATACTTAACGCCATGCCGAATTCGCTCTCGTCACGGTCGCCGTTGTCATAGGTAATTTGCCTGCCCAGTCCGGCGACACTGTAATTCAGGTTGCCAAGGGCACTCTGGTATTTGACAACCAGATCGGGAATTTCATTGTCGTCGAAGTCATTACCTGCAATCCCGTACCCGGCATCCAGAAAACCGCTGGAAGGGTTTTCAAAGGAAACCTGCAGTGAGCCGGTACCCGACAATTTTCTGGTCCAGCGGAGCTGTGACTGTCGGTTAAAAATAACGCCGGAAGTGGGGCCGATAAAGTCTACCGCCTCGGGCAGCGCACCAGTGTTCATAAAGGTGCTCCAGCTCTGGCCGATTAATATCGAGGACGAATCCGAGTAATCCCAGGACACATAGGCGTGCCGAATCCTCGCGTTGGCGGAGTTGGAAATCCGCTCGTCGCCGTTGGCGGTTAACAGGTCCAGTTCAAAATGGGTTTTAACGTCGCCGTGCGGCGTATCCGAATTGGTTTTCAGCCAGATTCTCGAGGTTTTCATATGGGAATCAAAACGCGCCGCGCCGTCATCCCCGCCAACCGGAATAACCGATGGAACCAGAATTTCGTCGCCAATCTCAGCGTTGGCCCGCTCGCCGTCTGAGTAGTCGTTCCACATGGCGTCGACTTTCACAAAGCCGCCGTAATTAAACGTGGTGCTACTAGAAGACGATTGTTTATCCAGGGTGGCCGAAAGTTCCTGCTGCTCCACACCCTGCTCTTGAACCAGCGCCTGCAGTTCCCGCAGTTGCGCTTCGAGCTGTTTGATACGCTCACTGACTTGCGTATCTGTGGTTGCGGCGCCCGCCTGTTGAACCGCCAGCATCGCCGGAACGGCCACGGCCACTGCTAAAAATTTTTTCTTGAGCATCGCTCCTCTCCTCCTTTCCGGTGTGTTTTACGCTTACAGAATAGATGGCGGGTAGGCCGATGCGATATACGACAATAGTCGATAAGCGCATTTTTGATTGTTACTCGTTTGATAACTGGACGCTCGGACAAGACGAATGCGAACCGCAATACAAAGCGCGTGGCCAATCGAAATCAGCGCCTCCGGCGAACCGAGGCAATTAAGCTGAAGCCCTTGTCACGCGGGCGTTTAAGGCGAGTTGATCAACGGCAGTTGGAGGTATGCGGCAGCGCTGCCGCGGCGCTTACTTTTGAGTTGCATGCTCCCCTGAAAGGCGAATTCAGTAGCGCGCCCGACGGCGGCGCCTTAAGACCAATGTCTAACGGCTCACCACCTTGCTTGCCCGCCAACTCCTTATTAGTATCTATTTAGGGGCTCATATCCAACGCGACTAAATAGATAAAATTATGGCGAAATTTATTGTTGCAGACGACCATCCGCTGTTCAGGAATGCCATAGCGCAGGTTCTCGGTACGCTTTTCAGCTCGGCCAAGATTATAGAGGCCAGTGACATGATGAGTGTGCAGGAGCGCTTGGCCGAACATCCCGACACCAACCTGCTGCTGCTCGACCTGCATATGCCGGGCGCATTCGGGTTCGGCGCGCTGGCTTTTGTCAGGGGGCATTATCCCGATATGCCGGTGTTGGTTGTATCCGCGAATGACAAACCTGAGGTGATTCAACGGTCAATCGAGTATGGCGCGCTGGGCTTTTTACCAAAGTCGTCCGGCATGGACACTATCGGCGAAGCCATTAATACCGTTTTGCGGGGACAGAAATGGCATTCCAAGGAGATGCCTTCACCAACCCCGGTAAGCGAGGACGAGCAGCGCATTATGGCGGGCATTGCCACGCTTACCCCGCAGCAATATCTGGTACTAACCATGCTGGCGCAAGGGCTGTTAAACAAGCAGATCGCTTACGATCTTGACGTTACGGAGGCAACCATCAAGGCCCACATGACGGCAATTTTCAGGAAACTGGGTGTCAGATCACGCACCCAGGCGGTACTTGCGATAAGCAGGCTTCACCTGGACCCGCCCGAAACCGAGGATTTGTGACGATTAATCGCGGTGATGATTTTCTCCGCCAGATTGTCCGGCTCAATTGGCTTGGCCATATATTGATACCCCGCATTCGCCACCGCGCGGCGAGTATCGTCTGACGTATCGGCGCTGATAATAATACAGGGGCAGTCTCGCCAGCTGTCCGGCAGCGTGTCAAGCAGTTGCAGACCGGTTAGCTGTTCCTCCAAATGAAAATCCACCAGCAGGATATCCGGCCGCGGCTGATCATACAGGACTTCCATCTGTTCGGAATTCTGCGCCAATCGCACATCGCAATCCCATTGCTTGAGAAGACTCTCCATACCTCTCAGAATCTGCTCCTCGTTGTCGACACACAACACCCTGAGCGATGTTAATTCGACGGTCGGGCAGAATCTCTCCCCGGCAATTTGCGCGGCGTCATGCGGGTCGCTGATCGGAAGTTCAATGCTGAATACCGAGCCCTGGCCGGGTACCGAACGCACCTTTATCTCCTGTTCGAGCAACCCCGCCATGCGCTGGGCTATGGTCAGGCCCAGGCCAAGCCCTTTGTCCGTGCTGGTAGCGCCCGGGCTGAGCCGCTCAAACTCATTGAATATTCGCGCCATGGCTTCGTCAGTGATACCCGGGCCCGTGTCCCACACCTCTATGGAAAGCTTGCCGGCTCGTCTTCTGCAACCCAGCAGAACCCTGCCGCGCCGTGTGTAATGAATGGCATTGCTGAGAAAATTCTGCAGAATCCTGCGCACCAGGTGGGGGTCGCTATTGACCCACAAGCGGGTGCCAACGCTTCTGAACGCCAGACTCTTCTGCCCGGCGAGCACGCCAAATTCGGCCGCCAGCGGCTGCAGCACAGACTGTAGTTCAAAGTGTTCAAAGCTGGGCAGCATCTTGCCGCTTTCGAGACGGGCGATTTCCCGCAGTGAACTGATAAGCTGCTCAGCCGTTTCCAGCGACTTGCCGATGTAGGAGACCTGCATGTCCCGCTGCGACGACTCAATATCCGGCTGCTGCAATGACGCCACAAAAAGTTTTGCCGCACTTATCGGCTGCAACAGAT
This sequence comes from Porticoccaceae bacterium, assembly GCA_028280905.1. Lineage (GTDB taxonomy): Bacteria > Pseudomonadota > Gammaproteobacteria > Pseudomonadales > Porticoccaceae > JANQKW01. The sequence goes on from JANQKW010000170.1 coordinate 7,450, forward strand.
CATGGCTGGCCGCCTGCATAAACTTGCTCTTACTGAGATGGATTTCCCGAATCTCCTGCTCGGCCTCGGCTCTGAGTTGGTTCTCTTTTTCAAGCTCCACATTGAGCAACTGCAAATCCTGGGTTCGTTGCCTTACCCTGTCTTCGAGTGTGTGCTTCGCGTCTTCCAGTTGGCTGACAACCGCTTTGTAGTCGCTGACATCGATATAGGTGGTGACAAACCCGCCGCTGCTCATGGGGTTGCCTATTACCTTGACCGTAGTCCCATTTGGCAGCATTCTTTCAAACTGGTGCGACCCGCCGCTTTTCAACAACTGCAGTCGCCGTTGTATTTGCTGCTTGATATCCCCCCTGTCCCGGTACATTCCCCGCTTGGCATTGTATTCGTAGACATCCTCTATCGGGCAGCCCACATAGAGCAGCCGGGGAGGATATTGAAACAGCTCTTCGTATTGCCGGTTCCAGGCCACCAATCGCAAATCGGCATCGACAACGGAGATACCCTGGCTGATAGTTTCGATCGTGACCTGCAGCAGGTCCTCGTTAAACTGCAGTTGCTTGGATGTCCCCCCGACGATATCGGCAATATCCTTAAACTCCAGCGGCCCAAACCTGCCCAGCAACTCGATTGCGCGTTGCGCCGACGCGGCGCCGACAACACCGGACAGGGCATCTTCCACCTCCCTCACCACAAACAGCGGTGCGCGGTCGTCATCCAGTAATCGCTGGCGGTATTTTGATTCTGCATCGCGCCAAAGGATCTGCTGTTGTTCCAGGCTGACAAAGGAGTCCAGCAAAATCCTCAAATTTCTGACCGGCAAGGTAGACAGTTCAACGCTTTCCAAATCGCTATCGCCGGCATCGGGTTTGCTGACAAAAGCGCTGGCCTGCAACGCGTCTTTGGCGGAAGGTTTTGACAACGCAGAGACGGTGACAAAAATAACCAGGTTTGGCAGCAGGCTCCACAGCACACCGTGGGTCACAGGCTCGAGAAAGCTGACACCAAATAACGACTGGGGCCTAAGCCATGCAATTGACCAGGGCCCCTCGGTTAAGAATGCGCTTTCGGCGGGGAAAAAGGCCGGCAACAATAGGCAGTAAAACCAGCCGGAAAAGCCGACCGCCAACCCAGCGTATACACCATTGGCATGGGCCTTTTTCCAGTAAATAGCCGCCAACAGGGCCGGCGAAAGCTGTGCAAAGCAAGCAAAGGAAATCAAGCCGATGGACGCCAACCCCTCAAAATGAATAATCAGGTGATACATCAGCCAGGCGGCCAGCAACAGCAGAAAAATACAAAAGCGCCGCATCCAGTGGAGGTACCTGCCCAAAAATACCGCCTGGCTAAACCGCCCCGCCCCCCAACGCAGCAACACCGGTAGGATAATTTCGTTCGACACCATAATAGACAGGGTTACCGCCGCCACTATCGCCATGCCGGTGGCCGCCGAAAACCCGCCAAGAAACCCGAACAGGGTCAGGTATTCATGTCCGGCATCCATTGGCAGGTGCAGCACATAAGTGTCCGGCTCAATGCCGGTGCCCAAATAAAGTTGTTCACCGGCAATTGCGATGGGTACAACCACTGCGATTATCATCAGCAGATAGAGGGGAAACACCCAACTGGCAACTTTTATATCCCTGTCGTCCTGGTACTCGACCACGGTGACGTGAAACTGCCGCGGCAAGCAGACAATCGCCAAAACCGACAGGATAAATGTGGTGAAAAAATGCTGGTCAAACGGGTTGCTTACCCAGGGGGCAACAACCGTAGACGCAAGGCCGGGATTGGCGCTATAGGAACCGACAGCAACCCATAGTCCGAACGCGGCAATCACCAGCAGCGCCAGCAGTTTAACGACGGACTCCACCGCCAATGCGGCCATCATGCCGTGGTTGCGCTCGCGACTCTCAATATGGCGGGTGCCGAACAGCATCGCAAAAACCGCCAAAAACAACGCTGTCACCAATGCCGTATCAAAGTTGTAGGCGCTCTGTGGTTGCGCGGTCGCCGACTCCGCCAGGGTGTTCCACGCCAGGGATACGGCCTTAAGCTGCAACGCGATATAGGGCATGGAACCCACCACCGCGACAATCGAAACCACCGCGGCCAACAGTTGTCGCTTGCCGTAGCGGGTACCGATAAAGTCGGCAAGGGAGGTAGTTTTCTGGTGCGCACCGACCCGGGCCAGTTTGCGGATTACCGGGCGGCCCAGCGCAAACAGCAACAACGGGCCCGCGTAAATCGACATGTATCCCCAGGCATCGGCTGCGGCCGAACCCACTGCGCCAAAGTAGGTCCACGAACTGCAGTACACCGCCAGGGCAAGACTGTAGATATAGGGGTGAATGCCGCGCTGCAAATTACGGCGGCGGTCCGCCCAAAATGCGACGGCAACCAGCCCGAGAATATAGACAAAAGTGATAAACAATAAAAAGGGCTGCGAAAGCATTATCTTTGCCCGCTGGTGGTCATTCGGGCAATTTAGCAACAGTTTGCTATAACTACAATTGCCCTTTCCACCTAAGTCTAATAGTCAGGGCAGACACGCTGAACGACAATTTTAGTGATCAACGCATCCATGAATAGGCCCTGTTATGTCCTATAACGCAGAATTCGAACAGTTTAAAAGCGACCCGGCGTCCTTCTGGAACAGCAAGGCGTCGCTAATTGCGTGGTATAAAAAGCCCCAGTCAACGCTTTCAAAAGATCACAACGGCTACTCCTGTTGGTATGCGGATGGTGAACTCAACACCAGCTACCTGTGCCTCGACTACCATGTTAAACAGGGTCGCGGCGAACAGCCGGCTCTGATCTACGACTCTCCGGTGACCGACACCAAAGAGCATATCACTTACCGGCAACTGCTGGACCGGGTGGCGAATTTCGCCGGCGGTCTAAAGGCGCAGGGCGTGCAGCGGGGAGACCGCGTGGTTATCTATATGCCGATGATTCCCCAGGCGGTGGTCGCAATGCTGGCCTGCGCCAGGCTTGGCGCAATCCACTCGGTGGTATTTGGCGGTTTCGCTTCCAGCGAACTGGCCGTGCGAATCGACGACGCTAAACCGCGGGTGTTAATCACGGCTTCCTGCGGCATAGAACCCGGCAAGCTGATCCCCTATAAGCCGCTGGTAGACGAGGCCATAAAGCAAGCCGACCACAAGCCACAGAAGGTTATTCTGTTCAACCGACCGCAGCTGACCGCCGATATTGACCAACCCCGGGACATCGCCTGGGAAGAGATTGAAGCCAATGCGCCAGCCGCAGCGCCTGAGCCTGTCACGGGCGCCGACCCGCTGTATATTCTCTATACTTCCGGCACCACCGGTAAACCCAAGGGCGTGGTTCGCGACAACGGCGGGCATGCGGTGGCCATGCGTTACAGCATGGACATCATTTACGACATGAAGCCTGGCGATGTTTTCTGGGCCGCCTCCGACGTGGGCTGGGTAGTGGGCCATTCGTACATTGTCTACGCGCCCTTGATCACCGGTTGCACCACAATTCTGTACGAGGGAAAGCCGGTCAAAACACCGGATGCCGGCGCGTTTTGGCGGGTTTGCGCGGAGCATAACGTGAAGGCGCTGTTTACCGCGCCCACGGCCTTCAGAGCGGTCAGAAAAGAGGATCCTGACGCATCGCAGTTGGCAAAATACGACCTGTCATCATTACAGAGACTCTACCTGGCAGGCGAACGGCTGGACCCGCCAACCTACCAATGGCTGCGGGAAAAAACCGGATTACCGGTTATCGATCACTGGTGGCAGACTGAGACCTCCTGGGCCATTGCGGGAAACCCGGCGGGACTCGAATTATTCGAACCGAAACCCGGTTCCGCCACCAAACCCGTTCCCGGTTTTGACGTCCGCGTGCTGGACGACGAGGGTCTGAAAACCGCGGCGGGCGCCACCGGCAATATCGCCATCAAACTGCCGTTGCCGCCCGGCACGCTGACCACCATCTGGGAAGACCACCAGCGGTTTATCGATAGCTATATGAGTAGCTATCCCGGCTACTACCTGACCGGCGATGAAGGCTACATCGATAAAGACGGTTATCTGTTTGTGCTGGGCCGCTGTGATGATGTGATCAACGTCGCCGGCCACCGGCTTTCCACCGGACAGATGGAGGAGGTGGTCGGCTCTCACACCGCGGTTGCGGAATGCGCGGTAATCGGCGTGAGCGACACGCTTAAAGGCCAGGCGCCGATGGGACTGGTGATTTTGAAAGACGGCTCGTCCATCGAGCCGGATGCGCTTAAAAGGGAAATCAGGGAAAAGGTGCGCAATCAGATTGGCGCGATCAGTTGCTACAACACAACGCTGATCGTACCCCGTTTGCCGAAAACCCGTTCCGGGAAAATTTTACGCAAGACCATGCGCGCGATTGCGGACAATAAGCCCTATACGACGCCATCGACCATCGATGACCCGGCGATTCTGGATGAAATCCGCGAGACTTTGGAAGCGCAGAGAAGTGCTACGGCTTGAGATCTAGAGGTTAAGGGTTTTTTTAGGTTGGTGCCATATTTTCGCGGCTATCTAGGAACGCCTTTTGAGACTCGCTGTGAATACGTCCCTGTAAGCTCCGCGTCGACATCCCTGTCGACGAGGGTCTCAAAAGGCGTTCCTAGACACCCGCTAACGTCGGTGCTAATTGTGAAGCCTTGAGTCTCGCGACGCCTTAAGCGGTCGTCTGGGAACAGTGTTTGAGACCCTCCCCGGCAGGGAAGCCGGTGCGGAGCGCCCAGGGATGGGTCCACAGCGAGTCTCAAACACTGTTCGCAGATGGCCGCGGAAATACGGCACCGCCCTCGCCGACGTCCCACCAAACCCAGGGATTGTGGACTAATTGCGCGGCTTTGACGCCTTTATTGGGGGTGTTACTTGTTGGCGAGAAGCTGTACCGGGATGGTTTGGTTGGTCCTTTCTATGCGGTTGTTCTCATCCAGATAGATCAGCTTTGGTTGATAGTTTTCAAGATCCTGTTCGCTGTACTGACCGTAGGAGGCGATAATAATCCTGTCTCCCACATGGACCTTGCGCGCCGCGGCGCCATTAACGGAAATCATGCCCGAACCGCGTTCGCCCTTGATGATGTAAGTGGAAAAACGTTCGCCATTGTCCACGTTATAAATATCAATGGCTTCAAATTCCCTCATTCCCGCAGCATCCAGCAGGTTTTCATCGATCGCACAGGAACCGTCGTACCACAGCTCCGCTTGAGTCACAGCAGCCATATGCAGTTTGGCCTTCAGCATATTACTCAGCATCTCTTCTTCCTCCAGGTGTTAGCCCAGTTCTACGTTATCGATCAGCCGCGCGCCGCTGGTGTAAACAGCGCCCAGTACTGCCAGATCGGTGTCGTCTACCGCCGCGTGCTCCAGTGTTTTGCTGTTGCATACGGTGATGTAATCAGGCCTTAGGCCCACCGTTTCAATTTGCTTCCTTGCCTCGGCCTCCAGTGCAATAAAGTCCTTGTTTCCATTTTTAATCTGTTCCGCCACCCAGTTAAGTGACTTGTTAAGCTGATTTACCAGCGGGCGCTCCCGCTCGGTAATAAAACTGTTGCGCGAACTCATGGCCAAGCCGTCGGCTTCGCGGTGTATCGGCGCCGCGGTGATAGTGACCGGAATACACAGGTCCTCCACCATCCTGCGAATAATGGCAAGTTGTTGAAAATCCTTGGCGCCGAATATCGCTTCATCCGGCTGCACGATATTAAACAACTTGCTGACCACCGTGGTCACGCCTTCAAAATGCCCCGGACGGCTCGCGCCGCAGAGCACATCCGCCATAGTCGCGCAAATTACCCGGGTCTGCTTGTCCAGACCATTGGGGTACATCTCGTTGTCATCCGGATGGAACAGATAGTCGCATCCGACAGACCGCAGTTTGTCGCAATCCGCTTCAAACGTCCTGGGATACTTGTCCCAGTCTTCGTTGAGGCCGAATTGTAACCCATTCACAAAAATTGAGCATACTACAATGTCGTTGCTCCGCCGGGCGGTTTTTATCAGCTCCAGGTGGGCATCGTGCAGGTTTCCCATAGTGGGGACGAAACCGATGCGCTTGCCCTGCGCCCGCTCATTGCGCAAGGCTCCACGAAACGACAAAATTGTATGAAAAACATCCACTTGGAATCACCTACTATTCGACAAAATAGTCTTTTGCCAGGTTTTCAAAACGGGTGTATTTGCCCAGAAAAGCCAGGCGGCAGGTGCCTATCGGGCCGTTGCGCTGCTTGCCGATAATAATCTCGGCGGTGCCTTTATCCTGGCTTTCTTCATTGTAAACTTCGTCTCGATAGATAAAGACAATCACGTCCGCGTCCTGCTCGATAGCCCCCGATTCCCGCAAGTCCGAGTTGATCGGGCGTTTATTTGGCCGCTGTTCAACATTTCGACTGAGCTGCGACAGCGCGACCAGCGGGCAGCCAAACTCCCTGGCGACGGTTTTTAACTCCCGGGATATCTGTGAGATCTCCTGGGTGCGGCCGTCGTTGGCGGGACCGGAACCACTCATCAACTGCAGGTAATCCACCATAATCAGGCCGAGATCGCCGTTTTCCCGGTGAATCTGCCGGACGCGATTGCGCAGTTCCAGGGGCGTGAGCCCGGGTGTGTCATCGATAAACAGCGGCCGGTCTTTCAGGCGGCGCACTGCATTATTCAGCCTGGGCCAGTCGTCTTCCGCCAGGTTGCCGGTGCGAACATTGGTTTGGTCAATTTTGCCCAGTGACGACAGCATTCTCAGGATCAGCTGGGTTGCGGGCATCTCAAGGCTGAATACCAGCACCGGCTTGTCTTGGTGAATCACCGCGTGTTCCACCATATTCATCGCGAAAGACGTTTTGCCCATCGAGGGGCGGCCGGCCACAATCACCAGGTCGGCCTGCTGCCAACCCGAGGTCATCTGATCCAGGTCACCAAAGCCGGTACTCAAGCCAGTAATATCGGCATCGTTGCGAAACAGCTCATCAATGCGATCAACCGCTTCCTTTAACAGTGAATTGACATCCTGAAAACCGCCCTGTTTGGGGCGATTTTCCATGATTTCAATCAGCTTTCGCTCCGCTTCCGCCAGTAGCTTGGAGCTGTCCCAACCGAGCGGGTTGTAACTCTTTTTAACAATATCGCTGGCCGCGCCGATTAGCTGCCGGATAATTGAGCGCTCCAGGACAATTTGTGAATAGGCGGTAACATTCGCCGAACTTGGGGTGTTGTTCGCCAACTCCACCAAATAGGCGGCGCCGCCGACCAGCGCCAGTTCGTTGGTGCCCTGCAGAGATTCGGAAAGGGTTATCACATCCAGCGGCTTGTCTTCCGCCGCCAGATTGCGCATGGTCTGGAAGATCAGCTGGTGATCCTGGCTGTAGAAGTCCTGCTCGTTGATCACCGACGCAACGCCCTCGAATAGGTCATTGGCCAACATCAGCCCGCCGAGCACCGCCTGCTCCGCCTCAAGCGAATGGGGTAGTTGTTGTGATGTGGCCGATGCTTCGCTCATGGGTCGGTCACTAATATTGCCGGCTTATTCCTCAGCCACAACTACCAGGTTGATAGCCTGGCTGACTTCCGCGTGGAGCTGGATATCGATGCTGTATTCACCCAGCTCGCGGAGCGCGCCCTCGGGCAGTTTCACTTCGCTTTTGGCTATTTCGACGCCGGCCGCGGTAACGGCTTCGGCAATATCACGGGTGCCAACTGAGCCGAACAATTTGCCTTCCTCGCCGGCTTGGGCAGCGATGGAAATGGCGCCGAGCGCTTCCAGGCTTGCGGCGCGCGCATCAGCCTGGGACTTTAGCTCTGCGGCGGCGGCTTCAAGCTCTGCGCGCCGCCGCTCAAACTCCGCTAGGTTCGCTTCGGTAGCGAATACCGCCTTGCCGTTGGGAATCAGGTAGTTTCGGCCGAAACCGGCTTTTACATTCACCTTGTCGCCAATGCCACCCAGCTTGCCGACTTTTTCCAATAAAATTACTTCCATCTCGAAGACCTCTATATTAGTAATCTATCAACAGGGCTCATCGGGACGCAGCCGATGATATTCGTGACCTGATATTCATGATGCTGTCGAGAAAACCCAACCCAACCAGCACTACACTCAAAGGGCCAATCATAATAAGCCCTATATAAAACAACACCAGCCAGTGGGCGCCCATGCCAAAATTGGCGACACTGTGGTGTACCAGTCCAATGGCCGACAGCAGCAGCGGCAGGCCGACGAGACCGGCCCAACCGTTATATTCCGGAGAGCCGAAATAGCACCACATAACCGCGGCCAACAGCACGCAGGCGGGCGCCACCCGCAGCCTGAGCTGGTGGAACTCGGCTCGCAAACCGCCCGGGTTGTACAACTGCGACTGCCACCATCTCGCCACCAGCAGGCACACAACCGCGTTGAGCGCCAGCATATAACCCATGATTCCCAGAATAAACACCCGGCCGGGAATAAACGGCTGGTCGTCCGCCTGCCCCGCGCCCGCCGCAAGCTCGGTAAAAACACGGGCCACGTACTCATCCAGCTGCAGCATCTCATCCGGAAACAGCTGATTCATCACCAACGCTGAAAGTGCGCTAACAAGCGTGATAACCAGCAGCGCCTGTTGCCAGGACGCGGTCAGCTTGAGGGTTTCCGCCGCCACCACGGCGATCAACAGCACCACCAGCGACAGCCCTGCAACCAGCGAGCTGAAGTCACTCGCGTAGGCGGTGAGCACAGCCGGCAGCGCCGCCCACAGCGTTATCAGCAATCCCTCGGCTATTCCTTTCCTCAGCGTCACCAGTCCGACTGCCGCGGGGCTGAGAAACGGCACCAGATTGCCCACCAGGGCAACCGCCCCCGCCTGCAGCCGGCCGCGCATCATAAATTCAGCCAGTGCACGCATACACGTCGCTCCTTACCGCAGGCCCGGGCGCATCACAAGGCTGCGCGGTTAACAACCTACTTGTGGCTGTCCGTATAGGGTAATAGCGCCAGGTAGCGCGCGCGCTTGATGGCAGTTGAAAGCTGGCGCTGATACTTGGCTTCAGTACCGGTAATCCGGCTTGGAACTATTTTTCCGGTTTCTGAAACATACTCGCGCAACGTCTCCAGATCCTTGTAGTCGATCTCGTTGACACCTTCAGCGGTAAACCGGCAAAACTTCCGGCGGCGATTAAATCGGCTCATTGCTTACTCCTCCCCACTCGCAGTTGTCTCGGTTTCGGCGGCCTGGCTTTCCGCGGCGGCCGGCTCAGCAGCTTCTTCAGTCGCCTTTTTCGGCTCGGCGGGAGTCTCCGCTGGGCTTTCTTTTTTGGGAGAAGCGGGTCGGCGGTCGCCCTTTTCAGATTTTTCCGCTTTCATAATGGGCGATTCTTCCGTTACGGCTTGATCGCGTTTGATCACCTGACTGCGGATAACCGCATCGTTATAGCGGAAGTTGGCGTTGAGTTCTTCCAGGACCTCCTGGCCGCACTCGATATTCATTAACACATAATGTGCTTTGTGGATCTTGTTGATCGGGTATGCCAATTGACGGCGGCCCCAATCCTCAAGCCGGTGAACGGCGCCACTGCCAGCCTCGATAGACTTGCTGTAGCGGTCAATCATACCCGGAACCTGCTCGCTCTGGTCCGGGTGTACCATAAATACTATTTCGTAGTGACGCATTGTGCCTCCTCACGGTTTAAATCAGCCACCCGCCCGCCTCAATGGACATGGCAGTGTGACAAGGAGAACCGGGCGGTCGGGCCATATATCAGGCGCGCGATACCCGGGGGCGGCAATTCTACGTGCCGGCGTGGGGTTTTTCAAGCCTACCCTGGGAAACTCGTGTCCTGTTAACAGGCCCTAACAACCTCTATATACTCTCGATCCGGGGTGTTAACGCAAATCCGAAAAACACGATGGCAGTAAAACCCAGTATCCTATTTCTTTGCACCGGAAACGCCTGCCGCAGCCAAATGGCCGAGGGCTTTGCCAACCGGTTGCACGGCGACAAGCTGACAGCTTATTCCGCGGGGCTGGAAGCCCACGGCCTAAACGATTACGCAGTGAAGGTAATGAAAGAAGCTGGCATCGATATTTCGAGCCACCAAAGCCAACGGCTTGACGAACTGGATGTGGCGTTCGATTACGTTGTCACCGTTTGCGACCATGCCTATCAGCACTGCCCCGCGATTACGCGGAACGCCCGGCTTATCCGCCAGAATTTCGACGACCCTCCACGCCTTGCGGAGCAAGCGAAAACGGAAGCGGAAAAAGTAGACTGTTACCGACGGGTGCGGGAGCAAATCAGGCAGTTTGTGGAATCCCTGCCTGGAATTCTTGCTTCCACCGCTGACCGGCAACCCGACGGCTAATAATCCACACCTTTACGGGCTTTTATGCCTGCTTTGAACGCGTGTTTGATTTCCTTGACTTCAGACACCGTATCGGCCAGGTCCTGCAGCGCCGCACCGCCGCGGCCGGTCACCACAACACTCTGTTCAACCGGCCGCTCGGCCAGCGCGTTTAGCACCTGCGCTTCGTCCAGGTATTTGTAGGCGAGCATATAGGTCAATTCATCCAGCACCACCAGGTTATAACTGGCGTCCTTCAGCATGGGCTCGACAACCGCCCAGGTCGCCTCGGCGGCGGCGATATCCTTTTCCCGGTCCTGGGTGTCCCAGGTAAACCCGGTACCCATCTGATGAAAGACCACCTGGCCGGGCTGTTTTGCGGCCAGATCTTTCAGGTAGATTTCCTCGCCGGACAGCTGCGCGCCCTTGATAAACTGGACAACGCCAACCTTGTGCCCATAACCCAAGGCGCGCATAACCATACCGAACGCGGAGCTACTCTTTCCCTTGCCATTGCCGGTGAGCAAAATAAGCACGCCGCGTTCGGTTGAGGCCTCGGCGATCCGTTTATCCACCTTGGTTTTTTGCTTTTCCATGGCGCGTTTGTGTTTCTGCGATTTCGCTTGGTCTTTCTCTGTCACAGGCAACCTCCCGATCGGCTTTACGCAATAGCGCTGCGTATATCAGTTAAAAGAATATTGAAGATTTACCTTCGCCACTGTTCCCTCAGTTTCATAGGCCGCGGTTGAAGACGCCAGGTTAAGGGTGTAATCCTTGTCAAAGATATTGTCCACCCTGCCAGACACCTTGAAGTTGTCGGTCACGTCGTAGACCAGGCTTACACCCCAGACGCTAAAACCACCGAGCGTTTCGCCCTCGCGGTCATGTCGGCCGTGCTCCGCTTTGGCATTGACGCCAATGTATAGGTCGTTGAATTGACGACCCGCTTGAACCGCCGCGGAAAGGCTGGCGCGATCATCCAGATACTCATTGGTAATATCGTCGCGCGCATCCAGGTAATTAAGGTTCGCTTCGAAATCCCAGCCCGACAGCGTCGTGGCCAGTTCAAGTTCAACCCCTTCAAGGGTGGCCTCCGAAGTATTGTTAGCCGTAAAGGTCGTCAGATCAAAACCGATCAGGTCATCCACATTTGACCGGTAAGCACTCAGACGCCAGTCAACCCCGCCGTGAAAACCTCTCAGCGCCAACTCATAGTTTTGCGACTCCTCCGGCGTCACATCGGGATTGCCGAAGTTCGGAAAATACAGGTCGTTAAACGTCGGCGCTTTGAAGGCCGTGCCGGCGCTCGCGACCAGTTCCAGATTTTCGGCAAATTTGTACGACAAAGCCAAGCTGCCGTTGGTGTCATCCCCATAAGCCTGGTTGTCGTCGTAGCGAACACTGGTCGCTATGCTGAAGGCGTCAAAGCTCGCCAGCCACTGAACAAAATAACCCTCATTGTCGCGCTCTGTTTCAACGAATGCAGCCAATGTATCCACATTGTCATCATAGTAATCAACGCCAAGCGTCAGCAGACTCGTCGTACTCAACTGAATGTCGCCCTGCAAAGCCATACTGCGCCGGCGGGTTTGAATATCTGATGCAAAAACCGGTGTAATGGCATGGTCGGAAAAATAACCGAGGTCCAGCGACAGATCCAGGTTATCCAAAGGACTATAAACGACTTTCGCCCCTATCGACTCCAACTCGCTTTCCGAAAACCTGCCGTTATCTGCGCCAAACGCATTATCAAATTCGGATGTTCCCTCGCTTCTCAGGTAAGTCAATTGCGCCTTTAGCTGTTCGCTGAAATTAGCGGTTACCGAGAGATTTCCCGACGTTTCTTCAAAACTGTCCCGGTCGCCATTTCCGTCGGTCTGAATATCCGTGCGGTCAATACCGTCTGTTTCCTCTTTCGCCAGCGACGCGAAAAATTGGTACTTATCCGTTCCGGCGTTAATCGTCACACCATAGTCCGACGAATTGTGAGATCCATAGCTGACATGCAGATCGCCCCCCAATCCAGCATCGCTTCCCTTTTTGGTAAATATCTGCACGACGCCTCCCACCGCATCCGCGCCGTACAATCCGGAAAGCGGGCCCTTCACCACTTCGATACGCTCAATCGCCTCGACCGGAATATTCTCCAACGCGGTCGAACCCAGCGTAGCGCTGGCAGAGCGCACACCATCGATCAGTACGACAACCTGAGACGAGGACGTGCCCCGCAGGAAGATTCCGCTCGCGGAACCTCTTCCTCCGGTGTCTCGGAAATCGATTCCACCTATGTTGCCTAACAGCGACCCCAAATCCCGCGGTTGCCGGCGCTCGATATCCTGCGCGGAAATAATATGTGATGTCGGCAAGGATAGTTTCAGCGGCACCTCTACCTTGTTGGCAGTAACAATGACTTCTTCTTCGATATTGCGCTCTTCAGCGAATGACGTGTTTAAACTGGCGGCGGCAATTGCGCCGGTAATCACTAGTGTTTTGTTCATGGTAATCCCCAATTGTCTATAACAAAAAAAAAAACAACTGAGGGAGGGAAAAACGGAAAAGAGAAAGTGTCAGGAAAAGAATACCAGACACTGAAACCATCCGGATAAAGCCCTCCGCTTCATCGTTGTTGGTGAACTTGCAGAAGGCCGGTTTCGGGCTTGTGGTCTGAAATCTTTCCACTTACCGTTGCGGGGGCAGCGAAGGCTTTGTTATGACAACCCGGTCGAACAGTCATAACGCACCTTACTTCCCGTTTACCCTGTTTCAGCCACCATTGGGATTTGGCGGCCACAGGCACCTGATGCTGGGAACGAAGTCTAGTTGCTGGAAAGTAAATGTCAAGCTGAAGGCCGAAACGACACTTCAGACAGCGTTGTACCAATAGCGGACGATTCTGACCTTGGTTTGGTGCCAGCATCCCGCGGCCATCTGCGGACAGTGTTTGGGACTCGCTGTGAATACCTCCCTGTAAGCTCCGCGTCGACATCCCTGTCGACGAGGGTCCCAAACACTGTCCCC
>JANQKW010000171.1 GCA_028280905.1 Porticoccaceae bacterium
TCTCACCCAATGCCACCACTTCGGGGTTCGCGCCCAGCTCACAGAGTTCATCCACTTCCACAAGTGGGGGACATTCGCGTTGCAGGGGGTGCACACCCGCGGAAACCATCACCTGCGGAAATTGACGAGCAAGTCGCAACAGCTGGCGGGAAGTTTGCAGGTCAACGGCAACACTTAACAACCGGCCGACACCTTTATCTGCGGCGGCCGCTATAACGTCAGCCAGAGATTGATAACCGCTTTTCTGTAAATCCAGGTGGTCGAGATGACAATGGGAATCTGTCAGCATGGAATGCCGTTGGTGTGCCGCGGGAACGGCTACATGGTTAGGGTCGGCTTTTCTGACTCCAGCAAGCCGGCCAGGTAGGCCTCTATCTTATTGACAACGTCGGAGTGGTTCTCGCCCAGTTGAATACCAACGCCCTCTTTTCGACTACCGTGGCCTTTCGGGGTCATCCACACCACCTTGCCGGTAACCGGGATTTTCTCGCCCTCATCAATCAAATCAAGTAGCACAAAGACTTCGTCACCGAGCATGTAGTTTCGACGCGTCTGGATAAACAGGCCACCGTTTTGAATAAAAGGCATATAGCACGCGTATAGCGCCTGCTGATCCTTGATTTTTAGGTTGAGTATGCCGTTTCTTACGTTGCCGCCAAATTGTTCCATGGTTCAGGTTCCGCTTATGTTTGCGCCATATTACTTCAGTATGCTATCGCCGGCCAGCGGTTGAAAACAGCTGCCAGTCGAGCATCAGCTCCTCCCACAGCAACTGGCGATTGGGGTTGCTGGGGCCGAGTAGTACCTTTTTAGCAGATTGCAGCCTGTCAAGGTACTGGAACAACCTCATTTTGTGAACTGTATTGTCTCTTTGGATACGTTTCATCACAAAACCTTGCAGCCAGTCAATTGCGATCAAATCATCCACATTTAAAAAAACCGCCGCCGCATCCAGCGGCGTCATGGTATTTAACGCCACATCGTCAATCGCCGCTTCCAATTGCAACTTGTCTTCGAGCAGGCCGGTCTCCAGTAATTTCAGCGCCCATAGCGGCTTGCCCGTGGACTGCTCCACCAGTGAGTCATGGTCGTCCCGGTCGGGCAAAACCTGTTTAAGCCAGCTTAAAACAGCGGTTTTTTCCGGTACGCCGAAGCTTAGGTTGCGGCATCGGCTCCTGATGGTCGCGGGCAGCCGGGACGAGTCGTGGCAGACCAACAACAGCAGCGTATTTTCGCTGGGCTCTTCAAGGTTTTTCAGCAATGCATTGGCGGCATTGATATTCATATTTTCCGCGGGGCTGACAATCGCCACCTTCCAACCACCCTGCTGCGAGGTCTTCGCCAAAAATTCGCCCAACTCCCGCACGGCATCCACCTTGATCGGTTTACGTTCGTCTTCCGACTGCAAATACAACAGATCCGGATGGCCGTGACTCACCAGCAACCGGCACTGTTTGCAGCGACCACAGGCATACCCTGCCACAGGTTCACCGCATAACAGCGCCTGGGCCAGGATTTCGGCAAATTGGAATTTGCCGATATATTGCGGCCCACTCAGCATAATCGCATGGGGGAGGCGGTCGTCGGATATCTGATCGGCCAACATCTGCCACTGCGGCTGTTGCCAGGGATAAACGCTTGCTATCAAGCCTTTACTGGCGTCAGTCATTGTCAAAGTGCTCGGAAAGTACATCGGCCAGTTGCGCCTGAACATCCGCCAATGGCAGGGAGGCATCGATAATTGCATAGCGGTCGGGCATCTGGCCTGCCCTGTCCAGGTAGGTATGGCGGACCCTATTGAAGAATTCGAGCTGCTCCCGTTCGAATCGGTCTGGGTCACTTCGCTTTTTCGCCCTGGATAGGCCGGTCTCCACCGGCAGGTCCAGCAATAACACCAAGTCGGGGCGTCGGTCTCCCTGTACCATCTGTTCAAGCACGGCGACTTTCCCCGTACCGAGATCGCGCCCGCCGCCCTGGTAGGCATAGGTTGCGTCCGTGAAGCGATCACAGATAACCGTTGTACCCTGTCGAAGGGCCGGCTCTATCACGTTGCTCAGGTGCTGCGCCCGCGCGGCAAAAATCATCAGCAGTTCCGCGACATCATCAACCTGCTCATCCCGCGGCTTCAGCAACAGCCCGCGCAGTTCCTCCGCAAGCTTTGTTCCGCCGGGCTCCCGGGTGCAGAGGTAACGAATCCCGCGACCCGATAGCCATCGCTGGATAAATGCAATATTGGTGGTCTTGCCAACCCCCTCGATACCCTCAACGGTAATAAACTTAGCGCTCATAGTTGTTACTTGTCAGTTTCGCTCGCCGGGCTGGACCTGTAGTCGGGCACCCGTTTTAACTGAAACCGGCGAACCGCCTTCAGGTGCTCATCGAGGCTTGCCGAAAAATAATGGGTGCCGTCGCCCTTGGCGACAAAATACAGGGCGCTGCCGTCGTCCGGGTTGAGTGCGGCGTGAATGGCGGCGCGCCCGGGCATGGCGATCGGGGTCGGCGGCAAGCCTCGGCGAACATAGGTATTATAAGGCGTATCCTCCCGCAGATGCCTGCGGGTCAGGTTGCCCTGATAGCGCTCACCCAGGCCGTAAATAACGGTAGGGTCGGTTTGCAATCGCATGTTCTTTTGCAGCCTCCGCACAAACACCCCGGCGATCTGCTTTCTTTCGAATGCGGCGCCGGTTTCCTTTTCTACAATAGACGCCATTATCAAGGCTTGATAAGGCGTTTCATAGGGCAACCCGACCTGCCGTTGCCGCCATTCTGTTTCCAACACCTCCTTCATGCGGGCATGGGATACACGGAGGATGTCCATTGCACTACCCGACGCCGAAAACGTGTAGGTGTCCGGGAAAAACCAGCCCTCGGGATGACCACCGGGCAATGCGAATTCCGCAAGGTCGGGTTCAGACATTTGCTGCAGCTTGGACTCTTGGCTTAGACGCAGCATCCAGTCGGCGAATGTCAGTCCCTCGGGGAAGCTGATTTGGTACTGTATCACTTCGCCGTTTTGCAGCTTTGCCAGCAGTGATTTCAGGCTGTCCTGTGCCGTTATCCGATACTCGCCGGCCTGGATATGCTGCCTGTCTAGAATCCTCGCATATAACAGCAGCGCCGTCGGATACTCCACGACTCCCCGCGCCGCCAATTGGCGCACAACCCGAGTCAAGTTGCTTCCGCTTGCCACCTGAAGCGTATAGGGCTCGTCCACTATCGCCGGCTGTTCCACGTACCTGGACAATAGCCCCAAGGCGATGCCGGCTATTGTCACGGCAACAACTGACAACAGACTCAGGGTTAGCGCTAAGCGGCGAAACATGCTAGCTCGCCGGCCAACTGCCGTTGGATTTTCCGTGTCTGCTCGCCGATCTCAAAACTGCCCTGCCTGTCGATCGCGGTAACCGGCCATATACCGCTAACACTGTTGCACATGAACATTTCCTCCGCGTCACGCAGCCGATCAACCGGAATATCCACGACTTGCACCGGCAATGCAAGGCGAGTAAAAACACGCTCGAGCAAAAACCGGCGCATCACCCCGGCAACGCCGCATCGCGCCAAATCCGGCGTCAGCCAATGCTCGCCAATACGCAGAAAAACGTTGCGTGAAATCCCCTCGATTATCCGACCGCCGGTATCCAGTACCAGGCCTTCCGGAAAGCGCCGCGCGTCCAACTCGGCACTGGCCAATACTTGATCCAGTCTGTTGAGGTGTTTGATACCCGCCAGAATAGGGTTGTTGGGAAGACGATAGCGGCACAAGTCAATCGAGACGCCAAGTCGTTGCCGCAACGCCATGACCTCTTGGTTATCTGTCAGCGGAAACCACTGCATCACATAATTGGCGTTGCCTGCACCGGCTTGCCGATAACCCCTGTCGCCCTCTCCAGCAGTGATCACCACTTTTACCACGCCGTCGACGGGCACAGCCGCTAAGAAAGCTTGCCAATAGGCGCTGAAAACGGTCCGGTCAATCTCAATACCCAGCAGGTCCGCGCCCCGACACAATCGCGCAAAATGGTAATCCCAAAGCGGGCATTCACCATGCCACAGGCGCGCGGTTTCAAATACTCCGTGTCCATAGCAAAAGCCCCGATCAATAAAAGGCAGACATTGCTCCGGCTTGCCATTGAGAAAACTGACCGGTCTATTATTACTCATAGGCGAATAAAATGACTTGCCATAAAGCAAAAAAAGCCGCCGGTTAGGCAGCTTTTTATACGCGAGTACCTTACTAGTGAGTGAAGCGAATCTACGCGTACACCTTACTGAAATAGCTATCAGGTAAGGTTAGCGTTGATATAGTCGACCGCCAGCTGGACAGTAGTAATTTTCTCGGCCTCTTCATCGGGAATTTCCGTATCGAATTCCTCTTCAAGCGCCATGATTAATTCTACGGTATCAAGAGAATCCGCACCCAGATCTTCTACGAGAGATGATTCCAGCTTAACGTCTTCTTCTTTTACCCCCAGCTGCTCAGCAACCATTTTTACAACGCGTTCTTCTATGTTGCTCATGATAGCCATTGTCTCCTGTTATTGAAATTTAAGCCGCTTCACATACGTTGTTGGGTGACGCGGACACGGTTAAAGGCGGTTATGGGTGCGCATTTTACATCGAAAAACTGTTTCGCGTAACTATATTTATAACACCACCAACAATTCTTTAAAATTCAGCGCATTAAGGGCACTTCTATTAATTCCTTAAACCATATACAGGCCGCCATTCACCTGGATGGTTTCTCCCGTGATATAGCCTCCGGCGTCACTGGCCAGCATATTGACAACCTCGGCAATCTCGCGCGGCTCGCCAAAGCGGCCGAGCGGGATTTGCGCCAACATCATCTCTTTGTTGGCTTCCGGCAGCTCCTTGGTCATATCCGTATCGATAAAACCCGGCGCAACTGTATTGACTGTGATGTTGCGCGAACCCAATTCCTTCGCCAGCGCTCTGGACATACCCGCCACACCTGCCTTGGTCGCGCTATAATTTGACTGGCCGGGGTTGCCCATCGAACCCACTACCGAACCTATGTTAATCACCCGCCCCCAACGCGCTTTGGTCATGCCCCTGGCACAGGCTTTTATCAAACGATAAACAGCATTCAGGTTGGTGTTGATCACATCCAGCCATTCGTCGTCTTTCATCCGCAATAAAATGTTGTCCTTGGTGATACCCGCGTTGTTGACCAAAATTGCCACAGGACCGTGGCGTTCCGCAATCGTCGATATCACATTGTCTATCGACGCCGGCTCCGCGACGTTTAACACCATTCCCGAGCCGGTGATACCGGCGGCGGCAAATCTCTCCGTTATCTTTTCAGCGCCGCCTTCGGTGGTTGCGGTGCCAATCACCACGGCACCATTGCTGCCCAACAGGTCCGCGATTGCGGCGCCTATTCCACGGCTAGCGCCGGTAACCAGCGCAACTTTCCCCTCAATGCTCATACTTTCTCTCCCGGTTTTTGTTGCCGCTAAGCTTCCGCCAGCGCTTTTTCCAGGCACGCCTGGTCGTCAGTATTCAATGACGTCAATGACCGATCGATACGCTTGTTTAAGCCACTGAGCACTTTTCCGGCACCGCATTCAACAGCCGTATCGACCCCTTGGGAAACCAGCGTTTTAACGCAGTCAACCCATAACACCGGCTTGAAAATCTGCTCGATCATTAGCTGCTTTATCTTTTCCGGATCGGTTTCAGTGCTGGCATTAACATTGTGAACAACCAGTGTCTCCGGCGTATTAAACGCCGTCGCTATAACTTCTTGCGACAATTGGTCGGCGGCGGGTTTCATCAGGCTGGTATGGAAAGGCGCACTCACCGGCAACGGCATTGCGCGTTTTGCGCCAGCCTCCTTGCAGGCTTCGCTCGCCCTTGCAACGGCTTCGGCATCGCCGGCAATAACCACCTGGCCCGGCGCATTAAAGTTGACCGCGGCCACCACACCATCGCCCTGCGCAGCTTCGCAGGTAGTTATGATTACATCATCGTCGAGGCCGATAACCGCGGCCATCGCGCCCTGACCGGCGGGCACTGCCTGCTGCATATAGGCGCCCCGGTTCCTGACCAGCCCAACGGCATCCTTGAAGTCAACCACGCCCGCGCAAACCAACGCCGACCATTCACCAAGGCTGTGCCCGGCCATCAGCGCGGGACTCGGGCCACCCAGTTCTTGCCATATCCGCCAAACCGCAACGCTGGCCGTCAAGAGCAACGGCTGGGTTCGCTCAGTCAGGGTGATCTGTTCGTCTGTGCCGTTTTGGGTCATATCCCAGAGGTCATAGCCCAACACTTCCGATGCTTCGGCAAAGGTACTGATAACCGTTGGGTAGCGCTCCGCCAGCTCGGCCAACATACCGATCTTCTGTGAGCCCTGTCCGGGAAAGATAAAAGCAACGTTGTTCTTTTTCATTATAAAGTTCTACTTGCGGTTATAGATTAGCAGGTACGTTATGCTCCACCTGACGGGCCGCTTCATAGAGGGCTCTTTCAAATGCCCTTTGTGAAGCGCTGCCATGGCTTTTTATAACAACTTTTTTCAAGCCCAGCAAACAGGCTCCATTGTATAACTCCGGATTAACCTTTTGGCCAAATTTTTTGAGTCCCGGCTTTAACAAGGTCGCACCCATGCGGCTGAGCAGGCTCTGCTCGAGCGATTCCTTCAGCAACGCGGCTATCATCCGCGCCGCACCCTCAATACTTTTCAACGCAATGTTTCCGCTAAAACCATCGCACACGACGATATCTGCGCAACCGGAAAACAGGCCGTCTCCTTCCACAAAGCCAACGTAATTCAGTCGCGGGTCATTTTCAATCAGCTCAGCGGCGTCTTTTATCTCCCTGGTGCCCTTAATCGCT
>JANQKW010000193.1 GCA_028280905.1 Porticoccaceae bacterium
ATCCGCAAGAGCTGAAGGATATCCTTGGAATGCCGGCGGGCAGCCGGCCGGTGGCGATTCTTTGCTTAGGCCATGTGGAGGCTTTTTACCCGGAGCCTATGCTGGTAACGGAGCAGTGGGCCACCGAACGGCCGTTGAGTGAGCTGGTGTTTCACGATACTTGGGACAACAAAGGGATGGGATAGATCGAGATTGATATTAGCCTGTTTTTCTAAGCTTGCTTTACTGCGGATAAGTGCCAATAGCGGACTTTTGCTGTCTGGAGTGGTGCCACTAGCTCGCGGTCATCTGGGAATAGTGTTTGAGACGCGCTGTGAATACATCCCTGTAAGCTCCGCACCGGCATCCCTGCCGGTGAGGGTCCCAAACACTATTCCCAGACGCCCGCTTACGAAGGTGCTAACGGCGTTACAAGTGGCAACGACGCTAGCGGGTGTCTAGGAACGCCTTTTGAGACCCTCGTCGACAGGGATGTCGACGCGGAGCTTACACGGACGTATTCACAGCGAGTCTCAAAAGGCGTTCCTAGATAGCCGCGGGAAGGTAGCTCCAAACCAACCCAAGCAACGACTGCCATTGTCACAAAACCGCCCCGTTTGCGATTTATTTATCGGGCGCGTATAAAGTAAAATCCGCTTCCGGAGTGGGGCCTGTGGGGAGTAGCTCTCAGACACTGGCCGAATATCAACAAACACAAGTTTAGATAACCTATGCGTGCACATAAAGAGATTATTGCAGAAATAGAAGAACTGCCGGATGGCCCAAAGATAGGGGCCTTTTTTGACTTTGACGGCACCCTGATGTCAGGCTTTTCTGCGGTAACCTTCCTCAGAGAGCAAATCAAACGAGGTGACTTTTCGCCGATGGAAGTCCTGGAGTTGGTCAATTCCCTGACCAGTTTCAGATCGGGAAAGATAGGCTTTTCCGCGATGATGGTGGCCAACACCCAGCTTTTGCGGGGTCAGCAGGAGTCCGATTACTATGAATTCGGCGAGAAAATCTATCAGAAATACATTTCCAGACTGATCTATCCGGAATCCCGTTCGCTGGTTAACGCCCACCTCCAAAAAGGCCATACCGTTGCGATTGTATCTTCCGCCACGCCCTACCAAATCGAGGCCGCGAGAAACGACCTCAATATTGAACACCTACTCTGCACCCGGCTGGAAGTAAAAGACGGCAAGTTCACCGGCGAGGTGGTGAGACCCACCTGTTGGGGCGAAGGCAAGTTCACAATGGCAAAGCAGTTGGCCAAAAAATACAAGGTGGATTTAAAAAAGAGCTATTTCTATTCTGACAGCGATGAGGACCTGCCGCTGCTGGAAAAGGTGGGCAATCCAAGACCTCTAAACCCAAACAATGCGTTGTTGGATGTCGCACGTGAGCGCGGTTGGCCGGTGCGGCGATTTGGCAGTCGCGGGCGCCCCAGAATGTCTGACTTCATCCGCTCGGTGGCGGCAACTGTCTCATTGCCGGTCGCTTTTGCGGCGGCTATGCCCATCTGGGCGATTAGTGGCTCGAAAAGGCAGGCGCAGAACTTTACCACATCGATTTTTGCCGACCTGTCAAGCGCGTTAATTGGCATGGATCTGGTGGTGCGTGGCGAACACAATTTATGGCGCCAGCGCCCCGCGGTGTTTATTTTCAATCACCAAAGCAAGGTGGATTTCATACTGGTGACCATGCTGATGCGCCGCGATATTGCCGGAGTTGGCAAAAAGGAGTTGGGGAAGACGCCGGTGATTGGCCCGATAGTCGAATTTGGCGGCACGGTGTTGATCGATCGCTCGCAATCCTCCGATGCCATTGAGGCGATGAGACCACTGGTTGATGTTATGCAGAACGACGGTAAAAGTGTCAGCATTTTTCCGGAGGGCACCAGGTCGAGTTCCAACAAACTGGGCAGATTCAAAAAAGGCGCCTTTCACCTGGCGATGCAAGCCGGCGTGCCCCTGGTGCCGGTAGTGATCCACAACGCCGGGGATATAGCGTCGAAAGGCGATTTTATTATGCGATCGGGAACCGTAGAGGTAGACGTGCTCGATCCCATAGATACCAGCGACTGGGAGCCGGAGACCATCGACGAGCATGTGGCCTATGTGCGCAATTTGTATCTGGAGACACTGGAACTAACCGACACGGCGTTGTAGCCGACAAGCTGTCGGTTGTGCCGCGCCGTTTAACCTTTGCGGTGAACCAGCACGGCCGGTAGCAACTCCCTATAGTCAGGCAAATATGCCTTCATTCGATCGACCCATTCGGTTACCCGTTCGCCCTGCAGCAGATAGTCTTTATCACCCCGCAGAAAGGGCACTACTATTTGCGGAAATGCGGAGGCGTCGGCCAAGGTCGGCGTATGGCTAGCGCCGAGAAATGGACCCTGCTCCAGTAATTTAGTGAATTCTTCGGTGAGTGTGGCACGCAACGCTCTGTTGCTCAGTTGTAGATCAGTCGAGTGGATCAACCGGTCGATAAAGGGCGCTTTGTGAATTTGCAGCAGGTGCCAGACTCTGAATTTAACTGGTACCCCGCCGGAGACGGTTTTTTGCAGCGCTCCCGAAGCCGCCCACCTCTTTTGCACCAGCACCGGCAGTGGATCGCCATGCCCCAGCAGAAGTCGGAACACGCCTGGGATTAGGCGCTGGTTGACCCAGCTGTCCGCCGCAAGCACTTTTTCCGTGTCGCCGTGCAGCAACGGCCTGCTGTCGGGAAACAGTTGGTCCAGCCATACGCCCAACTGCGAGGATTCATTGCGGCAGTCGCCGTCGCAACACAACACCGGCACGGTGCGCCCCAATGGTAATTCGAGGCGCTGCTTCAATGGGTTGACATAGCGGATGTGGAAGGGCAGCTGCTTGTACAGCAGATAACAGCGAACCTTCAGCGCGTAGGGGCTCAGCGCGTGGCTGTAGAGTGTGAGGTTGCGTGCCGGCATAACGACTCAGGGACAGAATCCAGTTTGATGAGAAGGTCGAGGGGTTGGCAGCGTTAAAGTGGCGTCTGTTTCGCCGCGGCCATGGCCTGCAAAATCACCTCGCGCGTTCGCTCCGGCATAATAACCGCATCGAACTCAACGTAGGATGCAACTTCGGTCGCCTTGCCGAGTTCATAGAGGTCGCCCACCAGTTTTTCGAACAGCGCTTTGCGCTGCTGCGGGTTGGCGGCCTTATCCAACTCTTTCTTAAAGCCCAAATTAACCGCGCCTTCCAGTCCCATGCCGCCGAACTCTCCGCTGGGCCATGAAGCGCTGAAGACCGGCCTGAAGAAGGAACCCATCACCATCGCCATCGCACCCAGTCCGTAGGCCTTGCGTAAAACAATACTCACCACGGGAATGCGGGCGCGGGCTCCGGCCAGGAAAAGTTCGGACATTTTGCGCACCGCGCCGTCGACTTCACTCTCCGGCCCCACCATAAACCCCGGTGTGTCGCACAGGGAAACCATGCCGATACCAAAGCGGTCGCACAACTCGATAAAGCGCGCGGCCTTGATTGATGACTCTGAATCGATGGCGCCGCCGAGCATCCGGCAGTCGTTACACAGTATGCCGAAGGGCTTTCCCTCGATGCGAATAAATCCGGTAATAATGCAACGACCGTAGGTTGGTCGCAGTTCGGTGAAGCTGTCTGTATCGGCAAGTGTGGTAATGATCTTGCGCACATCGTAGGCGAATCGTCGGTCTTTGGGCAAAATCGACCATAAATCGTTTTGGTCGGCGCACTTCCAAGAGGCCAAATCGCCCTGAAAGTAAGAGAGTACCTTTTGCGCTAACCGGGTTGCGTCAGCTTCATCTTCGGCAACTAAATCGATAACGCCGTTATTGGCCTGCACGTCGGTCGGGCCGATTTCCTCAGCCTGGTACTTTCCCATTCCGCCGCCTTCTATCATCGCGGGCCCCGCCATGCCTATCCAGGAGCTTTTTGTCGCGATGGTGATATCGGCGCTGCCGAATAGTGCGGCGTTGCCGGCAAAACAATAACCATTGTTCACGGCGATGCGCGGCGCCACCCCGGACATTGCCGCCCAGGAGGCGAAGGTTTTCAATTCCAGTCCGGCGGCGTTGACCAGCACGTCCGTGTCGCCGGGCCGCCCGCCACCGCCCTCGGTGAACATAATGACCGGCAGTCGCTGCTCCATCGCTACGGCGATGATGCGGTCCAGTTTCTTATGGTGGAAATACCCCTGGGTGCCGGCCAGCACGCTGTAGTCGTTGACCACCACGGCAACCTGGGAGCGCGTCGCGCCAAAATCGCTGCTGTTTACCCTTGCCAAGCCGGTAATCACACCGTCCGCCGGGGTCTTTTTGTTGAGAGATTCCTTGCTTAAACGCTTGCGCTGAGCAGCCACCGCCAGTTGCCCGTACTCGATAAACGAGTCTTTGTCACACAGGTCTTCGAGATTCTCTCTCGCGGTGCGGTAACCCTTTTGACGTCTCGCCGCCACCTCATCTGCGCGGTTTACGTCCAGGGAGTCGGCAAGGCGTTGGTTAAACTGCTTTAGCGCCTTGTCCTTATCGCCGGCGATAGCGGGTTGTTCTTCTTCGGATTCACTTTTCGTCGTCATAGCTGCTTGTACCTGGTTGGCCCGGGTATGGTTGTTGTTTACGCGTCTGCTGTCAATCCCGGCCGTCACTTGCCGGTCTTATGTTGGCTGGTGTGATGTTTTTTGCTTGGCTGCTGCGCCGCGAAGCTCTATATTTAGAATTAGCCAAAAAAAATGCCAGTAAAATAACAAGGAGGAAAACTCCAATGAGTACCCCGAAAAAACTATCGCTCGTTGACTCCGGCTTCTTGATATTGGAAAACCGGCGCATACCTCAACATGTGGGCAGCGTTGCGCTGTTCACGTTACCCAAAGGTGAGGACGAAACCGAGTTTCTTCACGGCCTGGCCGACTACCTCAAGCAGGATGTCGAACTGTGCCGGCCCTTTGGCCATGTTCTCAAGACCGGTCCGCTGGGTGTGCTCGGGCCCATGTACTGGGAGGATGACAAGGCGATGGACCTGGAATACCACGTCCGCCACTCAGCGTTGCCAAAGCCGGGGCGCTATCGGGAACTGTTCGCGCTGGTGTCACGCCTGCACGGCACCCTGTTGGATCGCACGCGACCACTTTGGGAGATTCACTTGATAGAGGGGCTGCAGAATCGCCAGTTCGCGCTGTATAGCAAAATGCATCACTCCACCGTCGATGGCGTTGGCGGTACCCACCTAATGCGGCAGATGTACTCCGCGGACCCGGCCGAGCGTATTTCGCGATCGCCTTTTTCCATAGAGGCGGCGGAGGCTTACCGGAGCACGCTGGCTCCCGTTAAGCGTTTCTCCCCCAGCAAGAGCGATTATCGGGCGGTTTCGGAATTTCTGTCGGAGCAGTTTGGCCACACGGTCAATATCTCCAGGGCAATCTCGCAGTTCGCCGGGGTCTGGATGGGAAGGAATACCCGGCTCTCCGTACCCTGGCATAAAGTCCCAAAAACACCGTTGAACACACGCGTGGATGGAGCCAGGCGTTTTGTCGCCCAATCCTGGCCGATTGAGCGCGTGAAAGCTGTCGGTAAAGCCTTTGACGGTACCCTCAATGACGCAGTGCTCGCCATGTGCTCCGGGGCGCTGCGACGCTATCTGCTGGCTTCCGGGAACTTGCCGGATGAGTCGCTCAAGGCGATGGCGCCCATATCCTTGCGGGCCACTGACGATTTGGATTCTTCAAACGCCGTTGCCTTTATTGCCGCGGATCTGGCAACCAATATATCCGATCCCAATAGGCGGGTGAGAGCAATCCACGAATCCATGCAAGCGGGCAAGGAGCAGCTTCACGGCATGACCAAAACGGAGATCGAACTCTATCTTACAATCACCCAATCGCCGATGATGCTGGTGGCCCTGTTGGGACTCGCGGGAAAATTCCCGGCGTTCAGTACAACGGTCTCAAATGTTCCCGGGCCAAGGGAGCAGCTCTACTGGAACGGTGCGCGGATGGACGGCCTGTACCCAGCCTCCATTGTGGTCGACGGTATGGCGGTCAATTTTACCTTGCAGAGCAACTACGACCGCCTTGACTTCGGAATCATCGCCTGCCGGCGCTCGGTACCCAATGTGCAGCGGCTGATCGACTATCTTGAAGAGGCATTGGTCGAGATGGAAGAGGCATGTGGCCTGAAAGCCCGCCCCAAGCGTCGACGCGCCGCGCCGAAAGCGGCCAAGCCCAAGCGCAAAGCGGCGGCCGGTTCAAGCGCTAAAGCCAAGGCCAGGACAAAGCGCAAGGCACAACCAAAGGGCGCCGCAAAAACCGCCGGCTAGCGGCAGGCACTTGCGCGTTGTCTAGCGCTTTAACGAGCAGTAGGCTCCAAACAGCGCGAACAGCAGTGAAATGCCCATTACGTAGCGCACCATCGCGAGCAATTGCGGGTAATTTTGCGGTTCGATCTGCTGCCCCTTTAACAGCACTGCCATCAGTAACACAACCACCGCCGTGCCGGTAATGTTGCCCATCACCCGCCCGAGGCTTAGCACCGCCGACGCCATACCCAGCCGCTCCTCGCTTACGGCGCCCAGCGCGGTGGTGGTGTTGGGCGTGGTAAATACCCCGAAACCGAAGCCGACCATCGCGAGTCCGGCGATCACCAAGGCCAACTGTGCATCGAACCCCAGCCATTGATAAATCGTGAAACCACCGGCAACGCAAATGCAGCCGAATGTCCCGATCACACGCGCAGGCACCAGGGCGGAGATGCGTCCCACTATCGGCGCCATAAGCGCCATCAACAACGCCGGAATCACCAGGTACTTACCGGCCTCGGACGGCGTCATAAGCTGGATATACTGCAGATACAGGCTGATAACAAACACCATTGGGAAAACCGCCGCGTACATCAGCAGGCCGGCCAGCGCCGAGCGGGAGAACACCTTGTTTTGCCACACGCGCTTTAACCGGATAAGCGGGTTTGAGGTGCGCTCTTGATGAATGAGGAAAACCCAGAATAGCCCGAAGGCGCCGGCCAGCAACAGCAGCGCCCGTGAGGAAGGCAGTGCTGTCAGACCCACGAAAAGCACAACAATTCCGGCGCCGAACAACAGAGTGCCCAGCCAATCCAGTTTCTCGGCGTCGGGGTTGCGCCACTCTCCCTTCAGTTTGTATACCAGCATCACAATGCTGATCAGTGCAAAGGGCACCGGAAACGCCAGGGCGCTCCGCCAGCCAAAATGCTCCGTCATCCAGCCGCCTACCAAGGGCCCGCAGGTCATGCCCAGATAAACTGACGACGAAGAAATACCCAGCCCAAACCCCCTTTGGCGCCCATCAAAAACCGAGGATACGATAGCCATGGAGCAGCTCCATATCATCGACGACCCGACGCCCTGCAGCGCCCGGCAGACCAGTAAAAACTCGATATTGGGCGTCATCGCCGCCATGCTCGAGGCGACGACCATCCAGATAATACCCAACAGGTAGATCCTTTTCCGGCCCCAGCGGTCCGCCAATCGACCCGCCGGGAGCATAGTCACCGCATTGGCCGCGACAAATGCGGTGGGCAGCCAACCTATGTGCAGGCCGCTGGCCTGCAAATCGGCGGCGATTCGCGGTATCGCCACATTGACCGATGTCAGCGAAAGCGGTGTCAGGAAAGACCCGATACAAATCACCGCAAGCGCCGTCCAGCGCGCTGAAGCATTATTTTGATAGTAGGATCGCGTTTCCTCTGGCCCTAACTTCCCAATAGCCAAATCAATCTCCAAATAACAACGAGCACGGCGCCGGCGATCAGCATAGTCACCAGCGACAATAATTGAATGATGCGGCCCCGCCGCATCGCTGCTTTACCCGTCAGTGCGTGTCGCGGCTGACGGCGGTGTCGGGCGGCGGAAATCGTTGCGCCCTGACTATTCGCTGGCCGAGCAGAAACAGGTACAAGCCTGCCAGCTCCACCGGCAGCGCCAGCAATAGCGCAACCAGAAAGGCAACAGCGGAATTCTCTACGATAACCGCAATATTGTCAGTCGTCCAGGTGACAATATCATTTTCATAATGCGCATACAGCAGATTAACCGGACACTGTCTATTGTCGGATTAGTAATACGCAGGTGTGGATTTCTCGAAGCGGTCTGATTAAGCTTGTCGTTTATCTGTTACGAGGGCAAATAATGTCTGAATATGCATGTATAAATTATGCGGTTTCCAACGGCGTCGCGACCATAGCGCTAAACGCGCCCGAGTCGTTGAACGCATTTAATCAACAAATGCGCAAGGAGCTGATGCAGGTTGTCGACGATGCTGAGCGGGATGATACCGTGAGAGTGGTAATTCTAACCGGCGAGGGCAGGGCGTTTTCCTCGGGAGCTGACCTGTCCGAGGGTATGCCAGGATTCGATTCGTTTGTCGGCCAATGCGAGGCTGAATACAAGCCTTGGCTGATGGGCATTCACGATTCCAGCAAGGTCTACATTGCAGCGATCAACGGCGTCTGTGCGGGTGTGGCAAGCGCCGCGGCATTAAACTGCGACCTGATCGTGATGGCGGAAGACGCTTACATTTACCAGGCGTTTTCAGCGATCGGGCTGATGCCGGACGGCGGTGCTACTTTGCTGCTGCTGGAACGGCTGGGGTATCAGAAAGCCTTTGAAATGGCCATCGACGCCGGGAAGCTGACCGCGCAACAGTGTCTGGCTTTAAATATCGCCAACAAGGTGGTCAAGCCCGAGGCTCTGCTCGAGGAAGCTACCTCTTGGGCGCAAAGGCTCGCTGAGGGCGCGCCGCTTTCGCAAAAAGCGACGAAGCAGCTAATGCGCCGGGCGTCCAGGATGAGCTATTCGGAAGTGGTTGACGAAGAGGCGCGCCTGCAGTCAGACTTGATCAAGAGTGAGGATGCGACTAACGCGGGCATTGCGTTTTTGAAGAAGCAGAAACCTGTTTTTCACGGCAGGTAGGGTCGTTGTGCAGTCGGCGTTGTGCTGCCAATAGAGGACGTTTTTAGGTCGGAGCCAGGTTCCCGTCCCGCCAGGGGAGGTTTATCCGTGACCGGCCGTTAAGTTTACAAAATTGCCGGCGCTGCGGTAACTCGCTATCGCTCAAACAGTCCTCGCGACACCCCCGACAATTTTGCAAACTTAAAGCACGGCCTGATTGGTCCCGGACAAACCTCCCCTGTCGGGACTCACGGCGTCACAAGTAGCACGACGTAAGCGGGCGTCTGGGGACAGTGTTTGGGACCCTCGTCGACAGGGATGTCGACGCGGAGCTTACAGGGATGTATTCAC
>JANQKW010000237.1 GCA_028280905.1 Porticoccaceae bacterium
ATTGAACAGATAATCCCCATCGAGCGGACCGTGGCGCACCGCCTGATTGAGGAGTGCATGCTGAGCGCCAATGTTTGCGCCGCAACCCTGTTGGCAAAAAGCAAGCTGCCGGTGTTGTACCGGGTTCACGAGGGGCCGCGTGAGGAAAAACTCAGTGATTTGCGGGAGTTCCTGGGCGAACTGGGTTTGGGGCTGCCCGGCGGCGAAGACCCGGGCGCCAGGGACTTCCAAAAGGTATTGCGCCAGATCGAAGGCCGCGATGATGCCCATGTGATACAAACCGTGTTGTTGCGCACCATGAGCCAGGCGGTTTACCAGCCGGATAACCAGGGCCACTTCGGGCTGAACTATGAGGGCTATACCCATTTCACCTCGCCGATCCGGCGCTATCCGGATCTGTTGGTGCATCGGGCGCTGCGCCACCTGATTCGCAGTAACCGACGGGTTGCCCATGTCGGCCGCATCAATGGCGTCAGGCTGCTGGATAAGAGGGCCATTTACCCCTATGACCAGCCCTGGATAGAGGCCGCCGGCGAACAGTGTTCCATGACCGAACGGCGGGCGGATGACGCCACCCGTGAAGTGGTGAGTTGGCTGAAGTGTGAGTATATGCAGGACCGGGTGGGCGAGGCGTTCGACGGTGTGATTACCGCGGTTACCGGGTTTGGCCTGTTCGTGCAGTTGAAGGATATATTTGTGGAAGGGTTGGTGCATATCACCGGGTTACCCAAGGACTATTACCACCACGAACCCGCCCATCACCGCCTGGTCGGGGAGCGAACCCGCAGGGTTTTTCGGCTGGGCGACAAGGCGCGGGTAATGGTTAGCCGCGTGGACCTGGATGAGAGAAAAATAGATTTTGACCTGCTCGAGCAGGGGCCGCGCAAGCGAGGCGCGAGAAAAACCGAGGTGAGCCCGCGCGCCAGTGAGATGGCCGGGGAATACCGGGAGCAGGAAAAGAAGCAAAAACAGAGGCGCAAGAAAACCGCCGGAAAAACCACTAAGAAAGCAAAACATTCGGGGAAAGGCAACAAAAAGGCCAAGCGCAAAACTATCGGCAAAAAGCGGCGTTAGGAACCACTGGTGGCGGATAACCGGGATAATATGCAATGGGTGTTCGGACTTCACGCGGTGCAGTCCCTGCTGAAAACGGCGCCGCACACCATCGCGGAAATTCGTTTGCAGCAGGGGCGCGTGGACCAGCGGCTGCAAAAGCTGCAGCAACTGGCGGAGCGCGCGGCAATACCCGTCGTGCGAATCGACAAGCAGGCGTTGCGGGAACTGGCGGGCGATGCCGCGCAGGGTGTGGCGGCCTGGTGCGAAAGCCCGGAACTGCGCAACGAGGATTATTTGCGCGGCCTGATAGACCAGGTTGCTCAACCCTTGTTATTGGTGCTGGATGGCGTGACCGACCCCCATAACCTGGGCGCCTGCCTGCGCTGCGCGGATGCCGCTGGGGTGAATGCCGTGGTGGTGCCGAAGGACAAGTCGGTCGGCATTACGCCCACGGTCAGGAAAGTGGCATGCGGCGCCGCCGAGACGGTTCCCTTGGTGGTGGTGACTAACCTGTCGCGCACATTAAAATCGATCCAGCAGCAGGGTGTTTGGGTGGTCGGCGCCGCCGGGGAAGCGGAGGATGATATTTATCGGGCGGACTTGAGTGGGCCGTTGGCCATTGTAATGGGCGCGGAGGAGAAGGGGCTGAGACGGCTGACTCGGGAAAATTGTGATGGCCTTGTAAAGCTGCCCATGGCGGGTTCCGTGTCCAGCCTGAACGTCTCGGTCGCCACGGGAATCTGCCTGTTTGAAGCGGTTAGGCAACGGCGGCGGAAAAAGTCATGACGGGAAAACCACCAGTGCGGGAAAGATTTAACGCGGTCAGAGATAACGAAGTTGCCCGGCAGAATATGGTGCTTAGTCTGCCGAATGTTATCAGCGCCGTGCGCGTAGCATTGGTGCCGTTACTCTTTTGGTTGGCGCTCAACGGCAGGAGCAATGATTTCTTGATTGTGTTGGCGGTTTCACTGCTGACCGATGGATTGGACGGTTTTCTGGCGCGGCGGCTGGGCCAGGTCACCACGCTGGGCAGCCACCTGGACAGTTGGGCGGACCTGGCGACTTATGCGGTGATGCTGTTTGGCTTATGGCGGGTATGGCCGGAAATCTTTACCCGGGAGTCCGGCTATCTGATTGTAGCGTTCAGTTCCTGGTTGGTTCCCGTATTGGTTTGCCTGACGCGTTTTGGCCGTTTTCCCAATTACCACACTCACGCTGCTAAATTGGCGGCCCTGGGACTGGCGCCGGCCTATTTTTTATTGATCTTGTTCGATTATTCCTGGGTGTTTCGCGCGGTGTTGTTGTTTTTTCTGTGGGTCGCGTTGGAGCAGGTGATCATTACCAGCATTCTACCTCGCTGGCGTGGCGACGTTGCGGGGTTTTGGCGGGCTTGGGAAATTGCCCGGCAGGAAGAAAATGAGTAATCCAACTAACACAGCTATCCGAAATGCTAGATTCCCGCTTTCGCGGGAATGACAAGGCTTGAGTCAGTGCTATTGTGCGCCGGGGTAACCGTTATACGGAAGGCGTCGGAAACAAGCCGTCTACCATAAATTGCTCCAGATCAAACTGGTAATATTCGCCGCGGGAGCTGGAATAAAAGGCCACCTCGATATCACTGGTTTCACATAACCAGGATTGTTGGAAAGCGGGCGACTTGCTTGCCAGGGCTTTTGCGGTAAACAGCGCTACGTTGATTCCCCCACCGCTGTCCCGCGCCGAAACGAACTCTATTGCCTCTGTTGCGAAAGCCCTTATCTCGCTTCCCAGCTGTTGGGTCAGCTGGTAGCTGCCGGGATCGCTGAGCTGTTCCCGGTATTTATCGAAAGGCGGCAGTTGTAGCGACAGGCCTCTGCCGGAGTGGTACGCGGCGCCGAATACCGTATGCTGGGTAACGAATTTTCCCGATGGGGGCGGCTGCGCCATGCCTCGCCAAAATACCAATCTGTAGTAAGCGGTTTCCGCCAGCGCCGTGGGCAGTTGGCGGGCGCCATAAAACAGCGCGGGTTCGGTGTTTTTGCCGAAGCGGGAGCCGTATTTCAGCGGCGGGTAGCGAAACGGCGTGGCCAGCAGGTAGTGCAAGCCGGACGTATCCGGTTCATACAGGGGTTTGTTGCCTTCCAGCAGTTGCTCCAGCAAGTGCTGTTCGTCTAGGGTTTCCACCAGGTTGTTGGTTGCCACCTGCTCCTGGCTTTCCACCACCCGCACCAGGGTGCCACTGAGTAATTTGTGGGCGACGCTGTCCTTGCATTCTCGCCATATGTCCACGTGTTAAATTTTGCCGCGCATTGCATCCAGGTACTCGAGCACCCGGGTCAGGCCCTGTACGGATTGAACCTGCTCGGCGGGAACGCCGCCGGTGTGGAGATTGGCGGTTTTCATCCAGTGTTTCATGTCCTCCGGCCGGCCGCCGACCAGCACAAACAGTGAGCGGTAGCAACGAATCAGCAACAGCGCCAATTCGCCCGCTTTACTGTCTGGGTCCAGGCCCCGGCTGAGAGAGGTGCGATCCTTGCCGATAACCTTGCCGATAGCCGTCTTTGAAAGTCCCAACGCCTTGCCCGCGTTGAGCAGGGCTTTTGACAGCAGGGTTCGCGGGTCCGGCAGCTTTTGGGTTTGAGCCAAGGTTGTCATGATAATCACCTTCTACAAAGATGCATATAACACATTATCCTAACAGTATGACGCATATGCAACATTTTTTAGCTTAGCAGTTTGCGTAAAAATCTTCCCGTATGGGATTTTTTTGACTTTGCCACTTGTTCGGGGGTGCCTGCGGCGATAATTTTACCACCTCCGGAGCCGCCCTCCGGTCCCAGGTCGACAATCCAGTCGGCGGTTTTGATAACGTCCAGGTTGTGTTCAATCACCACCACGGTGTTGCCGTGGTCCCGCAGCCGGTGCAGTACCGATAGCAACTGTTGAATATCGTGAAAATGCAAGCCGGTGGTGGGCTCATCGAGGATGTACAGGGTTTTGCCGGTGTCCCTTTTGGATAACTCCCGCGACAGTTTTACCCGCTGGGCTTCGCCGCCGGACAGGGTGGTGGCGGACTGCCCGAGGGTGATGTAGGAGAGCCCCACGTCCATCAGCGTTTGCAGTTTGTTGGCGATAGCGGGAATGGCGTCGAAGAAGCCGCGGGCATCCTCCACGGTCATTTCCAGCACCTGGTGGATGTTTTTGCCCTTGTACTTCACTTCCAGTGTCTCGCGGTTGTAACGTTTGCCGTTGCAGACATCGCAGGGCACGTAGATATCCGGCAGAAAGTGCATCTCCACCTTGGTAACCCCGTCGCCCTGGCAGGCTTCGCAGCGGCCGCCTTTGACGTTAAAGCTGAACCTGCCGGGTTTGTAGCCCCTTGAGCGGGCCTCCTGGGTGCCGGCAAACAGTTCCCTGACCGGTGTAAAGATACCCGTGTAAGTGGCCGGGTTAGAGCGAGGCGTGCGCCCGATCGGGCTCTGGTCGATGTCCACGCATTTGTCTAGCAGGTCCAGGCCCTCTATGGCTTTGTGGGGCGCTGCCTTTAGGGTGGTGGCCTTGTTGAGTACGGTGGCCGCCAGCGGGTATAGGGTATTGTTGATCAGGGTGGACTTGCCGGAACCGGAAACACCCGTCACGCAGGTGAACAGGCCAATCGGCAATTCCAGGTTTACCTGCTGCAGGTTGTTGCCGGTGGCGCCCTTAACCGCCAGCTTGTGGGCGTTTGCCTTGGTGCGGTTTGCCGGAACCGGGATATTGCGCTTTCCGGACAGAAATTCACCGGTAATCGAGTGCGCGCTGTTGATAATGTCGTCAATGGAACCCTGTCCGACAACTTTCCCGCCGTGTACGCCGGCGCCGGGCCCGACATCGATGATATGGTCGGCGCTGTGGATCGCCTCTTCGTCGTGCTCCACCACCAGTACCGTGTTGCCCAGGTCGCGCAGCCGGGTCAGGGTATTCAGCAGCCGCTCGTTGTCGCGCTGGTGCAGGCCGATCGAGGGTTCGTCGAGAATATACATTACACCCACCAGCCCCGCGCCTATCTGGCTGGCCAGCCTGATCCGTTGCGCCTCGCCGCCGGAGAGGGTTTCGGCGCTGCGGTCCAACGTCAGGTAGTTGAGCCCCACATCCACCAGAAACGCCAGCCGGTCGACAATTTCCTTCAGGATTTTTTTCGCGATCTCGCCGCGGCTGCCCGGCAGTTGCAACTGGCGGAAATAGTCGGCAAGGTCGCCGACGGTTTTTGCCGAAATCTCCGGCAGGGTCCGCTCGTCGACAAACACATGCCGGGCCGCCTTGTTGAGACGGCCGCCCGCGCAGTCGGGGCAGGGCTGACTGCTGAGGTATTTGGCCAGGTCCTCCCTGACGGATTGGGATTCCGATTCCCGGTAACGCCGCTCCATATTGGGGATAATGCCTTCGAAGCTGCGTTCACGCTTAAAGGTTGTTCCCTTGTCACTGACATAGTTGAACAGGATCTTCTCACCGTCGCTGCCAAACAGCACCACCTGCTGGTGTTTTTGCGCCAACTTGCGAAACGGCACGTCGATATCAAAGCCATAGTGCTCGGCAAGGCTGGTGAGCATATTAAAGTAAAACAGGTTGCGGCGGTCCCAGCCGCGGATGGCGCCCTCCGCCAGGGTGGCCTCGGGAAATTGCACGATTCTGTCCAGGTCGAAGAACTGCTTGATACCCAGGCCGTCGCAGCCGGGGCAGGCGCCGGCGGGGTTGTTGAATGAAAACAGCCGGGGCTCCAGCTCGCTGATGCTGTAGTCGCACACCGGGCAGGCAAAGCGGTTGGAAAACAGGTGCTCGCCGTGCTTGTCACTCTGGTCAGCGGTATCGGGCATGGGCGCAACAATCGCCAGGCCGCCGGACAGCTCCAGCGCTGTTTCAAAGGATTCGGCGAGGCGCAGTTTTAAATCCTCTCTCACCTTAAACCGGTCCACCACCGCCTCGATAGTGTGCTTGCGGTTTTTTTCCAGCGCCGGGACTTCGTCCAGGTCTATCACCACGCCGTCGACACGCACCCGGATAAACCCCTGGGTGCGAAGTTGTTGAAAAATCTGCAGGTGTTCGCCCTTGCGGTCGCGAACCAGCGGAGCCAGCAGCATCATCTTGCTGTCTTCCGGCATCGTCAGCACATGGTCCACCATTTGGCTGACGGTTTGCGCGGCCAGCGGCCGGTTGTGATCGGGACAGCGGGGTTCGCCGACGCGGGCGAACAGCAGGCGCAGGTAATCGTGGATTTCGGTAATGGTGCCCACGGTGGAACGGGGGTTGTGGGAAGTGGATTTCTGTTCGATGGAGATGGCCGGCGACAACCCCTCGATATGGTCCACATCCGGCTTTTCCATCATCGACAGGAATTGCCGGGCGTAGGCGGACAGGGATTCCACATAGCGGCGCTGTCCCTCGGCGTAAAGCGTGTCGAACGCCAGCGAGGATTTCCCCGATCCGGAGAGCCCGGTAATGACGATCAGCTTGTCCCTGGGCAGCTCTAGGTCGATGTTCTTCAGGTTGTGGGTGCGCGCGCCCCTGACGGTTATTGACTGCATTTGTTCCTTTCCGGCAAAACCCAACATTATAGCGGTAAATATGACCTGTATATGAAGGGTGGTAGATTGGTTTTTACTATACGTTTCTCTACCGGTAGCGGTTCGTCGCGCAGCGCCCTATAATTCGCCGTTTGATTGTTTGTCAGTGATGCAGTCGTTCGAAATCAGAAGTCTATCCGGGTTGGCCTTCCTGTACGCGTCGAGAATGCTGGGCCTGTTTATGGTGCTGCCGGTGTTGGCACTGTATGCGCCGGGTTACTCTGGAAGCACCGCGTTGTTGGCCGGCGTAGCGCTTGGTGTCTACGGCATTACCCAGGGATTGCTGCAAATACCCTTTGGGCTGGTGTCCGATCGCATCGGCCGTAAACCCGTGATACTGGTCGGTATGCTGATCTTTCTGGCGGGCAGCCTGGTGGCGGCGAATGCGGAGTCCATCGCCGGCATCATTGTTGGCCGGGCGCTGCAAGGTGCCGGAGCCGTCGCCAGTACTATCATGGCGTTGTTGACAGACCTAACCCGCGAAGAGCACCGCGTGAGAGCGATGGCGATGGTGGGTGGCACCATCGGCGTGTGTTTCGCGATTGCGATGGTTAGCGGGCCCTGGATTGCCGGGAAGTGGGGGCTCTCGGGTATCTTCTGGATAACCGCTGGTCTGGCGGTGACGGGTGTGCTGGTGGTGTTGTTCGTGGTGCCTTCACCCGCGGCGCCCAACCGGCTCGCCTCCCGCGAGGCGCTGGCGGTGCCCAGTCTGCTGAAAGCCACGCTACACGACCGCCAACTGCTGCGGCTGGATTTCGGCATTTTTACCATGCATATGGTACAGATGGCCTGTTGGGTATCGGTTCCCGTGGTGCTTGAAACCACCTTTCAGTTCGGGCGCGATCAACACTGGTGGCTGTATTTGGCGACCATGGGACTCGGGTTTATTGCCATTGTGCCTCTGATTCTGTTTGCCGAGTCGCGCCACAAGATGAAACCGGTGTTCGTATCGGGGGTAGTGGTATTGGTGGTGGCGGAAGCCGTGCTCGGCCTCACCCAAACCAGCTTCCCGCTATTTGCGTTTGGCTTGTTCCTGTTTTTTGTCGCCTTCAATTTGCTGGAAGCCTGCCTGCCTTCGCTGGTCAGCAAGACCGCGCCCGGCGGCAGCCGGGGCACCGCGATGGGTATCTATTCCAGCAGTCAATTCTTGGGGGCCTTTGTCGGCGGCACCGCGGGCGGCTGGCTGGTGTACAGCTACGGGTTGCAGTCGGTCTATTTCTTTTCCGCGCTGGCCGCGCTGCTGTGGCTGGCCGCGGCGGCGACCATGTCGGCCCCCAGGCGCTGGTCCAGCCTGGTGGTGAAGCTGAAAGAGGGTGAGCAACTGGTCGGCGAGGACTACCTGGCAATTGCCGGGGTGGAGGACCTGGTATTAATTCCGGATAAGCAGCTTGCTTATTTCAAGGTGGACAAGGCGCTTTTCGATCGTCCCGGCTTTGAGCGGCTGCTGGGTCGACCTGTGGGCTGATACTGGTATACACTCTCCCTCTTTTGTTGGCGCGCCCGCGCGGGCATTTGATATTGATGATGATTAGATTACGGAGCTGGCTATGGCTAGGGGTATCAATAAGGTTATTTTAATTGGCAATTTGGGCAGGGACCCGGAGACGCGCTACGCGCCCAGCGGTGGCGCCATAACCAACATTACGTTGGCGACATCGGAAAGCTGGAAAGACCGACAGACGGGTGAGCAGCAGGAGCGAACCGAATGGCACCGGGTGGTGTTTTTTAACCGGCTGGCGGAAATCGCCGCTGAATATCTGCGCAAGGGCAGCAAGGTCTATATAGAGGGGTCGCTGCGCACCCGCAAGTGGCAGGG
>JANQKW010000267.1 GCA_028280905.1 Porticoccaceae bacterium
AATGCTCTTGATGGCAACAAAATTGGCTGCACCCCAATTTTGTTATAAGCCGATGAATTTCCGGGACCAGGTAATTGGCAATTGATACTTGAGCTCGACTCAACGAATGTACCTTTCTATATAAATTTTGGTGACTCAGGTATTGGGTATGCCTTCATTTCTGAGGAAGGCGAAATCGGGAAATTCTTATGGCAGTGTGCGTAGATACTAAAGCTCCGCCTCTTAAGTCACGGTAGGAATGCCTCTCACGAGGCACCCCCCGTAGAGATCCGTGCATGCGGAATTACCGCACACGGCTCCTGCCTCGGGTGACGGCGGCGAAAACGCACATTGGGCCAGGGATGAACAACCCGCGGCATCGGTAACCACTCCTTCTGGATACGTTTGAACTTCTCCCAAGTAAGATTCCTACGGGCTTTCTGACTTCGGCGTCGCAGCGCCCTCAACCACGCCCGGGCAACCTCGTAACGGAATTGGTTCATAGTATCCAGATTGTACGGAACCGCGAAGTAACGGTAATACCCCTGCAGAACCTGACGCAACCACCGCCCGGTTTCCGGTACCGGGTCCTGGAAGCGGCGTCTCAGTTCCCTCTTGATCTCTTGCAATTTACGATGCAGACGTTTTCCAATCGTCTGGCGACGGATAACAAAGCGAGCGTTTCGGGTTTTCGACGCAATATGCGTAAACCCAAGAAAGTTAAACGTCTCCGGTTTACCTAGCCCCGCCGCCTTGCGTCTAGACGCCGCGTGGCGACCAAACTCTATCCGGCGACTTTTAGCCGGGTGTAGTCTCAAACCGAATTGGCTCAACCGATCCGCTATGTTTGTAAGAAATGCCTCGGCTTCGTCCTGGTGTTGAAAGCCCACCACAATATCATCGGCGAACCTTACCACAATCATCGCTCCTCGCACTTCCTGCCGATAACGCCGTTGCTGCACCCACAGATCGAAGGCATAATGCAGGTAGATATTCGCTAATAATGGCGAAATCACCGCCCCTTGGGGACTACCTTCTGCAGTGGGCTGCCATTGACCGTCTTCCATAACACCTGCTTTCAACCACTTACGAATCAAACGAATGATGCGCTTGTCGGCAATCCGATGCTTCAGAAAACATACCATCCAATCATGCTGAATATGATCAAAATACCCTTGAATATCGAGATCAACTACCCACTCAACGGGCCTTTCGGTCAATCCCACGTAAAGGGCATCCAACGCCTGATGCTGATCGCGCCCCGGTCGGAAACCGTAGCTGAATCCAACAAAGTCTACTTCGTAGATGGCCTCGAGTACCGTCGCTACCGCTTGCTGGACTATCTTATCCTCCAGCGCGGCAATCCCCAGCTTGCGCTCGCTTCCATCTTCCTTGGCAATCCGTGCGCGCTTACTGGGCAATGCCCGATAGCTACCCTTGTGGATCCGGTCATGTAAATCCGTCAGCCGTTCCAGTAATCCCTCTTGATAGTCCGTCCATCGGACACCATCCACACCCGGTGCCGCTGCGCGTTTGAGCTTCTCATAGCTCGACCACAGCAGCGGAACATCAATATGATGCAGCAGTGCTGTAAACTGCAATCGTTTGTCTCTACGTGCGGCTTCCCGCACACCCACAAGGCCTCGCGACACCTTGCCTGAACCCTGTGTTTCAGCAGTGGGCGCCTCGCGGGTGTTCCCCTCGGCCAAACCCCTTTGCTCTACGGACTCCGCCAGCTTTTGGCCATCTCCTGATAGTTGATTACCTTTGTTCATCCGCTTCCTCGCTCATATGAGTTTGTCCGACTTCCCAATCGCGTGCATGTAAGTCGTTCGGCTCTTCACCTTCACTTACCGTTCTGTTGGTTTACCACGCCAACAGATACGACCGGGATCTCCCAGGTTCCGTGCATGAAGTATAAGGACACATGTACAGGGTCTCTGACTCCGTGGGGCCTGACAGCTACTTGCCATTATCGCCGCTGCCAGTGTTGTCTTCCGCGAATAGGGAGACCGTCGACACCCCAATAGCGCAACTTTCGAAGCTCAATACCTGACCTATGTCCACCCCTGTCAACGCTTGCCAACGGCAGTTACCCACCGTCAGCCATGACTCAGGGTCAAGGCGGTTGGCCTACCTTACCTCGTATAGCATTCTCAGCTACACCTCCATGCCAGATTACCCTGGCGCTTCCCCGACAGTTGCATAAAAACAGGGAAAATTTACTTTCTACCAATAAATAATGCGCTGAAAGTGGATTTTACAGGTATTTCTAAAACTCACGGTTAGTGAGGTTTAGAAAAGCTGAAAAATTATCTGCAACCGATAAATCATGATGACATCGACATTCGTCATTCCGGTATGGACTGCCGGAATCCAGAGCACAAGGATTTGTTAATTAATAATAAAGCATAAGTTAAAATCACACTCATCGTTTTTACTGTACATTGCCCTCCTTGGCAACTGGATTCC
>JANQKW010000159.1 GCA_028280905.1 Porticoccaceae bacterium
GGAACGTCTTTTGAGACCCTCGTCGACAGGGATGTCGACGCGGAGCTTACAGGGATGTATTCACAGCGAGTCTCAAAAGACGTTCCTAGATACCCGCGGGAAGGTGGCACCAAACCAGAATCAGCATGTCCACTACCGGCACAATGCTACCACTAAGCAATCGTTAGAACTCAAGCAACCACGACTCCAAAGGCTGCAACTGAACGGGTATTACGCCCCGCCCGTTTGACACTTTTAACGGGATTTTCGCGCGGTCATAAAGCGCTTCTAAAAGATCGTATTCACCATCGCGCAATGACCATAGACTGATAATATCCTTTGGAATAATCAGCTCGAAATCGGCGATCGCGTCTGCCGCAAAGTTACTGATAACCACCAGCCGCCGGTCTGAATTCCAGCGCACAAACGAAAACAGACTGTCCGAGTAATGCGCCGAATTTCCCCGGTTGTGGGTGTGAATCTCAGCATAGTCTCCGTTCAATACGGCCGCCGAAGCGGAATAACGCATCAAGCGTTTATAGAAATCCCGCAGCGCTTTTTCGTCGTCAGTGAGCAGTCCGCCATCGAAGCGTCCACCGTTCATCCAGCGCTGGTGCGCCGGCACACCCCAGTAGTCGAAAATAGTTGTCCTGCCCTCGGCGCCAAAACCCGGGTTGCCATCCCCAGGCTCACCCACTTCCTGGCCGAAGTAAAGCATGGTGGGTGAACTGCCAATAGTGGCGGACACCACCATCGCGGGCTTGCCCCGGTGTGCTTCGCCAGCGAATGCCTCACTGGCGATACGCAATTCATCGTGGTTTTCCATAAAGTGCAGCATATGCTGTTCGATATCGTCCACTTCAGCCTGAACTGCCGGCAGTGCATCCGTGCTGCCCTGCCCCTGCACAATGACCTTTAACACATCGTAGAGCCCCACCTTGTCGTAAAGGTAATCCATTTTTCCAACGTGGATATAGTTGCGATACTGTTCCGGGTTATAGACTTCCGCCAATAAAAACGCGTCGGGATTATTGTCCTTAATGGAAGCGTTCAGGTAGCTCCAGAACTCCACCGGCACCAGCTCCGCCATATCATAGCGAAACCCGTCCACCCCCTTATCCAGCCAGTAACTGGCGATATCACGAAATTTACCCCATGAATCCGGCACATCCTTGTCCCGCCAAAATTCAGCATGGGCGCGGTAGCCCTGTTCTGCATAGTGAGCAGGCAACCGGGGGAAATCGTAACTGCCGTCCGGTTTTACACCATAGTTGATCTTCGCCGTTTCGTACCAGTCGTTAAAATCCGGCCTGGCACTGCGGGAACCGTTGCCGGTCCACTTCGCCGGTTTTTCCTCGAACACGCCGTCCGCCGAGGGGTGGGTATCGCCGCCCAAAGGCCGGTAGCCGGCCAACGGTTCAGGCACCGCGAAGGGTTCGCCCACCACATAGTAAAAGTTGTTGTCGCGGCGATAGGCCGCCGACACATCATCGCTATCGCCGAAATCCTCCACGCCGGGCGGCTTTGCCACGGAGCGGTAATGACGCGCCACATGATTTGGCACTATATCGATAATCACCTTCATTCCCTGAGCGTGAACCCGCGCTACCAGCGCTTCAAACTCCCGCATCCGGTTGGCCGGGTCCACCGCCAGGTCGGGGTTAACCGAATAGTAGTCCTTGACTGCATAGGGCGAACCGGCGCGGCCTTTGACAACATCCGGATCGTCGTTGGAAATGCCGTAAGCGGTGTAATCGCGAATCACCGCATGGTGGGGCACCCCGGTAAACCAGATATGGGTAACCCCCAGCTCCCGGATGCCCTGCAGCGCCGCATCGGTAAAATCCGCAAACTTGCCGACGCCGTTTTCCTCGATGGTTCCCCAGGGTTTGTTGGTGGTATTTTTGTTGCCGAACAGGCGTGTAAACACCTGGTAGACCACCGGCTTGCCCGGCGCTGCCCGACTGCTATTTTCCACATGGCCTGGTTGCGCGTTATTGACCGCCGAACAACCTATCATCATATAGGCCATCACAGGACCGAGAATCTTCATATAAAACCTCACGGATTAACCTTTACCGCTAACTGCTCGCCGCCCCATCGAAACTTGATGTTCAACAGCCGGTTTTTTTTGTCATACCAGGCACCCTCTGAAGACTTCCTGAATACTCTTCGCTTAAGGACCGGTAAATTCCTGCCCGACACGGCCACCTTGCGCACCGGTGTTTGCCAGTTGTGCACTACCAGCGTTATCTCCCGCGCATCAGGCATTCCCCTGTAAATATATGTCTCACGCGAAAAATCAAACGTGATTTGCTGACGATGGTGCCTCGCCCGAAAACGCAGTAGTTCGTAAAGCTGCTTTTCGAATGCGCCCAGGGTCTCGCCGTCGTCGTTATACATGATTCCCTCGGCGCGTTTTACCGACTCGTCCGCGTAATAGTGCAGCGTCAATTGCCGGCTGGAGTAGTCCCTTGTCGAATCCATATCGCCAACCATCGGAATAAAGGCGCCGGCGCGGACCAGTACCGGAATGGTCTTTAGCGTGACCGGAATTTCCGCGGTTGCATCTCCCTGGTAGCGTTTATCATTCCAGTAGTCAAACCAGACACCTTGCGGCAGGCTTACCCGTTGCTTTTTGATTCCCGGTTCCACTACGGGCGATACCAGAAAGGCATCCCCCCACAGGAAGGAATCCCTGTTATCCATCAGTTCGGGGTTATTCTCATCTTCAAAAAACAGCGGCCTGGCAAGCGGCATTCCGCTGGTGGAATTTTGCCAGGCCAGCGTATAGTTGTAGGGCAATAGCCGGTAGCGCAGTTTGATAAACTCGCGCGTGATAGTCCTGGTACGCCGGTCGTGAAATACCGGTTCGGACGGAATATGGTCCTGGGCGTGGGGGCGGTAAACCGGCTGGAAAACACCGTATTGCAGCCAGCGAATGTAGAGTTCCCTATCGAACACCTCGCCGCCGGCAAAGCCGCCCAGGTCGGAGTGGATATAACCCATCCCCAGCAGGCCCATCTGCAGCGACAACTCCACCTGGGACTGCAGCCCTCCCCAGGAGCGGCTCACATCGCCGGTCCAGGGAATCATCCCGTAGCGCTGCGATCCCGGAAATCCCGAGCGCATCATAATAAAGGGCCGCCGGTGCGGATAAAGCGCCACATGGTTGGTAAAAACCAGTTCCGCCCATCGATGGCCGTAGGCGTTGTGCAGCTCATCGCCGGTACCCAGCGCGTGCAGCGCGTCCGCCGGATGCACCTCAGGCTCACCCAGGTCGCCCCACAGCCCCGCCACTCCCTGCTTCAGCAGGCCGCGGTAGATATTCCAGAACCAGTCCGACGCCCTCTCGTCAAACACGTCGATCAATCCGGTATTGCCAAAATAGAAGTCAAACCGCTTCGGCGCGCCGGTCGCATCCTTTGCCAATACCTGCTGCTCGACTGCCTCTTGCCATCGTTTGGAGCTGCTGAGGATAAAGGGCTCGGTAATAACAATGGTGTTAACGCCCTGTGCCTTGAAATCGGCAATCATTTTTTCCGGCGTGGGAAACGCATTCCTATCCCAGTCCAGGTTGCCGACATGCCCCTTGATATCCGGACCGAACCAGAACAGGTCCAGCACCACCGCATCCAGCGGGAAATCCTGCTCGCGAAACCGGGCAACCACATCCCGTGTTTGCTGCTCCGTGCGATAGCCGAACCGAGACGCATAATTGCCAAATGCCCAGCGCGGTGGCAGCGGTTGCCTGCCGGATACCGCGACATAATTTTC
Source organism: Porticoccaceae bacterium (assembly GCA_028280905.1). Taxonomy (GTDB): domain Bacteria; phylum Pseudomonadota; class Gammaproteobacteria; order Pseudomonadales; family Porticoccaceae; genus JANQKW01. The sequence continues at coordinate 3,757 of JANQKW010000159.1, forward strand.
AATAATCTGCGGGTAGGAAGCGCCGGTGATCACCAGGTAAGCTGTTCGCCCGCCCACGGCTTCGAATTGCAAAACATCCGGTTCCGTTTTCCCGAGGTCGACAAGGCCCCTGGCGGAATTGTCGAACACCAGCAGGTATTTGTTGCTGGATAACACCGCGGGCATACTGAAATACATCTGCTCCGAATAGGTTGTGTATCCGTAGTGCGCACGATTGTAAAGCGGCAGCCGATGCCCCCGGCGGTCCATACCCAGCACCCGTTCACCGCCGCCCAGCAGCTTTTCATTTTCGTCGAGTGCAAAGCGAAAACCGCGGTTGCTCTGGTCGGCAAAGTAACCGGTTTGCTCTACAAGCCGCCGGTTGTCGTCATGGAAATAGGCGATTGAAAAGGGTTGTTTTTCAACAAGGGCGCGAATGCCTGGTGCGCTGATAAGCAGTTCGCCGGGCCGTTCGCGGAGCGTTATTTGGTTGGGCTGCAAACCTGGCTGCAAGGCAAAGGAAGGCAGCTGCTTTATCCCATCCTGCTGATAAAAAACTTCCAGCGCGCCCTCGCCCACTGCCGTTATGGTGATATTGGCTTGGGTGGTTGTGATGGTAAGTATGTTTTGCTTGAGGCTGTGGTCGAGGTAACGGTGGGTATCCGCAACTGTGTTGTTTACCAACAGCAGGCAGGCGGCGAAAAAAAATGTTATCCGGATTCGGCAAACCCTACCGACTAACGCCTTCACTATGCTATCTCCGCTAGACTTTTACACACTGATTATGCAGGAATCCCGGCTGGGGGCTTGGGGGACAGTATTTCAAAACACGCCGTAAACCCATCCCTGGGGGCTCGACGTCGGCTTCCCTGCCGACGACGGTTTTGAAACACTGTCCCCCAATCCCATCAACAACCGACTCCGAAACTCAAAAAAACACCTGTTCTTTCTAGAGCAATACACTAGCGGTACTGCTGAGAGTCGGGGTGGTAGCAGGCTGGGACCGTCGCTGGCAGGGATAGCCAGCGCCGAGCCCCCACGGACGGGTTCATGGCGTATCCTAGCCTGCTACCGCCCCGACGGCCCGTGACAAGTCTGCAACTGTCCAGTATAGGATCAACTTGATTCAAGGCAAAAAAAAGCCGGACAGCCCAATTAGCATAGACCGTCCGGCAATCAATGGGAGGTTATTAGAAACTCGCCGCCACGCGAACACCCCACATTCTCGGCGGATTCAGGAAGCGGATATTCACCGAATCATTGATAAACGCCTTGGTGGAGTAGGTCTCGTCGGTGACATTAGATACCCAGCCCTCAACCCGGTACTGCTCGTCACTGCCGAAGTTGATGCCGGCATTCAAGTTGATAATAAAGGTGCTCGGCACTTTATCCAGCAGGAAATTTCCGTCCGCCTGATTAAAGCCCGCGCCATCTATCAGCCAGTGAGTGGCCACCGTCATCTGCTCCAGCGGAATGCTATTGCCGTCCGCGTCGTAGCCCTTGCTGTTGAAAGGCGACAGGAAAAACTCGCTGCGGTAGTTGCCGCTGACTTTCCAGTCGGCGGAGCCCCAATCGAAATCCAAGGTCTGCTCCAACGCCAGGTTAAAGTTCCATTCGGAAGTGTTCGGCAGCTTGTTGCCATCAATGTCAACCAGTGCCTGACCGGGCTGCCGAGTGTCTATCACCTCTGAACCGTCACCGAACTCGGCGTTCAAATAGAGCAGATTCCAATTCAGCTTCATCGCCGCCGGCAGGTAAACCGAGCCATCCAGCTCCAGCCCCCACAGAGTAGCGTCCGCCGCATTCTGGTTTTGGATATGGTTCACCGAACAGGTCGAGATGGTCGGGTCACAGCCGGGTTGGTTAACCGAGACCAGGCCCTGCAATACTTTTTCCTTGTAGTCATAGTAGAACATCGCGCCGTTTAATACGCCCCAGTCGAAGACGTTCTTGGAACCCACCTCATACACAACCAACTCCTCCGGATCCCAACTGACATCAACGCTTGAGTCAGCTCCGGGCAGCGGCCGATTGATGCCGCCCGAGCGGGTACCGGTGGAAACGGTGCCGTATAACAGGTTGTCTTCGGAGAGATCCGTCTCGAAGCCGAGGCGCCAATCGACGTAGTTGTCCTCATATTTCTTGGTGACGTTACCCAGGCCATCACTGTTGAAGTCGGAACTTATCACCACCTGGAATTGTGTCGGGTCCCAGGCGATCAACTCGTCAAAGTTGTCATTGGCACCCCAGCTGGCGATGCCATCGAGGAAGTACTGGCGGGTGTCAGCGGAATTGCCCAGCGGCACTATGTTGCTGGGCCTGTCGCCAGCGCCGGTCAATTCGAGGCCGTTGGTGCCCATTACGATATCCTGCGGGCCGCTCAGCCCCAAGGCCGTCAGGGCTTCATCGGTTAACACCAACTGGTACTGGGCATTGGCTTCATTGGCAGTTTTCTCTTCATCGGTCCAGCGAATGCCCGCCTTCAGCCGGAAGGTTTCGTTGAGATCGAAGGTTCCGTCGAAGTAGACCGCCTGAGATTTCACCTCTGAATCGTCGTTGCGGTTTTCGCTGGAAAGCCCGTTCAGCCAACCGCAAACCGTGCCGTCCTGGAACCAGTCGCAGTCGCCCCACCAGCCGTGGCTGAAGTCCTGGGATGCCCAACTGAAGTCTTCCTGCAGATTGAAGTAACCGGCGCTCCAGCGGAACCGCTGGTCATTATCGGCGAATACACGGATTTCGTGCACCGTGGTTTCCGAGGTTTCCGCCTGGGTAAAGTTACCGTAGGCGGTCTGCTCGTTGCCAAGAATCACCGCCTCAGCTTCCGCGCGTGCTGAATCAGACGTGTCCCCCTGGAAGTTGGGAAAGTCCATGCCTATCTGCCACTCACGCGCAGCGTTGCGGTGGGTAAAATCATACTCGCGAATCGAGCCGTTATATTCGATACCCCAGCCATCAAACATATAAGTCAGCGTAGTGGCAAAGCCGTCGATATCATTTTCCATCGCCCCTTCATTGACAAAGTACTGCTCGTAGGGATCGTCCAGATCATCGATATCAAAACCTGCGGAAAGTGAACGGCCGGTAAAAGCCCCCGGTGTTCCCGAGCCGCGCTGTTCAACCTTATCGGCCAACACATAGGCTGAGAAATTATCGTTGGGCTCCCACAACAGAGATACGCGCAGCGCTTGGTCGTCCAGTTCTCCCGGCGCTTCGATATTGCCGCCAAACGCATCGGCAATACGGCTGCCCTGCCCGGCGAGGCTGTCGAGCAAATCCGCGGAACCGGTAAAGGCGTTATCCATATAGGAATCGCGCTGTTCCTGGTAGTAGGCGATACGGGCGGCGAAGGTCTCGCCGGCCGGAATATTAAAAACACCCTCGAAATGGCGCTGGCTCAGGTCGCCGAACCCCACTTTCAGGTCCGCCGAAGCCTCATCCATATCCGGTCTTTTGGAGATGATATTGATGGTACCGCCGGTGGCATTGCGGCCGCGAACCGTGCCCTGCGGCCCCTTGTTCACCTCAACCCGTTCCACATCGAAGAACATGGGGCCGATGGAGCGGGGGCGCGGCAGGTAGATGCCGTTATAGTGCGTAGCTACGGACGGGTCCGATGCAAAGTCGCTGTCCGAAGAACCTATGCCCCTCAAAAAGACTTCCAACTTGCCTTCTTGGTTGGAGATGTGCAGCCCGGTCACCGCATTTTGCAGTGTGCGAAAATCGTTGGTCACACCGAGCGATTCCAGCTCTTCGCCGGTGAAGGCCTGCACCGTGCCGGCAAAGTCCTGCAGGTTCTGCTCGCGCCTGTCTACCGTAACAATCACCTCCTCAACCAGCATATCGTTTGCCGCATAGGCGCCACCGGGCAGTGCCGCCGTTGCGGCGATAGCCGCGGACAATAGTTTTGGCTTTAAATTCAGTTGATATTGACTCTTCATACTCCACCCCGTCTTGAAATAATAGTTTGCATCACTAAACGTCGACTTGTAGTCCTGTGTGAACATAGTCCTGCGTTAACGATAGTTTCATCATACGAAGAGCCGCCGATTTGAAACAATAGATTGCAAACGTATTCAAAGATTTGCGCAAAACCACTACCTCCCCCGAGGTTGTCCATGCGGAAGCGAAAAATTTTTATTCTTATTTATCAGTCGGTTATATTGAAATAATAGACCAAATCCGGTCGATTACCAGGCTGAATTAGCCCCTGTAAACAGCCGTTTAACGGCGATGAATTCGTATGCAGGAAGTTGCCTCTGCAAGCCGGATTAGCGTATTCATATAGCCATTGGCAACTAGTCATTCACAAAAACGGCGCGGTGCAATTAAGCACTTATATAAGTAAAGTACATATTAACCCGGAATTCACCATGCAGACCTACGAGACGATAACCCTGAAGAAGGACATCACATTCAAGCCTACACCGGAGAAACTGGCAACCGCGACAATAGCGGAGGACAAGAGTAGCCAGCAGCAAGATTGGTGGCGGGGTGCCGTTATTTACCAGATTTACCCCCGCAGTCTGATGGACAGCAACGGCGACGGCGTCGGCGATTTGCCGGGCATAATCGAGAGGCTTGACTACATCGCAAGCCTGGGTGTGGACGCCATCTGGATCTCCCCGTTCTTTAAATCTCCGATGAAGGATTTCGGTTACGATGTCAGCGATTACCGGGCGGTGGACCCCTTGTTCGGCTCATCGGAAGACTTCGACCGGCTGGTAGCCAAGGCACATCAACTGGGATTAAAGGTTATTATTGACCAGGTATTGAGCCACACCTCTGACCAGCACGCCTGGTTTCAGGAAAGCCGCCAGAACAAGCAGAACGACAAGGCTGACTGGTACGTGTGGGCGAATCCGAAGCCGGACGGCTCGCCGCCCAACAACTGGCTGTCGATCTTTGGCGGTTCAGCCTGGCAGTGGGATGTGAGAAGGCGCCAGTACTACCTGCACAACTTCCTGGAAAGCCAGCCGGACCTCAACTTCCACAACCCGTCGGTTAGGCGGCAGATTCTGGAAGAAGTGGAATTCTGGCTTAAAAAGGGCGTAGACGGCTTTCGACTGGATGCCATCAACTTCTGCTTCCACGACAAAAAGCTGAGAGACAACCCGCCGAAGCCGCTGGATAAATTTCTCGGCAGAGGCTTCAGCGCGGATAACCCCTACGCCTTCCAGTACCATATTTATGACTGCACGCAGCCGGAAAACCTCGGCTTCCTGGAATCGCTGCGCGAACTGCTGGATAAATACCCCGGCGCCATGGCGCTGGGAGAAATATCGTCCGAAGATTCCCTGGCCACCACGGCCGAGTACACCACCGGGGATTCCCGGCTGCATATGGGCTACAGTTTTTCGCTGCTGGTGGACGACCTTTCCACACGCTATATTCGCGATACCGTTGAGCAGTTGGAGGCCGCGTTGCCCGATGGCATTCCCTGCTGGTCGATCGGCAATCACGATGTGCGCCGGGTACTGTCCAGATGGGGCGGCGAAAACCCCTCCCCGGAACTGGCCAAGCTACTGAACGCCTTTCTGTTTTCGCTGCGCGGTACCGCCTGCAGCTACCAGGGTGAGGAGTTGGGCCTGACGGAAGCCGAGATCACCCGGGAGCAACTCCGGGATCCCTACGGCATCGCATTCTGGCCCACCTTCAAGGGCCGCGACGGCTGCCGCACACCCATGCCCTGGAACGGATCCGACCAAACGGCCGGTTTTTCGGAGGAGTCCCCCTGGCTGCCTATTCCGGACCAGCATCTGGAGAAGTCCGTTGAAAGCCAGGACCGAGATCACCAATCCGTATTGAATGCCTACCGGACCTTTCTGGAGTGGCGCAAAACCCATGCCGTGCTGCGAAATGGCACAATCCGGTTTATCGAAAGCCCCGACGGCACCCTAGCATTTGTGCGCAAAGACCAGGAAGAAGCTATTGTTGCCTGCTTCAACTTCACTGAAGAACCCCAGACAATAGCGCTAGAAGAGCAAGTGGGCGAGCTACCGGGGCATGGTTTTACCGGCGCGGTTGTGAAGGGCGATAAACTGACTTTGCCAGCCTACGGCGCCTTCTTTGGCCGACTGTAGTCAGCCCGGTTGACCCGCCACCGGTCACTGCTATAATCGCCACCCTGTGCCAGAGTGGTGAAATTGGTAGACACGATGGATTCAAAATCCATTGCCTTCGCGGGCGTGCCGGTTCGAGTCCGGCCTCTGGTACCATTTGAACGTCCAGCAACATCCAAGGACATCCCGAAAAGACCCAAATACCCTATAAATAAAGGGAATTTGGGTCTTTTTGTATCCAGCAACATTTTTTGACATCCAAAAAAAGTGTCGGTATTTTTGACGGTATCTCGATTCGTTTTGAAGGAGATACCGTCAAATGGCTTTGGTGAACGTTCAAATAAAGGAAGCAAAACCGCGCGACGCCGATTACAAAATGGCAGACGGCGGCGGCATGTATCTACTCGTCAAGAAGAACGGCCACAAGTACTGGCGACTTGACTATCGATTCCACGGAAAACGCAAAACTCTCGCTCTCGGCGTCTACCCCGAGGTCAGCCTGAAAGAGGCACGAGAAAGACGCCATCAAGCCAAAGCCCTCCTTGGCAACAATCAAGATCCCGGCGAAATTCGCAAAGAAGAAAAGCTCGCCAGGCAAGCCAACAACTTCAAAGATGTCGCACGCCAATGGTGGGAACACCAAAAAGGCACCTGGACCCCACACTATGCCAACAGAGTGCTCAAGCGCCTCGAAGATAACGCCTTCAAAGATCTCGGCCACCTGACCATTGATGAAATCACCCCTCAGCAAGTCATTGCCGTCATCCGCAAGATAGAAGCCCGCGATGCACTGGATGTCGCCAACCGGGTCAAACAATCCATCAATTCAACCTGCCGTTTCGCTGTCCAACGAGGCCTTGCGACCACCAACCCCGCTGGCGACCTGGACGGCATTGTCAGACAACGGAAGGTTCAGCACCGGGCCTCCCTCCCACGGGAAGAACTCCCTCAGTTCCTCAGGGACTTGGACACTTACAGCGAACGGGGACGCTTCCTGACCCAACAGGCCATCAAGCTGCTCCTCCTCACCTTTGTCCGCTCCGGTGAGCTGCGTGGCGCCCGCTGGGATGAATTCGATTTCCTGGATCAGGTCTGGCGTGTATCCCCTGAACGCATGAAGATGAAGAACGAACACCTTGTCCCCCTCTCCAGACAAACCGTTGAGGTGCTGAAGCTACTGAAGCCCATTACTGGCAGCTATGACCTGGTGTTCCCTTCGGAACGCCAAAGAAGCAAGGAAATGTCAGACAACACCATGCGCAAAGCCATCTTCACTATGGGCTACGATGGCACCCAGGAAGGCAAGAGCAAGGCTGTTCCACACGGTTTCAGGGCAACCGCTTCCTCCATCCTTAATGAAACCGGCTTCAACCCGGACGCGATAGAACGCCAACTGGCTCACAAGGAGCGTAACAGCGTCCGGGCCGCCTACACCCATCACGCCCGCTATCTAGATGAGCGCCGCAAGATGATGCAGTGGTGGGCGGACTATCTGGACGAAATGAAGGTATCAGGTAAGGTTGTCCCGATCTTCTCAAAGACTGGCAGTGATTAGGCAAAATCCTCTCAGCACCGTTCAAGTATAGAAATTTAGATTTTATACGACACCGGCCATCAGGTACCGATCATGCATTCAATGTCTAATTTGAATCAGCAGTTGGCATTAGCCCCAGACCTTAACGACCGGATTGAGCCAAAAAACAGACTCAATTATCCACTCTCGAATTCAATCCTGTTAATTGTTTGACTCTCGCAGTATTGGCGTGAGCTCACCCTTGGTAGTAAGGGGATCAAATACCAACTCAAATGCTTCGAATGGCTGTAGCTTTGACGCAAGCTCAGTCCAGTCCAATTGCAGTGGACTGCTATAACGAATGGAATGATAGCCACCGTCAGGTTTTGGTAGTTGAGAAGTCCACTTAATACCTAGCGCGACATCACTCGGAACACGCTCATCCATATCATCGGATCGAACCGCAACCTGAAGGCAAACTGATCCAGCT
>JANQKW010000321.1 GCA_028280905.1 Porticoccaceae bacterium
GTCCTCGCGACACCCCCGACAATTTGGCAAACTTACAGCACGGCCTGATTGGTCCCGGACAAACCTCCCCTGTCGGGACTCACGGCGTCACAAGTAGCAACGGCCTAAGCGGTCGTCTGGGAACTATGTTTGAGACCTTCGTCGACAGGGCAGAAATCGTTCCAGACGATTTTCTGCATTCGCCTCAGGGCGCCTACTTTTGGTCCTCCATCCCTGGAGGTCAGATGTCGACGCGGAGCTTACACGGACGTATTCACAGCGAGTCTCAAACACTGTTCCCAGATGGCCGCGGGATACTGGCACCAAACAGAACAAGAAACATCCACTACTAACACCCATCATCTCTAAATAACTTCCGATAGTCCAAAAGAATCACGACCTCCCAATATTACCCACCCAACCATTTTGTTAAAGTAACCCTTTTTCACCGCCCACAGAATCAGGAGTAACGGTTATCAACGAGAAGGCCCTGCAGCGTACGGAAGCCATTACCTCCCAGCCCATCGGCCCCCTGATGCTCAGATTAACAGTACCCATGCTGCTGGGCATTGTATCCATGATGTTGCTGGGCGTGGTGGATATGTTCTTTATCAGTATGCTGGGCACGCAACCGCTGGCGGCCGTCAGTTTTACGCTGCCGGTCACCCAGATTGTTGTCGGCATCGCTCTGGGGATCGGCATGTCCATCGGCGCGTTAGCCTCGAGGCTTATCGGCGCTGGCGAACACCACAGGGCCGCCCGGTTAATTACCGACAGCCAGTTGCTCGCGCTGGGTATTTCATGCCTGATAACCCTCGCCGGGTTCTCGAGCGTCGACCACATATTCCGACTGCTGGGGGCAACCGCAAAAGAGATGCCGGATATCAACGCCTATATGGATGTCTGGCTGTTGGGCACACCGCTGCTGATACTGGTGTTGACCGGGAATAACGCGCTGCGCGCCAACGGCGACATTAAGACCTCGGCGATACTTTCGGCGCTGCTGGCATTGGTAAACGGCATTCTCGACCCGTTGCTTATTTTCGGTCTCGGGCCGTTTCCGGAACTGGGTATTCGGGGCGCGGCGCTGGCGACGGTATTGTCCGGAGTGGTCGTTTGGGTGTGCTCATTTTATCTGTTGCGGTTTCGGGACGGCCTGTTGCTTACGACATTGCCGCGCCTGTCAACGCTTCTTGAAAACTGGAGGGAACTGTCGAGAATTGCCGTGCCATCCATTGGCGCAAATTTGATGGCGCCGCTGGCCGTGGCTGCCCTCACCGCTATCGTCGCCCAATTTGGCCCGGCGGCGGTTGCCGGATTCGGTGTGGGCAGCAGGATAGAGGGCATCAGCCTGATGGTGGTATATGCGCTCTCCTCCACACTGCCGATGTTTATCGGGCAAAATATCGGCGCGGGGAAAACCGAGCGGGCCTACCGCGCGCTAATGGGTTGTCTGCGCTTCAGCCTGGTATTTCAGGCAGGGCTTTATCTGCTGCTCCTGGCTATAGCCAAACCCATAGCCACCGCCTTCAGTGACAACCCGGATGTCGTCAACGTAATCAGATACTACCTGTTGATCAAACCACTGGCGTACGGCATGCACGGCGTGGCCGTTCTGGTAATGGTTTCGCTGAATGTTTTAAAACGGCCCCGCGTCGCGCTATTGGTCGTCACCATCCGGCTGGCGTGCCTGTATGTTCCGCTAGCGTATGCGGGCAGCCTAGTGGGCGGCGTTGTCGGGATGCTGGTCGGCACCGCTGCCGGAAACCTTATCGCCGGGGTTTTCGCGTTTGCGCTAGTCAAGCGGGCGTGCGAACAGGAGGGGCTGAGGGCGTGACTTCACCGGCTGTTTAAAAACTCCGTCAACGGATACAGGGCGCGATAGACCTTTGCCGAATGGCCGAGAAAACCCTTGTCCAAAACCTGCTTGTCAGGCAAGCGATGCACCGCCAAAAAACTTTTCATTTTCAGCCTTTCAATACGCGGGTGATCCTTCGGGTAATCCCGAGGCGCGGTTTTTAGTTTATCACCTTCCAGTTCGCCGAAATAGTATTTAAACGGCTTGCTTTTGACAATCGCCTCCAGCTTGTCGCCGCGTTGATCGATGGATTTTCGAATATTCGACATCCAGGCCGAGGGCGGGCTGTGGGCGCCACCGGCCAGAAAGCTGTTGCCCGGTTGTAAATGCAGGTAGTAGCCGGCGCTTTGATGCTCGGCCTTTCTGCCGCCTGCCAACAGATGCGCACCAAAGCTGAGTTTGTACGGGGTTTTGTCTTTACTGAAGCGGATATCGCGGTTAATTCTGAGTAGGCAGTCCTTGGGTTGCAGCCAGGCGATACTGTCGTCGAAACGACTGATCTGGCTGATCAGCCCGGCGACAAATTCGGCGATATTGGCCTTTGCCTGCTCGTATTTGGGCTTGTTCGCCTGAAACCACTCGCGATTGTTGTGGCTTTTAAGTTCGGTTAAAAAACGGAATGTCGCGCGCTCTATTACCTGCATTGGTTATGACTCCAGATACAATTCGAGGCTGTCGGTATAGCTGATCGGCCTTATCTCCACTTTGCCTTCCCGGATATGGGGTATGCGCTTGGCGTAATCGATGGCTTCATCCAGCGTGTCGCATCGGAATACGTAAAAACCCGCCAGCACCTCCCGTGTTTCGGCAAAAGGCCCATCGGTGACGGTGACCTTATCACCCGATTTGTTTACCGTGGTGGCCGCGCTCGCCGGCATCAACTTGGTGGAGGCGGCAAAGACGCCGCGCTGTTTGCTTACCTCGTGAAGCTGCTGGTGCTGGCCCATAATGGTTTGCTGGGCCGCGTCGTCCAGCGCCTCGAACAATCCCTCCTGCTGGTAGATCAATAAAGCATAATACATAGTTCGGTTCCTTGGTTGTTAGCAGTCAATGTGCGAAACAAAGCGGTGAAAAGAGTCAAGTCAGCAGCGCGTAGAAAAGCCATCCCGGAGCCATAAGTAGCGCGGTGAAGGTACCCAACATAGACACAGGTCGCGTGATTGCTGTTGGATGAATGTTAAGCGTGAAATAGTGCAATAAACGAGACACCAATAATATTGAACCCATCGCGTGAAGATACGAACTCGGCGCGCCGTTGAGTTCGGCAAGCGCCATTAGCAGAAGTGCGAAGGGTACATATTCCAGGAAATTGCCGTGGGAACGCATCCGCCTCAATAGGATTTCATCACCGCCGTCCAAGAAGTTGATGTTAGTGGCGGCCCTGCGCAAGCCCACTCTTACGGTTATGGGAAACAGGATGACGCCGAAAATAGCGGCGTAGAGACTGGTAATCGATAATGTTGATAGCATGTTCTTTTAACTCCGATGATAGTTTTCTTGGCTGCGGCCGACGCTGCGTCTGTGGCGCACTAGTGCATCCGCCCGACCCGCTCGCTCAACTGCCGTTGGCGCTTTTCCAAAAACGCGCGTTCAACGGCGTTTCCGGACAGCTTGATGGCTCGGTCATAGGCCGGTATGGCAGCCGATAGCTTGCCGGCCCGCCGCAGCATATCGGCATGGGCGGCGTGAAACGGCTGGTACCGCTGCAGATCGTGTTGACGGGCAAGTTCCTCCAGCGCGGCCAAACCGGTTTCCGCATCGCGGCAGTACGACAGCGCGATAATGGCGTTGAGCTTCACTACCGGGGTGGGCTGGATCTCATACAGCTTGTTGTACAGCAACATGATCTGCTGCCAATCCGTATCCTCCGGGCTTGCTGCGCCGGCGTGCACGGCGCTGACAGCGGCCTGAATCTGGTAAGGGCCGGGCCGCCCCAAGGCGAGCGCCTCATCCAGAAGTTTTCTGCCGGCGGCTATCCGGTCTTGTTGCCAAAGGCTGCGGTCCTGCCGCTCCAGGGTTACAAACTCGCCACGATCGTCGGTGCGTGCCCGCCGCCGGGCGTCGTGCAACAGCATTAACGCCAACAGGCCCAGTACTTCGGGTTCCCGTTTGATCAGGCTGTTAAGCATCTCACCCAACCGGATGGCTTCGCCGCTCAGCTCTTCGCGAGTCAGGTTGTCACCCTGTGTCGCCGAGTAGCCTTCGTTAAATATCAGGTAGATCACCGCCAGCACCGAATCCAACCGCTGTGGCCAGTGTTCCGGGTCCGGGACCCGGTAGGGGATATTGGCCGTCTTAATCTTGCGCTTGGCGCGAACCAGGCGTTGCGCCAAAGTGGTTTCCGGCAGCAAAAAGGCCCGGGCAATTTCCGCGGTCGACAAGCCGCCCAGGGTTCTCAGAGTAA
>JANQKW010000350.1 GCA_028280905.1 Porticoccaceae bacterium
CGCTTACGGCGGTGCATAAACTGAGAGGGTTAGCTGCAGAAAAACTCAACAAATAGTCATGCGTGAAATTGTTGGCACCTGCATCAGCGGGTGTCTAGGAACGTCTTTTGAGACCCTCGTCGACAGGGATGTCGACGCGGAGCTTACAGGGACGTATTCACAGCGCGTCTCAAAAGACGTTCCTAGATACCCGCGGGCCGGTAGCACCAGACGGCGAACGCCTCTTATTGGCACAATACGAACCGCAAGGCTTTGTGAGGATCTATTGATTGGCATTACCGCTTGGCAAATGCCGCCAAACCTGTTTGAATAGCAACTGACTGGCAAATTACCTTATAAACGGGCGATAAATGTATAACTGCATTTCAACAAATAACGGTTCTCGCGGGATTGAGTTCTCCGCCGCCGCTGCCTGTTTGCTGCTTCTACTGCCCTGCCGGGCATCTATTCTGTAAATACTCTTTAAAAATACCTGTTTGCATTCTTTTCCCGTTGGGGGAAAATCCGTTTTATGTTCTGATCCGGCGGTTTCCTTAAAGCCGTCGGCAGACGCCAGACTTCAGGAGCAGTTACATGTCTAAAGACCGGTTGATTATATTCGATACCACCTTGCGCGACGGCGAGCAGAGCCCCGGTGCTTCCATGACCAAGGAAGAAAAGCTTCGCATAGCCAAAGTGCTTGAAAAGCTGCGGGTCGATGTTATCGAAGCGGGCTTTGCGGTTTCCAGCCCGGGTGATTTCGAATCCGTAAAGGCGATTGCCGAAACAATTAAAGACAGCACCGTGTGCAGCCTATCCCGGGCGGTGCACGGTGATATCGAAAGGGCTGCCGAAGCTCTCAAGGGCGCCAACTCAGCCCGTATTCACACATTTATCGCCACTTCGCCCATTCATATGGAATACAAGCTGCAAATGTCGCCGGATGAAGTGGTGGAACAGGCGGTGGGCGCGGTAAAGCTGGCCCGCAATTTTGTCGATGACGTGGAGTTTTCGCTGGAAGATGCCAGTCGCTCGGATCACGATTTTATGTGCCGGATTATTGAGGCGGTTATCGATGCCGGTGCAGGCACGGTCAACCTGCCGGATACCGTGGGGTATGGAGAGCCCTACCAGTATGGCGTCAGCATCGGCAAGATTATTGAAAACGTGGTCAATGCCGATAAGGCCGTTTTTTCGGTGCACTGCCACAATGATTTGGGTCTTGCGGTTGCCAATTCCCTGTCGGCGGTAATGCATGGCGCCAGGCAGGTTGAATGCACCATCAACGGCCTGGGAGAGAGGGCGGGCAATGCGTCGCTTGAAGAGATAGTTATGGCGGTAAGGACACGTCACGATGTCTACCCGGTGGAAACCGACATCGATACTACTCAGATTGTCGCGGCGTCGCGGCTGGTTTCCAGCATAACCGGTTTTCCTGTGCAACCTAATAAGGCTATTGTCGGCGCAAACGCATTTGCCCACGAGTCGGGTATCCATCAGGATGGCGTTTTAAAATTCAGGGAAACCTACGAAATTATGAAGGCGGAGGATGTGGGCTGGAACGCCAACAAGCTGGTTTTGGGCAAGCTTTCCGGCAGGGCGGCTTTCGCCTCTCGCCTGGAAGAGCTGGGTATCAAATTTGAAAGCCAGTTGGAGTTCGATCAGGCATTTGAACGCTTTAAGGTGCTCGCGGACAAGAAGCGGGAAATCTACGACGAAGATATACAGGCGTTGGTATCGGAAGTGCAGGTTGGCCAGTCAGAGGACGAAGTGGTGCTGGTGGATATCGAGGTGGTTTCCAAAACCGGACGTCATCCGAGGGCCGCCCTAACGCTGCGGCGCGCCAACCAGAACCACTGGGTGGAATCGGAAGGCGACGGGCCGGTGGACGCCATATTCAAGGCGATAGAAAAATTTGCCGACAGTCAGAGCGAACTGAAACTCTATTCGGTCAACGCGGTTACCGAGGGTACCGAAGCCCAGGGCGAGGTGACCGTAAGGCTGGAAAAATTGGGCCGCATCGTGAACGGCCAGGGGGCGGATACCGATGTATTGGTGGCCAGCGCCAAAGCTTATTTGAACGCGTTGAACCTTTTGCAAAACCCGGACCGCATGCATCCTCAGCTGGGTGGAGTGTAGCGCCGACGATGCGGGACTGGTATCTGGATAAGTTAGGCGTTGTGCAGTACGAAAGCCGCGCCCCCGGCAGCCTGCCGTCGGCAGCTGAAAACCCGGCAAATGACCGGCACAGCCCTGAGCCTGAACAAAGCAGCCCTGAGCCTGAACAAAGCAGCCGTGAGCCCGGCCAAAACAGCCTAGATTCAATAGGCAACCAAGAGCTGTCGCCTGCGCAATCCCCGGAGCAAATTTCCGTTGCCGAACCGGCCGCCAAAGCGGTAATCGACGACATCGCCAGTGAGCTGGAGGAAGCGGCCGCTGAAATCCGCCACCAGGAGCTGGAATCGGCGCCAGCGCAGGAGAGCAAGCCGCTCACTTTCCGGCTCGCTTGCTGGCAGCCTACGCAAGATCTGTTGGTGATTGATAGTCTGGAGCCCGGCGGCAATGTAAGCCGCGAACAGGCGCAGCTTTTGACCAATATGGTAAACGCCTTGTTGCGGCTGCAGTCTGTGTCCGACAGCGCGTCCGAGGGAATGGCCGTCGAACTGGCTGCGTTACTCCAGTTTGAAACCATCGATTGGCCGCAGTCTGCGGATACGTCGCGCGCTGCCGCCGTGGCCATGCTGGCGGCGTTTCTCGAAGCGCGCATTACCGCGCGCGGGGTCTGCCGGGTGCTGCTGATGGGCGAATTGGTCGCGGAGCTGATTGGAGGCTCGGATGCAGGGGAGGGTTTGCGGCAGCTGCCTGGCGGCGCTAGCGCTTGTGTTGTTCCCTCTCTCGCCGAACTGCTCGAGGATTCGTCAAAAAAAGCTTTGGCTTGGCGCGCTATGCAGAAACTTGTTTAATTGGGTGGGATTGGCAGCGGAAAAAATGGGGCAAGACATCAGCATAGTCTCAACGGCAAGCTCTCATCTAAAGAGTATTGCCGCTATTGAGATCCAGGTGTCTCCCCACCCTTGGAGTTTAGTTCAGTTTAGCGAAAGTCTGGCCAATCACAGTTGCTATACCCTGCTGCAAGGTCAAGCGGTTACCGGTTATGCCGTGCTGTCGGTGATATTGCCGGGGACGGACGGAGAGGCAGAGTTGCTCAATATTGCGGTGCTGCCAGAATGCCAAGGGCAGGGGTTGGGCAGGTATTTACTGGGTTTCTGCCTGGGGCGATTAGCGGGCCGGGCATCGAGGCTGTTTTTGGAAGTGCGCGCTTCCAATATTCAGGCCATAGGCCTATATCTGGGCATGGGATTTCGGCAAGTGAGCCGGCGGCGCGATTACTATTCGCTGGCATCCGGGGGCAGTGAGGACGGGCTGCTGATGATGAGGAGCATCACTCATGGAGAGTAAAATACCGGTGGGGATTAGCGCTTGCCTGTTGGGTGAAGAGGTTCGCCACAATGGCGGGCATAAGCGTGACGCCTATATCAACGGCACCCTGGCGCAATATTTTGAGCTGCAGTCGTTCTGCCCGGAGGTGGGTATCGGTATGGGAGTGCCCCGTGAGCCGATCCGATTGGTGGCGTTCGATGACCGCGTCAGGGCAGTGGGCGTTCGCGACCCTGAGTTCGACGTTACCGATGATTTGCGGGGTTATTTTGCCGCCGAGGCGGGAAAAGTTGCCGGGCTCAGCGGGTATATTCTGAAACGGGCGTCTCCCAGTTGCGGGATGGAAAGGGTGAAAGTCTACAACCAGGCGGGCATGCCTCACCCGGTCGGCAGCGGTATCTTTGCCGCGGAACTGATGCGTCATTTCCCGTTGCTGCCGGTGGAAGAGGAGGGCCGCCTGGGTGATCCGAGATTGCGAGAGAATTTTATCCAGCGGGTATTGGTATATCACCGCTGGCGGCAGATCCGGGGTGAGGAATTCAATGTTGCGGTGTTAACCGGTTTTCATGCCAGGTTAAAATTGACCTTAATGAGCCACAACCAGGAACAGATGCGCGAGCTGGGTGTTCTGGCGGCATCCGCGCGCGCGGACAACCTTGAGCAAGTGGCCGACCGGTATATAGCGGGCGTGATGGCGACCATGAAAACCATCGCCAGCAGAAAGAACCATGTCAACGTATTGCAACATATCCAGGGTTACTTGAAAAAACGGCTGGATGCGGAAGACAAGGCTGAGTTGGTGGAGGTTATCGATCAGTACCGCAGGGGAGAGTTGCCGCTGATTGTGCCGGTCACGCTGCTCAAACATCATTTTCGCCGAGCGCCTAACGAATATATTCAGCAGTCGTGGTACTGTGACCCCTATCCGCAGGCGCTCAAGCTGCGAAATTTATTGTGATTGACTGAGGAATCTTGATGGAATTTTTATATTGGCACTGGTTGTTACTGGGAATCGTACTGCTGATCGTAGAGATAGCTGTGCCCAGCTTTACGGTATTCTGGTTTGGTCTGGGCGCGCTGGTTGTCGGTCTGGTGCTGTTTTTGGTGCCTGGCATGGTGCTGGCGGGGCAGATTTTGCTGTGGATTGTGGCCTCGTGCCTGTTTGCTTTTCTGTGGTTTAAATATCTTAAGCCCAAGATGATAGACAGAACCAAAGCGGGAATAGCCAAGGAGGCGGCTATTGGTGAATCCGGCCAGGTTATCAAGGCGCCGATGGAAGAGGGTAGAGGCCGCGTCCGCTTTACCACACCGGTATTGGGTGACGATGAATGGGAATTCCTCTGTGAACAACCGGTGCGCCTGGGAGATAAGGTGTACATAAAGGAGATATCCGGCAATACGCTAATCGTGGTCAAGCTGGATTGAGGTGATGAAAGGCGAAAGATGGAGATGGCATATGGCCTGTGTCTCCCATTCCCCATCTCCCGTAAAATTTTACCAAACTAAGGAGAAATAAGTGGAAAGTACAGTCATTGTTTTTGCGATATTGGTGCTGGCGGCCGTTACCCTCGGGCTTGGTGTAAGAATCGTGCCCCAAGGCAGCAAGCATGTGGTGCAGCGCCTGGGTAAATACCATGCCACGCTGGCGCCGGGTTTGAACATTATTATTCCCTATATTGATACCGTCGCGTACAGGGTAACGACCAAGGATATTGTCCTGGATATTCCCTCGCAGGAGGTGATTACCAAAGACAATGTTGTGATAGTTGCGAACGCCGTTGCCTATATCAATATCATCAGCCCGGAAAAAGCCGTTTACGGCGTGGAAGACTATGAGTTGGCGATTCGCAATCTGGTTCAGACATCGCTGCGTTCCATTGTCGGCGAGATGAGCCTGGACGACGCCCTGTCTTCTCGGGAGGAAATCAAGGTCAAGCTGAAAACCTCAATATCTGATGATATCTCCGACTGGGGTATTACGTTAAAAACGGTCGAGATCCAGGACATTAACCCCACTGCCACTATGCAGGCATCCATGGAAGACCAAGCTGCGGCCGAACGAGACCGCCGGGCGGTGGTAACCAGGGCGGAAGGGCAGAAACAGGCGGCGATTCTGGAGGCGGATGGCCGGCTGGCGGCGTCGCGCCGGGATGCGGAAGCCAAGGTGGTATTGGCCGAGGCGACCCGCGAGGCGATCGAAAAAGTCACCGCCGGTATCCAGGACAAGGAGCTTCCGGCGGTCTACCTGTTGGGGGAGCGCTATGTCGAAGCCGTGCAGAACCTCGCGGAATCTGATAACGCCAAGCTGCTGCTGTTGCCGGGCGATATTCCCGCCGCTGTCAGGAGTTTAATGGGCGCCAGATGAGCCTGATTGTCATTGTAAGGTCGGTTTGCGAAAATGCCGCTGCGAAAAAATTCTCGCTCTGTGTCAACCCGCCGTGCCGTCAGTGCGTTCAAACGGATTGCAAGGCCAGCCAAAAAGGAGATTAGCCTAATGAAATACTTGTCTGTCGCAGTGGTGATTTTGTTGTTATCTCTGTCCGGATGCGCGTCGCACAAGCAGTCGGCGTATCGGCAACAGGGCGGTATTATTATCGACAAAAAAGGTGTAGATATGGCCCAGTACCACAGGGATTTGGATGAATGCAGGGCATATGCCGAGCAGGTTCCGGTAGCGGAGCGGGCTGCCACATCTGCGGCCGGTGGCGCCGTGGTGGGCGGCGTGCTCGGTGCAATTGTCGGGGATAGTGATACCGCGAAACGAGGTGCCGGCGTGGGCGCGGTCGGCGGTGCTGTTAGCGGCGCCTCCTCCGGGTATCACGAGAAACAGCTGATCGTTAAGCGTTGCATTAGCGGCAGGGGATATCGAGTACTCAACTAGACGTTGGTTTATAAGACTTCACAACACTCAATATATGCGGTTGGTTACCTGGCGGCCCTGTTGCCGCTGGTAACCATGCATCTGGCGTTTTTAGCAAGCGCCATGCAGGGATATATTGATTGGTGTGTGCCCTATTGGCTGGACTGCGTGAGCGTCAGCAAGTCGGGCCGTTACGGGCTGGCCTATTTTGTGTTTAAAGGCGGCATGCTGCCGGCAGCCATAGTGATAGGATACTTCTGGCAGCTTTGCAGCCGTTGGCTGTCAACGCTCGGCGCCACAAACCACGCCACACTGGCCAAACTGGGTTGGACCGCGTCCGCCGCGCTGATTTTATATACGCTGGCATTGGGCCATGCCGGCGAAAGTTTCCAGTTATTGCGCCGCTTTGGTGTGGTCCTGTTTATGGGGTTGACCTTTATTCTTCAGGTGATGGTCGGGCGCGCATTGCAACAGTCTGAACACTTGTGCCTAGCCGGACGCAACCTGTTGCGAGTCAGCGCAAGTATTTTGGCTATCGCTATTGTTTCACTGTTCCTCGATGCGTGGATGGGGGCGGACTACAGGATGGTGGAGAATGCATTCGAATGGTGGCTGATTGTATTGCTGATTTTTCACCTGGTCTTGGTGTCGCGCATTTCCAGGAGTGCAGCTTTGCCGAGCCGCTATTGACCCGGCAATAAGGATTCCACGTAATTCCGCCAGACAAGTCCGGTCGATAACAAAATAGATCAGCACGATCTATTTTGTTGCCAGGTTAAAAGCCTTCCGCTTTAAGTTCCTGATCAGAAAACGCGCCGGGTTGATGGCCTGGCGCAGCCTCAGTTCCAGCGGCGGTGTCTGGCGGGCGACCTGGCCGGCTATCAGCTCGGCGCAAAAGGGTCCGTATGACATTCCCCTGGAGCCGTGGCCGCAGTTGACATACAGGTCGGGCCAGTAGCTGCCGCACACCGGGATATGCGCCTTGGCATTGTTGCGCAATAACCGGTACTGCTCCAGAAAGTCGGACTCTATGGGCGCGGGGCCGGCAATCGGCAGGTAGTCGGGTGTGGTGCACCGGAACGCCACGCGTCCATCCAGATTTGCGGCTGTGCCGCGGCCAATGACAGCCGCCAGCGCGTGGTCGGTCCGCACCATTTGCTCGATATTTTGCTGGTGGTCCGCCGGGTTCGGATGCGGTGAATTGTTATCCAGGTTGTAGGTTGCTCCCAGCGTGTGAATGCCTTCAAACGCCGGTGCCAGGTAGCCGGCGCCGCAAATCACGGTTTTTAGTGCCATGGACTCTTGGCTGGCCGGCAGGTGGCTGATTTGCCCACGGATTGCCTTGAGGGGCAGGTGAGATGTTTGGGCAAACCGATTGCTATCCGTACCGCAGGCCAGCACCAGGGAGGTCGCTTCGGCAATAGTTTGGCCGTGGGCACCGGAAACCTGCCAATGACCGCTATGTTGAATTTCAAACGCATCCCCCTGAATAACGTTTATCGCCGCATGTTGGCAAAGGGACTGGCAGATTTTCGACGGGTGAACCCAGCCGGCGTTTGGGAAAAACAGCCCTTCGCTGGCGGCCAAGTGAATACCGGCCGTTGCGGGGAGTTGGTCACCGCTGAGCTGTCTCACCATCTCCGGGGGAAATTGCGCGGCCAGGCGGTTAAAGGTCTGGCATTCTTTAGCAGTCTCCGGCAGTAGAATAACACCGGATCGGCGACCAAATTCCCGTTGCGGATCTTGCCAATAGGGCCGGTAAAACCGGCAGGCATACAAAAACGCGGACAAGCTGAAAAGGGCGAGGGGCGATTTCCTAATGGACAATCTGGGATAAGTAATACCCTGCAGGTTTCCGGACCCCTCGCTGGCCAGCGTTGCATTGCGCTCTATCAGGGTTACTGAGATACCGCGCTCGGCCAGCGCCCTCGCTGTCGTGCAGCCGGCGATGCCGCCGCCGATAATCACTGCTGAGCGCGGTTTGTTGTGGCGTTTGGAAGCCAGGTACCAGGGAGGTTGGTGGGTTGCGTTAAAACGGCTGGGCTGCAGTTCCGTTTCGCTTGGTTGGATGCTGGGCGGCGCTTCCAGCACGCCGGCCAGCATGTCTCGCTTGTTGCCAAAACCGCTTACCTTGGTGACCAGGAAGCCGGCATTTTTCAGGCCGCGCTTCACCTTGCCCGCGGCGGTAAAGGTGCTGAATGTGGCGCCGGGAGCGCTGAGATCCGCCAGGGTTTGGAAGAGTTCGTCGCTCCACATTTGCGGATTTTTTGCCGGCGCAAAGCCATCCAGAAACCAAGCGTCGATAGCGGGGTTGCCGCAGCGGCGGAAATAGGGATGGTCGCTGCCTTTTATCGCGGTGAATTGTTCGGTGGCGTCGCCGTAGAGCAGGGTCAGGATTACGCGGCCCCGCGCCAGTTTGAGCCGATGGATGCCGGCGACTGGCGGAGGGAGTTGCTCGGAGAGTTCTCCGGCCAGCTCAGTGAACCGGGGCCAGTGATTGTGGACGGATCGCAAGCCGGCTTTGTCAATCGGATATTTTTCCGCGGAGACAAAGTGCAAGCTGCCTTTGGGCGTCAGGCTCAGCCAGTGATGCGCCGCCGCCAGGAAGTTCAACCCGGTTCCAAAACCCGTCTCGCCGATGCTAAAATCCGCGGCCCGGAGGCTATTCCAACGCTCGATCAGCTGGTTTTGCTCAATGAACACATAATCGGTTTCGTCCAGGCCGCTGTATCTGGAAAAGTAAAGGTCGTCAAAGGCGCGTGAATAGGGCACGCCGTCGGTATCCCAACGGATGTCGGCCTGTTCAAGGGGTTTAAAAAGCGGATCCGTCACGGCTACGGCCGGCGGTTGTCGAGTTCAAACTCGGCCATTACTTGTCGGCACCAGATCTCCAGCCGATCTTCACTGAGTTCAAATTGGTTTTCTTCATCCAGCGACAGTCCGACAAACAGCCGGCCGTCATCGGTGACGGCCTTTGACTGGTCGTAACGGTAGCCCTCAGTTGGCCAATAGCCGACGGTGGTCGCCCCCAGATTGGTTACCTTAGCCCACAGGTAGCCGAGCGCATCTTGGAACCACTCGGGGTAGCCCACCTGGTCTCCCAGCCCATAGAGAGCGACTTTTTTGCCGTGAAAGTCGAGGATATCCAACTGCTCCCATTCGGCTTCCCAATCCTCCTGTAATTCCCCGTAATCCCAGGTTGGAATGCCCAGGATCAGGTAATTGTAATCGGCTATTTTTGCGATGCCGCCATCGGCCAGATTGTGCAGGTCAACCTGATCGGGGCCGATAATTTGCTGGATTTTTTCCGCGGCTATTTCCGTGTAGCAGGTGGAGGAGCCGTAGAACAATCCGATGGTGGCAATAGTCATTTTCGTTGGTGTTGCGGTATCAAGGGTCTGCCGCGCTTATCGTGCGCCGCCAAAGTCCAGTTGACGCCAGGCCTCGTAAACAATAATGGCGGCGGCATTGGACAGGTTCAGGCTGCGGCTATCCGGTTGCATGGGGATGCGGAGTATATGCGCTGGCGGCAGCCTGTTCAAAAACTCCGCCGGTAGGCCGCGAGTCTCGGGGCCGAAAACCAAGCTATCGCCGGGTTGAAAAGCAATATTGGTGTAATGGTTTTTGCCTTTGGTGCTGATTGCGAATACCCGTTGAGGGGCTTGATCGACGGACAGGCTTTTGAGGTAGGAATTCCAATCGGTGTGGGTGGCAACAGACTGGGATTCCCGATAGTCGAGTCCGGCGCGGCGCAGCCTTTTATCATCCAGCTCAAAACCTAACGGTTCAATCAGGTGAAGGCGAAAACCGGTGTTGGCGCAAAGCCGGATGATGTTGCCGGTATTCGGCGGAATTTCCGGCTCGAAAAGCACAATATTGAGCATAGTAGCGGCGCAGGCGTGTACTGTATGATGAAAGAAAACGATACCGAGGTATTTAAATGGTAAATCGAATTAGGCCAGATTCACGGGAATTTTACCAGGCAACCCATTCACCCGACCAAATTGCGATGCGGTTGAACAAGGGTCCCCGCAGTGTGTATCTGAAAGATTTTATTTACGGCGCTATCGACGGTGGGGTAACAACGTTTGCCGTAGTTGCCGGGGTTGCCGGTGCGGGACTGTCGGCGGGGGTGGTCATTATTCTGGGTTTCGCCAATTTGCTCGCCGACGGCTTTAGCATGGCGGTAAGCAACTATCTGGGTACCCGGGCGGATAACCAGTACCGAAAAAAAGCCAGGGAGAGGGAGATGCATGAGATTCAGCAGTGGCCGCAGGGCGAACGGGAGGAGATCCGCCAGATTTATGCGTCCAAGGGCTTTGAAGGTGAGTTACTGGAAAAGGTGGTATCGGTTATTACCTCGGACGACAACCGGTGGGCGGATACCATGCTGCAGGAGGAGCACGGCATTGCACTTTCCGAGCACCACCCGGGCAAGGCAGCAGCCGCGACATTTGTGGCATTTAGTTTGATAGGTTTGATTCCGCTGCTCACCTATTTGATTAACTGGATCAATCCGGGCGCGATTCCTGACCCTTTTTTATGGGGTGCAGTGATGACGGGTGTGGCATTTTTTTTGGTAGGCGCTACCAAGGCAAGTTTTCTCGATCAGTCCTTTCTGGCGGCGGGCTTTGAAACTGTGGCGATCGGCGGTGCCGCCGCAGCGCTGGCCTACGGCGCTGGCGTGTTACTAAAAGGGTTGGTGAGTTAAGTTGTATTGAACAAGACTTTTTAAGACAACAGTCGTGAAAGGGTTCAACATTAACTGACAGATCAGTGCCAATAGCGGACGTTTTTAGGTCGGAGCCAGGTTCCCGTCCCGTCAGGGAAGGTTTATCCGTGACCGGCCGTTAAGTTTGCCAAATTGCCGGCGCTGCGGTAACTCGCTGTCGCTCAAACAGTCCTCGCGACACCCCC
>JANQKW010000416.1 GCA_028280905.1 Porticoccaceae bacterium
TAGGGCCTGTTAACACTAATGGAATAGTCCCTGTTGTGATTAAAAAAGTGTCAATCTAGGCGCGAGGAGTGTAGTTTAGTGAGTCTAAATGAACGACGAGCAACGCTGAGTGGCGCTTTTTTAGCCACAACCCGAAGGGCAGGACCACTTTTCCGCCCAGCGGCGTTATCAATCACTTATGTAGAGCGACTACACGTCGCTCTTTCTGCCTTGCTGGTCGAAAAAGTGGCCGACTGCAGGGACGATTCCATTCGTGTTAACAGGCCCTAGCAAAATGTCACTACTGAGAGAGCTGGCCTGGGAGCAAATCGAAGCGGACTACCGGCGGGGTACCGCGCATCAATTGGCGCGCTACGGCCTGGGGTTGCAATACGCGTCGCTGCCCGACGACGTAGTCCACCAGGCTAAGCGATGTCTGTTGGACGCGTTGGGGTGCGCGATCGGTGGTTACGATGCACCGGGGCGTCCGATATGCCAGCAGGTGGTGGAAGAGTTGGGTGGCCGGCCCGAGGCCACCATTATAGGCTCCGGCGTTAAAACCAGTGTCGCCAATGCCAGCCTGGTGAATAGTTTTATGGTGCGCTATCTCGACTACAGCGATGTGGGAGGGGGCGGCCACAACAGTGACGCCATTTCGGCATTGCTGGCGGTTGCGGAGAGCGGCGGCTGTAACGGCCGCGAATTTCTTACCGCGCTGGTCGTCTCCTACGAAATCGGCGCAAGGTTTTCCGAGTCGTTATCCGAACAGGGCGGCCCGCTGGAGGGCTATCGCGATATGGCCGCGCGCGGCTGGTGCACGGATATTCGGGGCGGCTTTAATATGCCGCCGGCGCTGGGCAAATTGATGGGGCTCAGTGAGGAGCAGATCGCCAATGCGATAGGCGCGACCGCTTGTCACAGCTTGCCGATGAACCTACTCGACGCCAATAACGAAGAATTCGTGATGAGTAAAAACCTGCGCTTTGGCTGGGTGGCCTATAACGCGATCCTGGCATGCAAACTGGCACAGAAAGGGTTTACCGGACCGCGCCGCGTGATGGAGGGCGAGTATGGTTTCAACCACACGGTTATGCTGAACAACATGGCGCTGGACAGGTTCCTGGATTTCAACGGTTGGCGCATCCTTGAAACCTTCTTCAAGCCGCTGTGCACCAACTTCACCACCCAGGCGCATATTCAGGCGACCATCGCGCTGGTGAAACAGCACGACCTGAAGCCGGAACAGATAGAATCGGTGACCATCAAGGCTTGCAAGCGCGAAACCGAACACACCACCTATGCGGCCAAAAAGTATCCGCGCAACGGCGAGAGCGCCGACCACAGCACTTACTACGGCAATGCTCTGGCTATTATCGAGCGGGATTTTGGTCCCGAATCCTTTAAACCCGAAAAGTTTACCGATCCGTTGGTGCTGGAGTTGACCGAGCGCATTTCAGTGGAAGTGGACGAGAATGAACCTCATCTGAGTTTGGCGGGCACTTCCATCATCACCACCAAAGACGGGCGCGTGCTGGAAAAACGTATCGATACGCCAAAGGGCTTTGGCTCGAATGCATTAACGGACCAAGAACTGGAAACCAAGTTTAGAACCATGGCCGACAAAAAAATGCCGGCCGATCAAGTGAACAAACTGGTCGAAACCATCTGGAATTGCGAGCGCCTGGACAATATCGCGGACCTAACGCCGCTGATGGTGTTTCCTGCGAGCTGATGCTTGGTAAATTGGGTCGAGCGCTCCCGACAACTTGCAATTCTGTACAACCCCGGCCGCATTGGTTACATTAACGGACACTTCTACTAATTAACCAGGCCGGCAGGCGAGCGGAACTCTGGTTCACTGTCAAACAACGGATAAAAATGAATAACGAATCAATCGATCCGCGCCACGGTTACTGGCTTGAAGACCTGCGCGTGGGTATGCGCGCGGAATACGCCAAAACCTTTTCCACGGATGACGTGGTCAAGTTCAGCCAAATTTCCGGCGACGACAACCCGTTGCACCTGGATGAAACCTTTGCCGCGCAAACGCGTTTTGAAACGCCCATTATCCACGGCATGCTTACCACGTCGCTGTGGTCGACTATCGTGGGTACCTTGCTTCCCGGGCCGGGTTGCGCCTATATGAGCCAGCAACTGAATTTCTACCGTCCGGTCAGCGTTGGGCAAAGGGTGAGCGCCAGCTTAACGGTCACTGAAATTCTTGCGGACAAACAGCAGGCGCTGCTCGACGCCGAGGCGTATGTCGGCGACACCCTGGTGGCCGGTGGAGAAACCCGCGTTTGGGTGCCCAGCCGGCTTGCCAAATCAAACTAACGCATCAATTCGCGTATTCGGTCTTTTAGCCAGGTGTGGGCGTTGCTGTGATGCGTGCGCAGTCTTTGTAACCGCCTTGATGTTTGTTTTACCCCCTACTATTATTCGTTTTGTGTCTAATTGTAAAAAACTATTTTAATTGTACATTTAGCACGAACTGCGCTGCTTGTTGCGCCGGATTCGCCGGGTATCGTTTTGCGGTTTATAGCGGTACGTGACGAGGTTCGGACGCAACGGGGAAGAGCAGCCAGTTAGCAAGCAGAAAAGTAGAAAAGTAGAAAGTAAAACAACCATAAACATTTATAACTATCGTTCAATTGAGGGGAGTCAAATGAAAAATCCTTTGGGTTTTAAATACAAGTTGCTGGCCGGTTCCATCGCGACGGCCTTTTTCGCACTTGATGTCAGCACGGCATTTGCCGCGCTTGATGAAATTATTGTCACGGCGCGTAAACGTGAGGAAAGTCTTCAGGACGTGCCCGTGGTGGTCCAAGCCTTTACCGCGGAAACGCTTGAAGCGAGAGGTACAACCGATTTTCTGGACCTCAACGATCAGGTCTCCGGGCTTAACATCAATCAAAGCGGTACCCGGCATCCATCCATTAACATGAGGGGAATTCAAAGCGACGCGGTAAATGCCGCGGCGGATGAATCCATTTCTGTTAACTTTAATGGCGTACAGCACAGTTCCTCTCAGATCCTGAGGTTCGGCCTGTTTGATCTGCAGTCTGTCGAAGTATTGAAAGGGCCGCAGGCCCTGTTCTTCGGCAAGAACAGCCCGGGCGGCATAGTTGCATTCAAGACAAAAGACCCCACAGACGAGTTTTTCTCCGAGGTTCAGGTCGGCTTCGAGGAAGCCGCTGAAAGGGCCTATGGCCATGTTATCGTTTCCGGGCCGTTTAACGATAACTGGGGCGGCCGGTTATCCTACCGCTATCAAGATGCCGATGGCTATTTCGATAATGTCTGGGGTGTACCCAACGCGAATACGCCGACACCTGCGACCACACCAGCTGATACGACAGGGCCGGATTTCACGGAAAATGTCGTCATAGGTACGATTAAAGGGGTATTTGATCGGAGCGATGTGACGGTGAAACTATACAACGGAAGTCGGTCAGGCGGATTGCATACCTGGCTTCAATACTGGAACTGCGAGCTGCAGCAAGAGGCGCGAGCGGCAATTTCTGATTCAACCCCTTTTCCAAGTACCAACCCGTATTCGGATTGTAGGCTGGATGAAGATGTCGCTTCAGCGCCGTTTGCCGCTTCCGACAATCACCCGGCTGCCGCTGGAACGACGAGTGCTGTTGGCGCCCCCGGTGCTTATAGCGATTATGAATTAACCCAGGCGTCGCTGGAGTTCAATTACGAGATCAATGAAAGTTGGGAATTCACCAATATCATCGGTTATGTGACGATTGAGAACGAATGGTTTGGTAACCCGGGACTAAGAAGCAACGCGCTGGATGGAACCCCGCTGGACTTTTCCGTGGGGCTGGATATGGAAGTGGAGCAGGTCACCGAGGAGTTCCGGTTCAGCGGCGACTTCGACAACTTCCGCGTTATGTTCGGTGGGTTTTTTGACGACCGCACTACCAAGGAGCTGATTAACGCCCAGTTGGCTTCAGGGGGCGCATTTATTTTGCCCGGTGATCCGGAAGGTGAAGTGGGCGGCGATTCCTGGTCGGTTTTTGCACAAACCGATATTGATTTGACGGATCAGCTAGAGCTGTCTATCGGGGGCCGTTACTCCGAGGAGGATCGGGACTACCAGCATACCATCACGGGTATACCCGGCGCTGAGCTGGATCTGGAGGAGCCCGACCTCAGCTTTACCAATTTTTCTCCGGAACTGACCTTGTCCTGGCAGCCCGCCGACAACGTCACGCTGTTCGGCAGCTACAAAGAAGGGTTTAAGTCCGGTGGCTATAACCCCAACGGCGGTGCCGCGGTCACAGCTATTTTTGCCGGTGATACACTGAACAGGTCTTTTGACCAGGAAGATGTTGACGGGTACGAACTGGGTTTCAAACTCCAGTTACTTGACGATACGCTGCGGATCAACGGCGCGCTGTTTTTCTACGATTACAGCAACCTGCAATTGCCGAAAGTGGTAGCCTTACCGGGGCAAGTGCCAACGCTGGAGACGGTCAATGCAGGTCAGGCGGAGATCAACGGCCTCGAAGTCGATGCATTGTGGCAAACGCCTCTGCCCTCGTTGACGGTATCGGCAAACATTGCCTATAACGATAATCAGTATGTGGATTACATCGCCCAATGTAGCGACCGTCAGCTGCTTGTAGACGCCACCGGCTGTGATGTTGACGTGGACAATGACGTCACCACCTCGGCGAGCCCTTTGGTGGCGGCGACTAATCCCGGTGCAGATGCTACGCAGCGGGCGGGAGATCCGCTTAGGCGCGCGCCGGAATGGTCGGGTTCGGTCAGTCTGAATTTTGATGAAGCCTTAACTGACGGGCTGCGTTTCAAGGCGAGCATAACGGCGACCTATAGTGACGAGTACCAAACCACGGGCTTTGAAGAGCCGACCAGTGTTCAGGACTCTTACTCGATATATGGTGGCAACATAGGTATCTACGCAGAAGACGAGTCTTGGTCATTGGATCTAATAGGCCGAAACCTGACCGACGAGGCGTACATCAACAGCGGAAACCCCGTCACATACTTCACGGATCCGATTGTCGTCCCAAGGGCAATTGGGGGTACCAGGAATGCGCCGCGGGAATTTATGCTGCAATTTACCTTTAGGCCGGACTTATTCTTTTAATATAGAAAGGTAAGTAAGCTAACCTGCTTACCTATTTTTGAATACTGGGAAGCGCAGGGCAGTGCCCGGCTTCCCAGTTTATTAAAACAAACTAACGCATCAATTCGAGTATTCGGTCTTTTAGCCAGGTGTGGGCGTTGCTGTGGTGCGTGCGCAGGTGTTGCAGTAATTTGACCTCCACCGGCGATACCCACAACGCCTTCGGCAGATCTGCCAGATGCAATTCATTGTCCGGTTCAGAGATTTCGAACAGGGGTTCTCCAACGACTTGAAGGCAGTCGGTTTTCAAAAGTGCGTTGCGGGCAATATGGCTAAATTCCGTGACGAGCAGGATATTGCGTCTCAGGTTTTTGGCCGCCAGCATCAGGTCGACTACGCGTCTTCCCTCCGGGTGTGTCAGCCTCACATGGGGGTATTTGATAAAGTCTTTAATCGATAAGCTCTTTTTTCCTCCGAGTGGGTGCGATTTACGCATCGCCACTTTAACTGATACTTGGCGGAGGCTTTCGGCGATAAAGTCTTCCGGCACCTTGTTAAGAGTATGTATTGCAAAATCGAGATGCCCCGAGCGCAGCTCCTCAATATAATTACTTTGGATGGAGATCTGCTCAAACCTCATATTCCCCCCAAGCTCATGGGCCTCGAAGAATAACCTGGCAACAAGGTTGCCCACTTGGTCACCGCAGGCGATCCTGAACTTTCCTGAATAGGAATGCGGCTCAAAGTCCGCAGGGTTGATCATTCGATCGATCCTTCCCATGACTTCGGGAACATGCTTGTATAATTCCTGCGCTTTCGGTGTGGGGACAATGCCGTAGGCGGTTCTGGTGAACAAAGGGTCGTCGAAAAGCTCCCTTAACCGGTTGAGCGCTTTGCTCATGGCGGGTTGGGATATATGAATTTTCTCCGCGGCTCGCGTGACATTTCTTTCGTCCATCAGTACTTGGAATACGACGATCAGGTTGAGATCCGACTTTGCAAGAGACTTGATATTCATTGCTTGTTCCCGGCTAGGTTTATTATCGGGTTGGATATAGAAATGATGCTATTTTATATCTGAAATAAAGAAAGTTCATTTCAGTTATACCTTGGGAGACGCTAGGCTCTTTCTTGCCGGATTCCTATTCAGGAAACTCAATTCGGAAAACATCATCCGGGTGACGGCCTTTGAAGAATGGTCGGTAAAGAAATGTAAAACTGTTGTGACTTCAAAACCTGCTCTGTTACATTATCGCACCGATACATTACCTCACATTGCTATAATTCACTAAAAAGCGTAACAACAGTACACATCTAAACGATCATTGGGGGGGAAAGATGATTAATTTTACGCTGAACGGCAAAGCCGTATCCACCGAAGCACCTGGGGATACGCCGCTGCTCTGGGTTGTCAGGGATTACTTTAAGTTAAAGGGCTCCAAGTTCGGTTGCGGCATGGGCCTGTGCGGGGCCTGCACCATGCACCTTGACGGGCAGGCGATACGCACCTGCATCACGCCGGTGGCCGCCATAGAAGGAAAAAGCGTGACCACCATTGAAGGCGTCAGTCCTAAAGGCGCCTATAACTCGATACAACAAGCCTGGATCGACCACAGTGTGCCACAGTGCGGCTACTGCCAGTCGGGCCAGATTATGTCGGCCACGGCGCTGCTTGCCAGAAATCCTAACCCGACGGATGCGGAAATAGATCAGGCCATGCAAGGTAATATTTGCCGCTGCGGCACCTATCCCCGGATTAAGGCCGCTATTAAAAAGGCCGTCAGCGACAATGGGTCAAATGGGTCAAGTGGGTCAGAGGTCGCCTACTACACGCCGTCCAACCAACTGGAAGGGGGTAACAACGCATGAATGAAGCGCTAACAACTCGTCGACAATTTTTGCAAATGGTGGGCGTCACCGGCGGCGGCCTGGTTGTCAGTGTCGCTTTGCCGGCCTGTGCTGCTCCCGGGCTCAACTTCGATCACGGTGCGGGCACCTATTTCCACAATGCGTTAATCCAAATAGCCCCCGATAGCCGGATCCATTTTTACAATCCCCGCAGCGAAATGGGGCAGGGCGTCTACAACGGCATGACCACGCTGATTGCCGAGGAACTGTCTACCGATCCGGATAAGATTGAAGTGCATTTCGCGCCGGTTCACGAGGCTTACCAAAGCCCGGAGAGCGGCATGCAAAGCACCGGCGGCAGCACCAGTATGCGTGTCTTTTACACGCCCATGCGACAAGCGGCGGCCAACGCCAGGGAGGCGCTGTTGCAAGCGGCAGCGGAGCAATTGGGCGTTGCCAAGGACAGCCTGACACTGGATAACGGCAAGGTGATAGCCGAGTCGGGCAGCTATCCGTTCGGTGACTTTACCGCATTGGCCGGCCAGCGGCCGATCCCGGAAAACGCGCCCCTGAAGCCAGCGGCGCAGTTCAAGTACATCGGCAAGGAGACCTCCCGTATCGATGCCCCCGCCAAGGTTGACGGCAGCGCGATGTTTGGGCTGGATGCGGATTTCCCCGGCCTTAAAAAAGCGGTGCTTCAACGCTGTCCGGTGGCCGGCGGTAAAGTCAAATCATTCGACGGCGACGCGGTAAAGGCAATGCCCGGGGTGTTGGCCGTGGTGGATATCGAAACCGGTGTTGCGGTGGTGGGTGAACACTATTGGCAGACCCGCCAGGCCGCCGAAAAGCTCAACATCGAATGGGACTTGCCGGAATTGGCCGATCTGTCCACCGACAAGTACTTCACCCAGCTTCGCCAGCAGTTAACCGAGGATAAAGGCGGTAAGGCCCACCGGGAGGGCGAAGGCGCTAAAGGGCTTGAAAATGCCAGCGAGGTGGTCAAGGCTGAATACTCCGCCCCCTTCCTGGCCCATGCCACCATGGAGCCGATGAACTGCACCATCAAAATTGACGGCGACAAAGCAGACGTCTGGACCAGCACGCAAATCCCCCAGGTTGTTCAGGGGCTTGTGGCCAGGCACGCCGGTCTCGATGCGGAAAATGTCAATGTTCACTCATCGTTCCTCGGGGGTGGTTTCGGTCGAAGGCTGTACAGCGACTATGTGGTGGAAGCCACAAAAATCGCCGTGGCCAGCGGCTTCCCCATACAGCTTATCTGGAGTCGCGAGGAAGATACCCGCAACGACGTCTACCGGCCCGGCTCAGTGGCGCGCTTTGAAGCCAGTGTTAACGACGACGGCCTGATCGACACCTTTTTCGTCAAGCGCGCCGGGGCCAATGCGTTCCCGGCGATTATCGACAGCGCGCTGCCCACGCTAATGCCGCTGGGCCTGGCGGAATGGGTGGGCAATCGCGTTGAGGGGGTGGTTGCCGGTTTTGAGCTGGATACCACCAGCACCGAAGGCTTGTACGAAGACTATGACGCGCCCAACAAAGAGGCGCGCCATGTCACCGTGGACAGCGGTCTAAGCGTCGGGTTCTGGCGCTCTGTCGGTCATTCCTTTAGCGGCTTCTTCAAAGAGAGCTTTATCGACGAACTGGCCCACCATGCCGGTGTCGACCCGTATGAGTTCAGGATGAACAACAGCAAAAAGGATAAGCGTTTCGCCGAGGTGATCAAGCTGGCCGCGACCAAAGGCAATTGGGGCAATCCCCGGCATGCCGGCGCCACCCAGGGTATAGCCGCGCACACCTCATTCTATTCACGGGTAGCCGAGGTGGCGGAAGTATCGGTGGAGAACGGCAATATAAAAGTGCACAGGATTACCTGTGCGGTCGACTGCGGGTTGGCCGTGAACCCGGATATCGTCAAGGCGCAAATGGAGAGCAGTATCATCTATGGCCTGACGGCCACGCTGTACGGCAAGATAGATATCGAGGCCGGGCAGGTTCGGCAATCCAACTTCCACGACTACCCGATGCTGCGCATGCAAGAGGCGCCGGAAATTGAAGTGCATATTGTGCCCAGCCAGGAAGCCCCCACCGGTGTTGGCGAGCCAGGTCTGCCGCCGGTGGCCGCCGCCGTGGCCAACGCCGTGTACAAGGCCACCGGCAAACGCCTGAGAGAGCTGCCGCTTTCGCTGGCGTAATTATCTACTGTTTTATCTAACAAGTTAATCACACAGGTTGGGGCCCAGCAATGGGCCCCACTGCTTTCCAATCGGCTGTCAAAAGCTGCTGTTTTTATCCGTCTGAACGCCTGACTTAACGGCAGCCGGTGCGATATTCCGGCTAGAGAAATGACACGGAATTATATCTGAAATGAAGAAAGTTCATTTCAGATATACCTCTGAACGCGTTAGCCTGTTTCTCCCGCCTGACCGTATCGGCAGCGCGGGGGTTTGGTTTTTTATACCACTAAAAACTCCACCTAAAAGCCAAAACCAACACACTTAACGCAAAATCCTATGGGGGATTCCGAATGAAACGTTTTCCAAATTTAAAACGCAAATCGCTAGCGGGTTCAATCGCGGCCACCTTCTTCGCGCTGGATGCCGGCATGGCATTTGCCGCACTCGACGAAATCATCGTGACAGCGCGTAAACGTGAAGAGAGTCTTCAGGATGTGCCTGTCGTGGTCCAGGCATTCACGGCCGAGGCGCTGGAGTCCAGCGGAACAGCGGAATTTTCTGACTTGAATGACCAGGTGTCCGGCATGTCGATCACAGCGGGAGGGCTGCAACCTACAGTCAATCTGCGCGGTATTCAAAGTGACCCCATCAATGCTGCTGCGGACGAATCCATATCTATCAATATGGATGGCGTGCAGCACAGCTCGGCCCAGCTGTTCAGGTTTGGCCTGTTCGATATGGAGTCTGTCGAGGTCTTGAAGGGCCCGCAGGCGCTGTTCTTCGGAAAAAACAGCCCGGGCGGCATCGTCTCGATACGCAGCAAAAATCCCACTGAAGAGTTTTTCTCCGAGGTGCGAGTGGGCCATGAAGAGGCCGCCGAGCGTACCTATGGTCACATCATTGTGTCGGGACCCTTTAATGACACTTGGGGCGGCCGCCTGGCTTATCGCTACCAAGACGCGGATGGCTATTTTGAGAATGTCTGGGGCGATGGTGATCCGGGCGTTACCCAACCATTCGACGACACAGGGCCCGATTTCACAGAAAATGTCATTATGGCCGCACTTCGCGGTGAGTTTGATCGCGGTGATGTGACATTAAAGGTCTACAACGGCCGGCGTGAAGGCGCCGACCACTCGTGGATTCAACTGTTTGATTGTCCAACGGGAGCGACGGTGGTCAACCCGTATACAAACTGTAAAGTGGATGACCAGACTTCCAAGGGGCCCTATTTCGCGCCCTCGTCAAGCTCTCGTGTGGCCGATGACAGGGACTCCACTGATTATCAGATGACGCAGATCTCGCTGGACGTCAGTTACCAAATTAACGATACCTGGGAATTTAACAATATCCTTGGCTGGGTCGATATCGATAACTTCTTCTTTGGCAACCTTGGTATCAGGTCAAATGGCATCGACGGCAATCTAGGCGGCTTTGGTGTCGGCGTTGACATCCAGGTCGAACAGTTGACCGAGGAATTCCGCTTTAGCGGGGATTTCGATAATTTCCGGTTTATGTTTGGCGCGTTTTATGACGACCGCACCAATGACAACCTCTCGAACGTGTGGCTGGTCGCCGGAGCAAACCCGCTGCTGCCGGACTCTCAACAGGAGATTACCGGGGAATCCTGGTCGGTATTCGCGCAAACCGATATCGACTTGACGGAGCAACTGGAACTCTCCATTGGTGCGCGCTATACCGAGGAGGAAAGGGAAATCGATGCCCGGATCACCGGCGGGCCAGTCGCGCCCGTTATAGATCCCAAACTGGATTTTAACAACCTGTCTCCTGAAATTACCTTGTCCTGGAGGCCGGTCGAGAATGTAACCCTGTTCGGCAGCTATAAGGAAGGTTTTAAATCCGGTGGCTATAACGCATCCGCAGCCGGCACCGTCGGCGCTGCCGCCACCCAAACGCCCACCCCTTTCGATTTCAATCAGGAAACGGTAGACGGTTATGAATTGGGCTTTAAGCTGGAATTGCTGGACAATACGCTGCGTATTAATGGCGCCTTGTTTACGTTCCAGTACGCCGACCTTCAGTTGCCGTCGGTTGTCACCACCGGGGGTGTGCCTGAGACGAGAACCATTAACGCAGGAAAGGCGACTGTCGAGGGCATTGAGGTGGACTTTCTGTGGGCGACGCCCTGGCCCGTGTTAACCGTGTCAGGCAATGTTGCCTACAATGACAACGAGTACGACGAATACATATCGGTCTGTAGCGATGATCAGCAGTTTGGGACGGTTAGCGGCTGCGATGTGGACGTCGATAACAATCCGGCAACCCAGGTGCCGGGGACCAATGTTGCGGTTGGTGCGGACGGCGCCGATAGGTCCGGCGACGCGCTGCGACGCGCGCCCGAGTGGAGTGGCTCTCTCGGTTTGAATTTTGATACAGGGCTGACCGACGCGCTGCGCTTAAGGGCTAATATTAGAGGCACTTACAGTGATGAGTACCAGACTACCGGGTTCGAGATCGAGAAGGGTATCCAGGACTCTTACTGGACCTTTGGCGGCAGCGTTGGTGTGTATGCGGAAGACGAATCCTGGTCGATTGACCTGATCGGACGCAATCTCTCTGACGAGGAATACCTTGTGAGCGGCGCCTACTCCACGGGCACCGCGGCCCCTATCAGGGCGCTTTCCGGTCCGAGAAACGCACCTCGAGAGGTTATGTTGCAGTTCACCTTCAGGCCGGATCTGTTTCTATGATGACGGCGGGCGGGAAGTCCGAAGCATTTTCGGGCTTCCCCGCTCAAAAAAATCAACCCCGAGTCCTAATCAGGCATTATCGAGACGCCAATTCGGTAGTTGGCTCAAGGGGCTTTATCGGAGAGGTTTATGAATTACGAAAATCTGATAATCGAGATAGATAACCAGGTTGCCGTTATCACCTTGAATCGCCCCAAACAGCGAAACGCGTTGAGCGGCGCCTTGCGCGCCGAATTCAAGGATTTTCTCGCTAATAAGCCGGAGGATATCAGGGTGGCGGTTGTGACCGGCGCCGGGCCGGCGTTCTGTGCGGGTATGGATCTCAAGGAACCCGTGGGTCACAACGAGGGCAAGGAACAGTGGTCGTTCTTCAAGGAATTATTCAATTCAAGCACTATTTTTATCGCGGCGTTAAACGGGCCTGTCGTCGGTGCCGGCAACACGCTGGTCAGCGCCTGTGATCTCGCTGTCGCGGACTCGTCCGCGACCTTTGCGCTGCCGCAGATTACCCACGGCATCTACGGTGGCGTGGCCGCGGCAATGCTGCATCTTTCGTTTCCCAAAAAAGTGATCGCGGAGATGGCGCTGACCGGCCTGCCGCTTTCGGCGGAGCGGGCGCGGGAAATTGGGTTGGTGAACGCAATAGCGGAGCCGGGGGAATACTTAACTATGGCGAAAGCGCTCGCCAAACGTATTGCTGGGTTTAACACCGAGGCGCTGGGCACCGCGAAGCATGTTATCCAGAATGTACCCGTCGACGACGCTGATCGGGAGGCCGCGCTCAAGGAAGTAAAGCTCGGCACCCTGTCGAGCGCGCCACTCAGAGAGGATAGGGTGATTGATACCAAGTATGGTGGTCAGAGATAATCCACTTTTAGTTTTCATAACAGCTAGTTTCCATAACAACGTCATGAGGACAATCTGATGATAAGGCCTTTATTAGCGGTATTTTTTATCATGCTTACTGCCGGTTGCACCAGCCAGAGCCCGGCGGTGGATAAAGCGGCAGCGCAGGCCGGCGCTCAAGAATCGCTACTGAACGAGATTTTGGCTGCGCGAAGCGATGACTTGAAAGCTCGCGACCAATACCGCCACCCCAAAGAGACCATCGAATTTTTTGGCATTAAGCCGGGTATGCGAGTCGCCCAGGTGAGTCCCGGCCAGGGTTGGTATACCCATATCGTCGCACCGCTGATCGGGCCGGACAGCGCCGTCTACGGCATTTACTACAATCCCACCATGTGGGGACAAATAGAGGGCCGCTACACGGAAGCGCAAATCGCCGAGCGTATTGACCATATTCATGATTTTGTTCCGATGGTGAGGCAGATTAGCGGCGCGCAGGGCATAACCGCCGCCGCCTACTTTTTCGGCGATATCGATCCCGCGCTGCACGGTACGCTCGATGTCGTCACCCTGGTTCGCACCTTACACAACATCGCTACCGTCGAGAGTCGCGGTGGCTATCTAACCGAAGCGCTTACCGATGTGCACAACCTGCTAAAGCCGGGTGGCACTGTCGGCGTGATTCAGCATCGGGCGCCGGAAGACGCCGATGACGAATGGGCCAATGGCCGCTGGGGTTACCTAAAGCAATCCGCGGTGATTGCCGCTTTTGAGAACGCCGGGTTTGAGTTGGTTGCCGAGAGCGAAATCAATGCCAACCCGAAAGACAAACCGGGTCCCGGGGACTACGTATGGCGCCTGCCGCCGGCATCCATGCTGCAAAGTGATGATCCCGAATTGAAAGCGGCGATGCTGGCGATTGGCGAGTCCGACCGGATGACACTCAAGTTTATCAAAAAGTAGCCGGAGCTTGAGGTCCGATGTCGCGGAATACCATGACGAATATCGGCTGACGGAATCGGGCTGGAAAATCGCCAAGCGCATGTTGGGGCCGCGCTTTCGCGGTGCGGCGTTCGTGCCGCCAGCAGCAAAGAAATAGCAGCTGACAGGGTAAACAAAATGACAACTCGTTGGTTAGTTTGAATAGCCAGGGTTTTGCGGTAAAAAATCCCTGCGAATTATCCCCACTATCTGTTCTTTGAGCCAGTTATGCGCGTTACTGTGACACGTGCGCTGGTGTTGCAATAATCTGAACACCACCGGCGATGCCGGTAGCTCATTTGGCAGATCGGCCAGATGCAACTCGTCATCCGGTTCGGAGAACAGCTGCTCCCCCGTTACCTGAAGGTAATCGGTTGTCAGCAGCATGCTGCGTGCAATATGGTTGAACTGCGTCATGAGCAGGACGTTCCGCTCCATATCTTTGGCCGCAAGGGTAAGGTCAATCACACGCCTTCCGCCGGGATTTTTCAATCTCACATGGGGGTATTTGAGAAAGTCTTTTAGCGATAGTCGCTTTTTTCCGCTCAGCGGGTGTGACTTGCGCATCGCCACTTTAACCTTCACGTCGAAAAGGTTTTCGACAACTATGTCTTCAGGTACCTTGGTGATGTAATGTATCGCAAAATCGAGACGCCCTGTACGCAGCTCGTCCAGGTAGTTATCGTGGATGGCGACTTGGTCAAATTTCACATGCTCCGCTAGTGCGTGCACATGCGAAAACAGCCGGGCAACCGGCTCGCCTATTCTGTCACCGCAACCGATCACGAATTCTCCCGAATAAGATTCTGGCTGAAATACAGCGGGGTTTATCAGTCGATCTATCCTTCCCATGATTTCAGGTACATCCTTGGATAATTCCTGCGCTTTGGGCGTGGGGACAATGCCATGGGCGGCCCTGGTGAACAAAGGGTCGTCAAAAAGCACCCTCAACCGGCTGAGGGCGTTACTCATGGCGGGTTGGGAAATATGCATTTTCGCGGCGGCTCGCGTGACATTTCTCTCGTCCATCAACGCCTGGAAAGCGACAATCAGGTTGATATCGGATTTCGCAAGAGACTTGATGCTCATTTGTTACTCCCGGTAAACATTGAGATCTCGCTGGTTAAAGAAATAATATCCAATTATATCTGAAATAAAAAGAATCAATTTCAATTATACCTTGCCGGGCGCTAGTCTAGTTGTTGCGCCGGATTGGTCAGGTATCGTTTTGTCGGCTCAATCGCTTTAGCAGACGTATTAAAAGCAAAAACCATAACATCATAAATTGTCATCCATCAGGGGGTTCCAAATGAAAGATTCTTTGAATTTTGACCGGAGGCTGTTCACCGGCTCCTTAGCGGCGGTTTTTTTCGCACTGGATACAGGCACGGCCTTTGCCGCGCTTGAAGAGGTAATTGTCACAGCACGCAAACGGGAGGAAAGTCTTCAGGACGTACCCGTGGTGGTGCAAGCGATCACAGCCGATTCGCTGGAAGCGACCGGCACGGCCAACTTCGATGATTTAACTAATCAGGTTTCCGGCCTTTCTATCTATTCCGGAGGCCCGGTACAACCATCCATTAACCTTCGAGGAATCCAGGGTAACGCCGTTAACCCGGCAACTGACGAAGCGGTGGCGATTAATTTCGACGGCATACAGCACAGCTCTTCGCAACTCTTCCGGTTTGGCCTGTTTGAAATGGAGTCTGTAGAGGTATTGAAAGGGCCGCAAGCGCTGTTTTTCGGTAAGAATAGCCCCGGCGGAATCGTTGCAATACGCTCGAAAAACCCCACTGAGGAATTTTTCAGCGAAGTACAGGTGGGATACGAGGAGGCGGCCGAAAGAAAATATGGCCACATAGTTGTCTCCGGCCCGTTCAGC
This sequence comes from Porticoccaceae bacterium, assembly GCA_028280905.1. Taxonomy (GTDB): domain Bacteria; phylum Pseudomonadota; class Gammaproteobacteria; order Pseudomonadales; family Porticoccaceae; genus JANQKW01. The sequence goes on from JANQKW010000416.1 coordinate 15,544, forward strand.
GATACCTGGGGTGGGCGGCTCGGGGTTAGGTACCAAGACTCTGACGGCTACTTCGATAATATCTGGGGGGACGGTGACCCAGATGCAACCCAGCCCTTTGATTCGACCGGGCCTGACTTTGAAGAAGTCGTCGCGATCGGAACACTGCGCGGGGAGTTTGATCGAGGTGATGTTTCACTCAAGGGATACCGCGCGCAGCGGGACGGGAACGACTACAACCAAACCCAGTACTTCCGCTGTAACAGTCTCGATGGTGAGGGCAATCCCGTCGACTTGAAGAATGCCTTTAGCGACTGCAGATTGAATAATACCTACGCGTCTGCCCCCTGGTCGGTCGATGAGTCCACATCCATCTTCGCGGATGACAGGCCATCGCACGATTACGAAATGACCCAGTTGTCGCTGGAAGCGAACTACGAGATAAACGACACCTGGGATTTCAACAATATCCTTGGCTGGATTGACATCGAGAACTACATTTTTGGCAATGTGGGTGCCCGACCGGACACCGTCTCCGGGGGACTTGCGCTGGGCCAGATTGTCGAAATCAACCAAATTTCCGAGGAATTCAGGTTTAGTGGCGATTTTGATAACTTCAGGATTATGTTCGGCGCTTTTGCCGATGATCGGACCATGGAAACCGGTGCGCGGGTCTGGATAACGCCGACATTCCCCATTATGCCTGACGCGGAAGGTGAGGTTGAGGGTGACTCCTGGTCAGTGTTTGCGCAAACCGATATCGACCTGACGGATCAGTTGGAACTGTCTCTCGGCGCTCGTTATACCGAGGAGGAAAGAACCTATGAGGGCAGAAATCTTGGGGATTTCTCGGTTTTCCCCGCCGGGCCGCACATGGTCGCCAATCCCAAGCTTGAGTACACCAACCTCTCACCGGAACTTACTCTGTCCTGGCAGCCACAAGACGATGTGACCCTGTTTGCCAGCTACAAGGAAGGTTTCAAGTCAGGTGGCTACAATGTTTCCCTTTCTACCCTGTATCGAAGCTCATTGTCGGAACAGACTAATGACTATGAACGGGAAGACGTAAGGGGTTATGAACTCGGCGCCAAGTTAGAGCTGTTGGACAATACACTGCGAATCAACGCGGCAATTTTTGCCTATGATTACACCGAATTGCAGCAGTCCGCGATATTCCAGACGGCCGACGGCGCGGTTTTAGTTCAGACGGTTAACGCCGGTGAGGCGCTGATTGAAGGCTTCGAGTTAGACCTCCTTTGGCAAACCCCGCTGGAGTCACTGACCGTTTCCGCAAACCTGGCCTATAACGACAATGAGTTCGACAAATACTTCGCCCAGTGCAATGAATTCCAGCGATTTGTGGACACAACCGGCTGCGATGTGAATATTGACGGGATCACCGACCCGACTGATCCGAATTTCACCGATCTCGCCGATGATGGCGACGGCACGCTGCTTGAGGGAACCGGAATCGATGCACAGGATCGAGCCGGACAACCGTTGCGTCGAGCGCCCGAGTGGTCTGGCTCGATCGGTCTGAGCTTCGACACAGACATCTCCGAGACGCTGAGGTTCAAAGCCAATTTATCCAGCAGTTACAGCGATGACTATATGGCTCACGGCGAAAACAATCCTTGGGGCCAGCAGGAGTCCTACTGGGTTCACAATGCCAACCTGGGCATCTATGCGGAGGATGACTCCTGGTCCCTGGACCTGATTGCACGAAACCTGAGTGACGAGGAGTTCCTGCTGACTGCCTATGACAACAGTCGATCGGAAGCAACTGGCGTTCCCGCATCAATAAGCTCGGCCAGGAATGCGCCCCGTGAGATCATGGTCCAGTTTACCTTTAGACCGGACCTGTTCTTGAGATAATCTCGCTAGGGAAGCTTTATCCCGGCAATGTTTATTGCCGGGATAAAGCGGCGATGCTGGCGATTGGTGAATCCGACCGGATGACACTCAAGTTTATCAAAAAGTAGCCGGAGCTTGAGATCCGATCGGATGGCGCGCGAATGTGACAAACCGCAATAGCCGCGTTAGAACCGGAACCAATCCAATTCAAATGCTCAGTGGTTCGGGAGTGCGTCATTCCTTAATACCAGTCATTGAAAAGCATCGCTGGTGTGCTTCTCATCGAGTATTTCCAACTATTACCCAAGGAGAAAACTCAATGTTGAACCGTTTCCTAGTCGTCCTGTTGTTGATCAGCACACCATTCGGATTCGTTGTTGCCGGACAGTCTGTTGAAGACCTGTGCGGGCGCCTGGCATTGGATTACGGGTGGTATCGCGACCATCCCGAGGGTATGAAAGACGCCTATGCCGACCTATTTACCGAGGATGCTGAGCTTTCATTTGGCGGGAGGACATTCAACGGGCGCAAGGCTATCGCCGACAACATGACTGAAAACCGGGACCGGGTTACCTCGGTACACCTGATGACAAATATCCGGGTTACCCCCACCTCCGATACGACCGCAATCGGTGAAAGCTACGCGATGATCTTCTTTACCCCGGCAAGCCCCGGACCCCACCTGGTGGAGGGATATTCGGTTGTCGCGGAATACCACGACGAGTACCGGCTGACGGAGTCGGGCTGGAAAATCGCCAAACGCACACTGGTGCCGCGCTTCCGCGACGCGGCGTTCGTACCCCCAACCGCAAAGCAATAGGTGACGAAAAGGTGAAACGAAATGGTGGGCCATAGTTCGAATTGAAGGTGTTTCCCAATGATCAGCGGTTAAACATCCTTGCGCATTATTTCCAGTATCTGTTCTTTTAGCCAACTATGGGCGCTGCTGTGTTGCGTGCGCTGGTGTTGCACTAATTTGAGCTCCATCGGCAATGCCGACAAGCCCTTCGGCAGGTCCGCCATATGTAATTCGTTATCCGGTTCAGCGCGCTCGAATACGGGTTCGCCAGTGACCTGAAGACAATCAGTTTCGAGAAGTGCATTGCGCGCAATATGCCTGAATTGCGTGACCAGCACGATATCGCGCTTCATCCCGTTAGCAGACAACATCAAGTCAACCGCGCGTCTTCCCCCCGGGTTTATTAATCTCACGTGGGGATATTTGAGAAAGTCGCCAATCGATAACCTGGTTTTTTTGCTGAGCGGATGTGATTTACGCATTACCACCCTGACCTTTACGTGGAGAAGGAATTGGGTGATAAAGTCGTCGGGCAACTCGTCCACGGTATGTATTGCGAAATCAAGATGGCCGGCGCGTAGCTCTTCCAAATAGTTATCCTGGATGGCGATTTGCTCCAATCTCATATTGCCTGCCAGCTTGTGAACACGCGAGAACAATTGGGTAACCTGATCACCCAATCGGTCACCGCATCCGATCCTGAATTTGCCGGAATAGGATTCCGGTTCAAAGGCTTCGGGATTGATCAAGCTATCTATCTTTCCCATGATTTCCGGTACGCGTTTGGCTAATTCCAGCGCTTTGGGCGTGGGGGCAATGCCATAGGCAGTTCTGGTGAACAAAGGATCGTCAAAAAGCTCCCTCAACCGGTTAAGCATGTGGCTCATGGCGGGCTGGGAAACGTGAATTTTTTCCGCGGCTCGCGTGACGTTTCTTTCGTCCATCAGCACCTGAAATGCGATGATCAGATTGAGGTCTGCTTTTGCAAGAGATTTGATATTCATTTGTCGTTCCGGGCAATTTTCGAAGTCAAAGCGATTTATAAATTCAATATTTTAATATCTGAAATAAGGAAAATTCATTTCAATTATACCTGGGTAAACGCTAGCCTGTAAGTCGCACTGTATTAAACAGGCGTGAACATAACTTTTTTTATAAATAGGGGGCGTTTCAAATGAAAGAATTCTCAAGATTAAACCTTAAACCGCTGGCGGGCGCCGTTGCTGCCAGTATCTTTGCGTTGGACGCCAGCATGGCATTTGGCGCGCTTGAAGAAGTCATTGTCACTGCGCGTAAACGCGAGGAAAGCCTCCAGGATGTGCCGGTTGTGGTGCAGGCAATGACGGCGGAGATTCTGGAAGCTCGAGGAACGGCTGATTTCCAGGATTTGAACGACCAGGTATCCGGTCTGACAATCTACAATACCGGAACCCTAAACCCCTCCATCAACCTGCGTGGCGTTCAAAGTAACGCGGTGAATGCAGCGTCTGATGAGTCTGTTTCAATCAACCTGGACGGGATCCAGCACAGTTCCGCGCAGCTGCTTAGGTTCGGCTTATTCGATCTGGAGGCAGTGGAAGTACTCAAAGGCCCCCAGGCGTTGTTTTTCGGCAAAAATAGCCCCGGCGGTATCGTCTCCATGCGCTCCAAAAACCCCACTGAGGAGTTCTTCTCCGAAATACAGGTTGGTTTTGAGGAAGCGGCCGAACGGGCTTACGGCCATGTTATTGTTTCAGGCCCATTTAACGACACCTGGGGCGGCCGACTTGCGGTAAGGTACCAGGATGCCGATGGCTATTTTACCAACGAGTGGGGCAAGGGCGACCCCACCGTCACCCAGCCGTTCGATACCACCGGGCCGGATTTTACGGAATATGTGACTATCGCCACATTGCACGGTGAGTTTGAACGCGGCGACGTGACCTTGAAAGTTTATAACGGCCAGCGGGATGGCGGGGCTCACTCCTGGATTCAAATGGATCCCTGTAACGGTGATTCAGCCACTTACAATCCATTCACCGATTGCACGCTGAATGATAACGTATCTACCGCGCCGTTTTGGTCTTTGCCTGGCGGTCTCTCCAGGCTCGGTGGCACCAAGGACCAGCATGACTACCAGCTTACCCAGCTGTCACTGGAAGCGAACTATAAGATTAACGATACCTGGGAATTTACCAATATTCTCGGTTGGGTCGATGTCGAAAATTTTTATTTCGGCAATCTCGGCCATAGAACCAACGGTATTGATGGCTTTGGCCTAGGTCTTGCCGTTGGTTCAGAGGTCCAGATTGATCAGTTGTCCGAAGAATTTCGCTTTAGCGCTGACTTTGACAATTTCCGCTTTATGGTTGGAGCGTTTTATGACGACCGCGAATTGAAAAATCCCACCAATGTTTGGCTTGCTGCCGGAGCCGAGGGGATTCGTTTTGATCCTCTAGGCGTAGCAGGCGGTGAATCCTGGTCGATATTCGCCCAAACTGACATTGACCTCACGGAACAGCTGGAGTTGTCTATCGGCGCGCGTTATACCGAAGAAGAGCGGGACTACCGGTCCGAATTGACAACCGGCCCAAACGCGGGGCTGGATGGGCCGGTGCTAAATCCTGAGCTGGAGTTTACCAATCTGTCGCCGGAGCTGACCTTATCCTGGAAGCCGGCGGAAGATCTGACCTTGTTTGCCAGCTATAAAGAGGGGTTCAAGTCGGGCGGCTACAACATCAGTTCCGGTGATATTCAGCGAGCTGCCTTAACGGGAGTACCAGACGAAAACGATTTTAAGCCTGAGGATGTTTCAGGTTACGAACTCGGGTTCAAGTGGGAGTTGTTGGATAATACGCTGCGTATCAACGGGGCGGCATTCACCTATAATTATGACGATTTGCAATTGGTATCTATCGTCCTTGTTGATGGATTTCCGCAGCCCAAAACCGTTAACGCCGCGAGCGCCACGGTTGAGGGTATGGAAGTCGATTTTGTGTGGGCGACGCCACTGCCGGAGCTGACGGTCTCAGGCAACTTGGCATATGTCGACGCGAAATATGAAGATTGGCTGACCAATTGTAGTGATTTTCAGTTGTTTGTGGATATGACGGGCTGTGTAGACCAAGGCGGAGGTGTATTGGGTACACAGCGAGGTGGCGACCCGCTGCGCCGTTCGCCTGAATGGGCCGGTTCATTGGCATTTAGCTATGATGCGGCAATCTCTGAGACACTTCGGTTCAAGGCTAACCTGAGTACCAGCTACAGTGGCGAGTATCAGGCTAATAATAATGAGGTAGAACAGACGATTCAGGATTCTTACTGGGTCCTAGGTGCCAATCTGGGGATCTATGCAGCGGATAAGGCATGGGCAGTTGACTTGATTACGCGTAACCTGACCGACGAAGCGTATGGCTTAACGAGGGCCTACTCTTCTCTATCCAACAGCGGCGGTACGGAAAGGTCAATAGGGAATGCCAGAAACGCACCTCGTGAGATTATGTTGCAGTTCACCTTTAGACCCGACCTGTTTCTGTGATAGCCAAGGGCAGGGAAGCCGATTGTCCGTTTGCTTTAACGGAGGGAAGTCCGAAGCGGTTTCGGACTTCCCGGCTCAAAACTCTGCCCGAACGTTTATTCATTTTCTTTTGGTCACCAATTCAATAGCCGGCTAGGCCGGCATTATCGGAGGCGTTTATGGATTACGACAATCTGATAATTGAGATAGATAACAAGGTTGCTGTCATTACGTTGAATCGCCCCGAACAGCGCAACGCATTGAGTGGCGCACTGCGCGCTGAATTCAAGGATTTTCTCGCCAATAAGCCGGAGCATATCAGGGTTGCGATTGTGACCGGCGCCGGGCCGGCCTTCTGCGCGGGTATGGATTTAAAGGAACCCGTGGGTCACCACGAGGGCAAGGAGCAGTGGTCGTTCTTCAAGGAATTATTCAATTCAAGCACTATTTTTATCGCGGCGCTAAATGGGCCGGTGGTCGGTGCCGGCAACACGCTGGTCAGCGCCTGTGATCTGGCTGTCGCGGACCCGTCCGCGACCTTTGCGTTGCCGCAGATTACCCACGGTATCTATGGTGGCGTGGCTGCGGCAATGTTGCATCTCTCCTTTCCCAAAAAAGTTATCGCCGAGATGGCGCTAACCGGCCTGCCGCTTTCGGCGGAGCGGGCAAGAGAAGTTGGACTGGTGAATGCGATTGCGGAGCCGGGAGAATACCTTAATGTGGCAACAGCGTTGGCCAAGCGCATCGCGGGTTTTGAAACGGAGGTGCTCAACACTGCTAAGCATGTGATCCGTAACGTGCCCGCCGACGATGCGTCGCGGGAGGCCGCGCTCAAGGAAGTAAGGCTGGGTACGCTGCTGAGTCGCCCGCTTAGGGAGGACCGAGTGATTGATACCCAGTATGGTGGCCGGCGATAGTTCTTCGCTTATTGGTGCCACGCTTTCGCGATGCGGCTTTGGTGCCCCCAACCGCAAAGCCAGAAATAACGAGAGGCGAAACAAAATGGCGACACCGCAATTTGAAACGGTAAAAATAGCATTGGATGACGGCATTGCTGTGCTGACATTGAATCGGCCGGGCATTCTCAATGCCTGGAATACCCAGATGATGATGGACATGCGTGCCGCCATCGAGTGGACAGACCATGACGACGCGGTAAGAGTGGTTATTGTGACAGGGGAGGGCAGGGCATTTTGCGCGGGCGCTGATTATTCGCCATCCGCCACTCCGGAAGAGCAGGAAGCCACACGCGCGATGAATATTGCGTCGCGCTCGGTAGATGGGAATTTTCGCGACGGCGCCGGGCTGTTTACCTTGCGATTATTTGACAGCCTGAAACCCATTATTGCCGCGGTAAACGGTCCGGCGGTTGGCGCCGGCGCGACCATCCAGTTGGGAATGGATATTCGCCTTGCCTCCACCGAGGCTGAAATAGGCTTTGTTTTTGTGCGGCGCGCCGCGACCCCGGAAGGTTGCCCGACCTGGTTCTTAGCGCGGCACGTGGGTTTGCAAACGGCCTTTGAGTGGATATT
>JANQKW010000044.1 GCA_028280905.1 Porticoccaceae bacterium
ATACTCAGGATCGAAGGTGGTGGTCTCCGGCGTCAGCGCGGAGAACAGGCGGCCATTCGCATCGGGGGCGCCGGACAGGTTTGGCGTGCCGCCGATCGCGTCCTCGTTCATATTGAAGCCGCCGGACTTAAAGCCCCGGGAATAGCTGGCATACAACTGCATTTCATCGGTGGGACGGTACTGGAAAGTCGCTGAATACGTCCATTCCTCATCTTTTCTGTCCTCTGACCAGTCGGGGCTCATCAAGGCTGCACCGGCTAAGTAAAAGCCCAGTTGGTTGGCTACCACAAGATCGTGGTACTCGTCCTGATTGGCGCCCACGCGGTTATCCACCTGGATATCCTTCTCAACCTTGTTGTACCTGGCCCCGGCAATCAAGCTGACTTGCTCCGAGAGGTTGTAGGTAACATGACCAAAGACACCAACGGAATCTTCCGTCTGATCGAAGAAAACGTCCTGAAAGAAGAAGTCCGTATTGCCGATAGCCGTAATGGACTGACAAAAGAACGAGCTACCCAGCACACAACTTCCAAACTCGGCGATACCACCGCCCAATGGGGCGAAAGCGCCGTCCCAGGCAGCGCCCAGGAAGTCGGCGAACTGCGGACCGACCGATGCTTGTCTCAAGTACCCGATATCTTCCGTGTAGTAGTTGACACCAGCGACGTAATCAATGGATTGGCCATTATCAAACACCAGGTCGCCTGATAGCAAAAACTCCTGGGAGAATGTATCGAACTCATAGAACTGGTTGAGGAAACCGGCGATTGCGGTTGGGCCGAAGTCCCAGTCACCAAATTCACTACTGCTGTCAATCTCCCGGTAGCCGGTGATGGAGCGCAGTTGTATATTATCACTGACGTCCCAACTCAGGTTTATAGTGGCCCCCTGCTGCTCCAATTCATAGACACCCTGGTTGTTATTAGCGATATCACGGCTGTAAGGGTCAAGCCCCTCGCCGGTAGCCGGATCCCAGTACCAGTGACCCGCGCCTCCGGGAGACAAGGCGGGTGCGCCAATAATCGAAGGATCATTGAGCGCCAGGGCGGCGAATAACAACTGGCGCCCGTCATTGCCGTCGTTGTCCAGGGTATTGAGCCGCGTGGATGTCCCGTAATTTCCGGGAGACTCCATGGTACTGTAGTCCAGCACCACATTTCCGCTAAAGGTATCCGTCGGCTCGAATGCGATCGAGGCGCGGAAGGCTTGGTTGTCTATCCAGAAGGTATCATCGCCGCTGACGGGATGCTCGAACCAGCCATCCTGCTCGTCCTTCAGTGCCGCGAGTCGAATGGCAACGGTATCCGATAGCGAAAAGTTGCCAACGGCCTCCGCCATCTGCTGCCCGTAGTTACCGACCTCAACGGTCACGTTGCCGTAATTCTCTCCGATTTCCGGTTTGGCGGTTCTCTGAATCAAGGCGCCCGCCGTTGTATTTTTACCAAACAACGTACCTTGCGGACCGCGTAAAATCTCCACCCCTTCCATATCGAAAAACGTCAGCATCGCCGAACCAGTTCGGGAACGATAAACGTCATCTACGTATAGACCAACGGCGCCCTCAAAACCCGGGTTACCGCCACCGGTACCGATACCACGGATTCTTACCGGCGCATTACCGAGCGGGTCCGACAGGAAGGGTGTTGCCATAAAGCTCGGGTTGGCGGCGTTCAGGTCACTGAGGTCGTCGACTGCCGCCGCTTTTAACCCTTCACCGCTGAACGCGGAAACCGCCACCGGTACATCCAGCAGGTTTTGCTCACGCCGTTGCGCGGTAACCACAACTTCTTCCAGCGTCGCTGCCGAAGCAATTTGCGGAACTGCAACCGCCGACAGACCAATAACGGCGCCTATTGAAGCTGCTAGCATCTTAGTAGAGCACAGTTGGCTTGATGCGGTCTTGAAATTTTTCATCATTTTAACCCCCTTCAGGTGTTTGCTAAGTGCAATGATTAAACGAGTGATAAAGCGGCAATAGCCGCCAATCGTTACTTGGTAATTTTTGTTAATTGATAGTTGTCTTTGACTCGTCCAGTTTTTCCGGCCTTATCGATTCGACCCGTTTTCAAAAAGATCGGCAAAATACGCCGAATCGAAGTACCAGCTACCTAACCCCAAAAAAAAATCTTTTTAACGCCCCAATCTTCCCTGAACCATCGGCATATCAAAAACAGGCGGAATCTTATCATACTTTTTTACTATTTGCATAGTAAGTAACTTAAAAAACATTCAGCTATGCCAGCCTGGAATTTACATACTTGTTGGTTAGTATGTTAAGTTATATCGATTGTAGGTAGCGAGGCTACTCGCTCTATTAGCGACCTAGCTACCCAGGCAACCGTCTCTATTGTCCCGCAAACATCCCGCCTGAGTTTTGCAGGGCTCAGACTAGCGCTGATCCAGTGTCCTGTACCGTAGATAAGTGTTATTTGGGGGAAAGCTTGAGTTGGTGCCTGGCTGATGAAACGCCCAGCCTCAGGCGTTGGCGGATACTCCCTCCGCCCTGTCGCTTTTGGGTCTTGTTTTGGGTTTGGTGGTGCTTCGACCTTTTGCTCGGGTAACGGAGCGGTCATCAGGGACTATCCCCTTAAGTTTTTGAAACGCATCCTCGATACATTCCATATAAAACTGCGGGTCCGGCATCTGGTCCCTGCAGGACAGAAAGCTAAGTATGAAATCGTCACAATAGCTGCTGATAATATGGAACAGGCCGAGCCCGTGCTGGAGTAAACCGAGCGCCTGAAAGCGCACTGCCTTGGCACCGGCCAGATAAAGCGGCTTTGGCGAGTTGGGAACATTGCTGATAGTGAAATTCGCCGGCAGTGCCGAAGAACCGATATTTGCACTCAATGATGTAATACTGCCCAGGTAGCGCTGAAACGGCGCCGGAATAAACTGGGTTAATCGCGTAAACAGATCATCCCCCACATTTTCCCGATAGGCCTTTGCAGCACTGGTGGTCTTATGGATTTGAGTCAGTAGTTGTTTAGGATCCGCTATGTCGGTATGGGCAGTCATGGCAAGCAATGCAAATTCATTGCCCGATTTTTGCGCCTGCCCTTTGGGACGCACGTTTACCGGAATCCAGCCAACCAGCGACTTTTCCGGTAGCGCCCGTTTACTGCTCAGATAATGTCTTAACGCCAACGACACTATGGCGACCGCAACGTCGTTGACGGTGGCCCCGGGAACCGCGGCACGAATGGCTTTGATATCCGTCATCGGGAATTGGCTTCCGTTAAACACGCGATTGCGGGAGACAGGTGTGTCAAAGCGAGTCTGAGGTTTGGCGTGCGCCGCCTCATAGTCATACTCTTCCTTGTAGCGACGGCTCTTGATCATTTCCGGCACTAAGTCTGCGACTGTTTGCGCCATTTCTAACGGCATTCTTGCCATGTGTTTCGACGCCTCGCCAAGCAACTTTAGACTCCCGGGCTCCTCCGGAATATCCCATTGGCTGATGATGGATCCGTACTCTCCTTTAGGTAATATAGGTTTAAAGTCGTGGAGAGACGAATAAAAGTCAGCGAACGCCATGCCATCAACAGCCGCGTGGTGGATCTTGATATAGACGGCAAAGGAATTTTCCGGCACCCCCTCCACATTGTTTAGCCCTTCTATCACATACGCCTGCCAAAGTGGTCGGGACAAATCCAGCGGTTGCGCGTGCAACCGGGAAACCTGAATACACAACTGGCGCCAGTCGCCCGGCTGGGGTAGTGCGATGTGCCGCAGATGATACTCCAGCTCAAAGCGCGGATCGGGCACCCAGAATGGCTGATCCAGGTTGAAGGGAACCCGGGCGATCTTATTGGTAAAAACGGGTGACCTGTGGAGGCGGGTTTCAAAGGTTCGCAATATATCTTTGAAGCGAACCAGGCCGTTTCCGGCGGTGCCCTGATCATAGATGGTCAGCGTGGCTATATGCTCAGGGGCATCCGCTGTTTCCACATGGATTAGCTGTCCATCGGCGTTACTGAGTTGTTTCATAATCCACTACCGAAGGCAAGGTCCAAAACAAACCTTATCATACTTTCTTGTTGAACACTAAGTATATTATAATTTCAGAGAATACGGGGACGTCTCTTTCCAGGATGTGGCCACCAACTAATCGCCGAGAAGCAGCCAAACCGGCCGTTCGAGCGCTGGCAAACTAAGGTAAATAAATGAACGTTACTGAAGCTGTAATGACCCGCGCAACCATTCGCGGATTTAAACCGGAGCCTGTGCCGGAGGACGTGATTCGTGAAGTCATAGAGACCGCCCGCCACGCTCCCTCCAACGGCAACACTCAACCCTGGTATATTTCGGTGGTATCCGGTGAAGCAAGGGCCAAACTGGAAAAAGCCATATTTGAAGGCGCCGCGAAGGGACTAAAACCCCACCCCCAATGGCCGCCGGGCGGCATCGGACTGCAGGGCATATACAAAGAACGCCAATATGCGTGCGCCGATCGCTACTATGGCACCATGGGCATTCAGCGCCACGAAAAGGAAAAACGTGAGGAACTGTCCATGCGCAACTGGAAATTTTTTGGCGCACCGCACGCCGCGTTCCTGTCGATGCCCAACTATATGCACCGCGCCCATGCGCTGGATTTGGGTATATTCCTGCAGACGGTGATGTTGCTGTTCGTCGAGCGTGGCATCGCCAGCTGTCCGCAGGGCGCCCTGGCGGCGTTTCCCGATGTGGTTAGAAAGTTCGTCCACATTCCGGAGGGAAATGCCATTTTATGCGGCCTTTCCTTTGGCTACGAAGATGTGGGCGCGCAGATTAATAAGGCAAAGATGGATCGCGAACCGCTTGAAAATATCGCGAGCTTTTCTCCTTAGGATGCGCAAACCGAAGAGCTTCCGCAAGTGGCCGAGGGAACACCGGAACGACTTTGACCCCAGCTTTTATACCGAATAGTCCCGGCAACCCTTGTCTCACGCCCGAGATCTGACAATTTACCAACGCCTTCCCCGAATACCCAGTTCGGACAGCTTGTATCAAAGGAAGCCGGTGCAATGGGTGCGATAGTTGCAACAAAATCATCTGTTTAGGGGTATTAATATGAATATACCTTCACAATTCGGCCACGTTATCAACGGCGAGTTTGTCGAGCCCGCGAGCGGTGAATACATTGACTCAATAGATCCCCACGAAGGCTCGGTGGTGACTCGCATTGCTCGCGGTACAAAAGAGGATGTAGATAAAGCTGTCGCTGCCGGTGAGCTTATATTCTTCCGCCCACCACTTCTTATCGACCGGCGGCAGCGACTTACCTTGGTAGGGCTTTCTGTTTTTGATTATACAGAAAGTAAGTTACTATGTTAGCATAGCGACTTTCAACATCGAAATGATCACAATCGCCGACAAAAACTCGGGCTAGGCCCAATTCTACCGAAAGGGTGCCAATGCAACTAATTCGCTTTGCCACCGCGTTGTTTTGCCTGACCGCATTGTTCGCTTGCAGTGAGTGGGAATTGACCAAAGAAAGCGCGGAAACGGATCCAATAGCCGTCGGAGAAGCGGCTGAAAACTCTCCGCGCCTCTACGTTTTTGACTGTGGGCGACTGGACTACACGGATATCACCCTTTTCGGTATCAGCAACCGGGACACGCCGGTCAGGGAACACTTTGTGCCCTGCTATATGGTAGAACACAAGGGCAAGCGGATGCTCTGGGATGCCGGGCTGCCGCTCAGCGCGGCCGGCAAAGGGGAAATCGTGTTGATGAAGGAAGGTAATGCCCAAGTGAGCATGACATACACATCTTCCCTACTGGATCAGTTATCAAATATGCACCTGACACCGGAGCACTTCGACTACCTGGCCTTGTCGCATATCCACTTCGACCATGCCGGTGCGGCGAATGCATTCAAGACTGCTATCTGGATTATTCAGGAAGTCGAGCACACGGCGGCATTTGCCGTCGGTGACGACGATCCTGTTTTCGATAAATCCCTCTATCGCGAACTCGCGGACAGCGAAACCCGTTTGATCAATGGCGACCACGATATTTTCGGCGACGGCGCCGTGAAAATCATTTTTGCCCCGGGCCACACGCCCGGCCACCAGTTGCTGTTGGTAAACCTGAAAAAAACCGGGCCTATTGTACTTTCAGGAGATCTTTACCACTTTCGGGTCACCCGCACTTTAAAAGCGACCCCGCTGTATAATACCGACCGCCAGGAAACAGTGCGCTCGATGGAAAAGGTAGAACAGCTGCTAGTCGATACCGGGGCCACCCTGTGGATTGGACACGATATGGCGCTTGCAAAAACATTGAATTTAGCTCCCGCCTATTACGACTAGAAGGCGAAAAACTGCTAGGTTCGCAGAGTTTGGCTACCTTAGGTAATGCTGCGCAGCTTCGATGTATCCCAAACCCTGGATTGCCATGTACGATTCCAGCGAGTTAGCTGGCGGCTTCCAATAACTCATAAAAGGACTCTTCGAGACACTCGCGGAGAAAACTGATATCCGGCAGAATGTCGCGGTCGGAGGTGAGGTTAAACGTCATCTGTCCGGCATAGCTCGGCGTGGCGATAAACAATCCAGCGCCGTCGGCAATGGGCGCCATGCCATAGTCGGCAACTCGTTTCGCGCCACACATGTAAAGTGTTTGCCGCGGGCCAGGAACATTCGAGACAACGACATTGAACAGTCTTGACGACTGCTGCATGCCCATTACCAATCGCATCACCGACGCCATTGTTACACCTGGAACATGTCGCGCGAGATCCGTCATAAGCCGTGCAGAAACACCGGATTTAATGGCTTTGGAACTGGCGGTTGCTTGATGAACTTGCTCCAAGCACGCTAAGGGGTCATCGGTCAATGTCGGCAGGCTGACAACCATCGAGGTAATATCGTTACTTGGATTCTCAGCCTCTCCGCTATCGGTTCGCGTGTTCACAGGCACCATGGCCGCCAGCGGCTGCTCGGGCAACTCGTTATGGTGGCACAGGTAATTGTTAAGACCGCCAGAGACAGTGGCCAGCACAACGTCATTGATGGTAGCGCCCTTCACCTTCGCCTTGACGATTTTCATATCGTCCAGCGATACCATCATGGAATCGAAAACCTTATGGGGTGAGACCTTGGCATTAAAGCGCGTGTCGGGTACTTCCGCATCACTGGCTGCTTCTCGATTGAACCTGGCCTGCACGGCATTTGCCAATACCGGGGAATACCCCACCAATGTTCTGACCATCTTCATGGGAGAGGTAATGTTACTGATACCGGCGCGCCTTAAGATATCAAAATTGCCGGGCTTGTCGCCAAGGTCGGGTACAGTGCTGGGCAGCTCCAGCGCCGGCGTCCCCTTCGCATCCTTATCGCAGATAGCGGTAAAGAAATGTGCGCCCGATACGCCATCAATCGCGCAGTGATGCACACGCATAATCAAGGCGTAACACCCTTTTGCCAGCCCGGGCAGGCGATCCAGCCCCTCTAAAACCATGATATCCCACAAGGCCCGATTCAGGTCCATCGGCTTACTGAAATAACGAGCTATATAGATACTGAACTGCCGCCAGTCCCCCGGGTCCGGTAATCGCGCGTGAGAGATATGCTGCTCAAGATCGAAGTATTCATCTTCAATCCAGTAAGGGTAATCGAGCGCCAAAGGAATTTTCATAAGGCGCCGCCTAAAAACCGGCGACGCATCCAAGCGGCTTTCAACATGCCGAATAATATCCTTGAAACGCACCTTGCCGTTAGGCGCCGTGGAGGGATCAAAAATGGTCGCGAACATCAGATGCGCGTGGTTGTTGCCGGTCTCCAGGTGAAGAAACTGCGCATCCTGCGCGCTGAGTTGTTGCATTGACATAGCGGTGTCCCGAGGGGCGATGGGTTACTGCCCGCCGCTTTGCACCTGCTCCGACGCCATAACCTGCGCTACCACCCGGCGCGTATCAAACGCTTCCCATCCTTGAAATGCCGGGGCCTGTTCGTCAAACGCAGCCAGCAATTGCCGATAGCGCTCCTCAACCATATAGCGGTTCGAGTGGTGGGTTACGATATAGAAAGCGCCCCTCTTGATCTGTTCTATCGTATGCTTACCGATTTCCTCCGCTTCCATGCCAAACGGCAACTCCCCGCCGAAGGGGTCAGTTTCCGGCCCGCCAAATTCCGCTGCGCGATCCGTGGCAGAGGAACTCAAGCCGGTCTTTACCATTCCGGGACACAGAATACTGACCTTAATAAAGTCAGGCATCTCCATACGCAACATCTCAGCCAAGCCGAGTAGCGCATGCTTGGATGCGTTATAGGAAAGCATCATTGGAACCGGAACACAGATACTGTTTTCAGAGCCGGTTATCACAATATGTGCTGGACTTCCCTGATCAACAAATCTTTTTGCAAAAGCCTGCACGGTATTAAATGTACCGAATACATTCACCTCAAACATCCAGCGCGCAACCTTCATGGGTGTTTCTAAAAAGGGTGCCGGGGCCGCCATTACCCCGGCATTGCAAAATACCAGATCGACCCTTCCGAATTCCTGCCACGACACTTCACGCAGTTGTTCTACCTGTTCAGCCTTAGTAACATCGCATTCCAAACCCAGCACGCGAACATCTCCGCCCGACAGTTTCTCAACAGCCTCATGTGCTGCGCTGGCTCTTCTATCGGCAATCACCAGGTTACAGCCCTCTTCCGCCAGTGCTCGCGATATGGCGAAACCAATACCGCTGGCGCCACCGGTTACAACAGCTACCTTACCTTTTAAATCTCTCATTTTTCCTCCCGCTTCTCGTCGCCTGTATGCTGCTCGACTTGCCCCTATCCCCTTGCTGTGCCACCGGAAAAAACTGCATATTTGATTGATCCATGATTGGCAAAATCATTATAAGGTTATATACTTATTATTCAACCACTAACTTTATGGAAAGATATAAGCGCTGGAATCTTATCTACCCCAGCTACGCGCCTAGACTCAGAATCTAACTTGTACTCCGGAGAACCCTTCATTCAAACTTCCTATTTTTAAGCATGGTAGCAACTAGACCTAAAACCCGGGCGGAGCGAATCGAACTATCTGACAGGGCAATGTACCGGGCAACCATCAAATTGCTTGCCCGAGACGGGCCGGACTCGATGACGCTGGCCAAGATTGGGAAAGAGGCAGGATATACCGGTGGCCTTGTTAGCTATCGTTTCGGTTCCAAGCTGGGGCTGCTGAAAGCAGTCTGCGAACATATTCTGAACTTGCTAAGCCAGCAGGTGCTCGACAAAGCTAAAAATGAGGGCGCAATTGGAATCGAGGGAATTCGGGAAATGACCGAGATTTACCTGGATGCCGTCGAGAAAAAGTCCGACCTGATGCTGGCGCTGTTCAGCATCATGAACGTTGGTTGCACGGCCAGGACCGAGCTTTCACCAATTTTCGAAGAGTTTGATAACCGGCTGCGACGTCAGATGGCGGAAACAATCGAGAAGGGAAAACAGGCTGGAGAGGTGTCAACGACCCTGGATTCAGAAGCGTTTGCCATCGCCTATCTCGGAATGTTGAGAGGCACTGCGCTACAGTATTTCACGGACGCTGATCTAGTCGATCTCCAAAGAACAAAAGCCTCGATTATAGAGTGCTGCAAACGGACTTTCCGCTCCGACCTGGACTAATTCACGAAAGCACCGGTTCAGATGGATCGTCCCGCGCCCTTCCAGTAGCCGCCCCTGAGCTGCTTCTTATCGATTTTCCCGACCGGTGTGCGTGGAAGCTCCTCTACAAATATCAGGGATTTCGGCGCTTTAACGCCACCGATCATCTCCTTGCACCGCGTGATAATCTGCTCCTCTGTTAGCCCGCAACCCTGTTCCACTTGCAGAAACGCGCTGACCTCCTCACCCCATTTTTCGCTGGGGATGCCTATCACCGCTGCAACCTTAACCCCGGGGATTTTCATCAGTGCCTGTTCTACTTCCGTGGAGTAGACGTTAAATCCGCCGGTAATGATCATATCCTTCTTGCGGTCGACAATGTACAGGTAGCCTTTCTCATCCAGGTAACCTATATCCCCTGTCAGGTGCCAGCCGTTTTTCCTGATCTTGGCGGTTTCCTCCGGCGCCTTGTAGTAGCCCTCCGAGACCCCACCGCCTTTCACGCCTATTTCTCCGCGCTCTCCCAATGGCAAGGGATTGGCGTGGTCGTCGAGAATGGCCACCTCCGAAATGCCCGTGGCTCGTCCAACGCTGCGCAAGCGTTGCTCACAGATTTTGCCGTCGACAAAGTGCTCTTCGGACGGCAGGAAGGATATCGACATGGGGCATTCCGTCTGCCCGAACCCGCCAGACATCACCGGACCTATTCTCTCAATGGCCTCCTTTATCTTTTCAACCGACATCGGGGCCGACCCGTACCCCAGGGTTCGCAAACTTGAGAGATCAAACTCCTCCAGGTTTGGCTGATCCAGGAGTGTATAGATCGCAGTCGGCGGCAGAAATATATCCGTCACGCTTTCATCCTGAATAGTCTGC
>JANQKW010000133.1 GCA_028280905.1 Porticoccaceae bacterium
GTCGACGCGGAGCTTACAGGGATGTATTCACAGCGAGTCCCAAACACTGTCCGCAGATGGCCGCGGGATGCTGGCACCAACCCAAGACCAAAAGCATCAGCTATTGGTTGCTGTTACTCATGTATTGGACGCGCTCGATCAATCAGCGCCTTGCAGTTAATGCCCTTTGGCAACATGCCGTAAACATGGCCGCTGCCATCACCGAGGCGGGCCGCGCAAAAGGCATCGCTTACCGTGCTGTTGCCCGCCTGGATCAACAAAGACGCCTGTAGGGCAAGCGCCAGTTTTTCCAACAGACTGCGGGCCCGGTACTCCTGATTGGAGGGGTCGGCAAACGCTTGCCGCAGCTTTTTCAGATAGTTGTCCAGCGCGTTGTTTTGACCCTTGGCATCGGTTATCAAGTCGAGCAGTATTTCCAGCGAATCGGGATTCTTTTGCAGCGTGCGCAACATGTCGAGGCACTGAACATTGCCGCTTCCCTCCCAGATAGCGTTGACCGGCGCTTCGCGGTACAGGCGCGGCATGAGAGTGTTTTCCATTAATCCGCTGCCGCCGATACACTCCATGGCTTCATAGGCGTGAGTCGGCGTGCGTTTGCAAACCCAATATTTGGCTATCGCGGTGGCTATGCGAACCAGCCGCGCTTCAGTGTCGCTGTTTGCGGCCTCGTCCAGCGCCCGGGCGATGCGCATGCACAGGACCATGGCGGCCTCAGCTTCAAGCGCCAGGTCCGCCAATACGTTTTGCATCAGCGGTTGGTTTTCCAACTGGTCGCCGAAGGCGCTGCGGTAATGGCAGAGGTGGGTGATTTGCGAGACGGCCTGACGCATGCCGGCAGCCGAGCCCACCGCGCAATCAAATCGCGTTAGCGCCACCATTTCCAGGATATTGGCAACGCCTCTTCCCTCCTCGCCGACCAGCCAGCCGAAGGCGCCGCGCAGGTCGGTTTCGCAGGTGGCGTTGGAGACATTGCCCATTTTGTCTTTCAGTTGGTTAATCTGTATGGGATTTTTACTGCCGTCCGGGCGCCAGCGCGGCACCAGAAAGCAACTGAGCCCGCCTTCGGTTTGGGCAAGCATTAAAAAAGCGTCACACATGGGCGCTGAGACAAAAAATTTGTGCCCCAGCAATTCATAGCTTTGGCCGGGGCCTCGATGGTCTATCGGGTGGGCGCGAGTAGTGTTGGTGCGAACATCGCTGCCGCTCTGCTTTTCGGTCATTGCCATGCCTATGGTCAGGCCGTCCTTTTCGGCATAGGTGACATTTCGCGGGTCGTAATGGTGACGGGTTATACGGGGAAGCCATTGCTCCGCCAGGTCGGCCTGTTTTTTTAAAGTGGGGGCACAGGCGTGGGTCATGGTGATGGGACACAGATGGCCGGCCTCGACTTGGGACTGGAGATAGAAGAGCGCGGCCCTCGCCACATTGGCGCCCTCACCCGGCCTGCTCCAGGGCAGCGCGTGCAGGCCGTTGTTTATTGCCGCGGACATCAGTTGGTGGTACGAAGGGTGGAATTCCACCTCGTCGATTCGGTTGCCGTACCTGTCGTGGGTATGCAGGCGCGGTCGGTTAGCGTTGGCCTGTATACCCCAGTGGATGCGCTCTGCGGAACCGCACAGGTCGCCAAATTCCCGCAGCGTTGATTCGGCCCAGGCGCCGCCTTCGCGGCTCACCGCTTCCACAAGTGCCGGATCGGCGGTGAACATATTGTAGTTTTCTAAAGCGGGCGGCTGATTTTCCACAAGATGGGTGTTGGCCGCCACCTTGTCCGCAATCGGGTAGTGACTCATCTGGACCTCCAGCATCACGCAAACGCAATTAATGCCTGTTTAAGAAGTGTAGCACCGGGTAGCTTTTTTAGTGTCTCGCAACCAGGTGCCGCGGCACAACAACGCGCTCCAGCCGCTCAAACAGCAATTCTGCAACTACCGCCAACAGCGCCGCCGGGATGGCGCCCTCGAGAATAAGTCGATGGTCGTTGAGCGTAAGTCCGGTGACGATGGGTTCTCCAAGCCCTCCCGCGCCCACAAAGGCCGCCAATGTTGCCGTGCCGATACTGATGATTGCAGCGGTTTTTATGCCCGCCAGTATCATCGGCATGGCCAGCGGCAATTCTATTTTTCGCAGCTGCTGCAACGAGGTTAAACCCATACCGGTGGCCACCTGTTTTAACAGGGGGTCCACTCCGAAAATACCGGCGAGGGTATTGCGGATAATAGGCAACAGCGAATACAGAAACAGCGCAATGACGGCGGGTAGTTGCCCCAGGCCCACCAGAGGAATCATTAGCGCCAGCAACGCCAGTGACGGAATAGTCTGGAACAGTCCTGCCACATAAACCAGGCCGCGGGCTATGCGCTGGTGACGGACCAGTACCAGCGCCAGTGGAATAGCAAGCAGGCAGGCCGATACCAGAGCGATAGCGGTCAACTTCAGGTGCACCAGCGTGTTGTGCAGGATCCTCTGCGCCACCGCAGGTGATACGCGCCGGTTTTCGGCTGCGCCATTGCGATCGTCAACGGAGATTAGCTGCCGTTCCGTCAGGAATTCAGCCGCGACTTCCGCCGGTTTCAGGCCGTCGTTGCTGACCCGGCCGTTGAGCCTGCGCATGGTTTTTTCATCCAGGATCCCGGTCAGGGAGGACAAGTGTTTGACCACATCTTTAGGCAGATCAGTTCTGGCCAACAAGCCGGCGTCATAGCGCGGGAAAAAAGCCTTGTCGTCGTCGAGCAAACGCAGTGAGAAGGCATCCAGCTCGCCGTCGGTTGAATAGCCGTCTGTGGCGTCGAGTTGGCCCGTTTCTATGGCCCTGTAGGCGAGAGCGTGTTCCATGCCTATCACCCGATGGGGCAACTGATAATGGTCTCTCAAGCCCGGCCAGCCGTCATTGCGGTTGAGGAATTCCAGGGAAAATCCCAATCGTAATTTCGGATGCGCGGTAAGATCGCTCACTTTCAGGATGGCTGCTTCGTCAGCTACTCGCTCCGAGATGGCAATAGCGTAGGTGTTGTTGAAACCGAAGCGGCTCAGCAGTTGAAGCTGCTGTCGAGACAGGGCTTCGGGTAATGCCCGCTCAGGTAAATTCGCTTGCGACAGTATCGTGCGTGTTATCGTTCCGGTATATTCCGGGTACAGATCAATAGCCCGTTGTCGCAGCGCCTGATAAGCGATCAGGGTTCCGCCAAGGCCCAACTTTCGCTCTACCGCATAGCCGTTGTGTTCCAGCCATTGCGCGGCCAGCTCGGCGAGGATATGGCTTTCCGTAAACGCTTTTGAGCCGATCCGAATGGTTTTCAACTGGTTGTCGGTGTTTTGCTGCGCGAAAACCGGCAAGGCAAGCAGCAGTGCAAGCGCCAGACTTGCCACTATAGCCTGTTTCGCCCGCTTCATACCGATTCTCCTGACATTAGCGACAACAGCAGTTGGTTCGGGTCAGCGCCCGAATACTTTTCCAACAGGTATGTCTTGTCGACAATTTGGAGGATCTCTCCGGCCACCATTACCGCGATATCGTCGGCCAGCAACAGCGCTTCCTGCATATCGTGGGTGACCAGCACCGTAGTGGTGGGCTCGGCCCGATGCAGGGCCAGCAGTTGTTGCTGTATCTCCAGGCGTGTCAGCGGATCGATAGCGGCAAAGGGTTCGTCCAACAGCAGTAGCTCGGGGCCCAACATCATAGCGCGGCACAGGCCCACTCGCTGTTGCTGGCCGCCGCTCAGTTGGTGGGGGAACTGCGATAGCTGCCCGGGCTGCAGTTGCATCAGCTCCAGCAGTTGCTTGAGGCGTTGCTCAATCGCCGGCTCCGACCAGCTTTCAACACCCGCCATCAAGGTTATATTGTCCCTGACTGTGAGGTGCGGAAACAGCCCGTTGCCCTGAACGGCGTAACCGATGCGCCGGCGCAATGCCGGCAAGGCGCTGTAGTCGATGGGTTGATCGAACATGACCACTCTGCCGCTGTCCGGGCGGGCCAATCCGTTGCACATTTGCAAAAGAGTCGACTTGCCGCAGCCGCTTCGGCCGATCAATGCGGTAATGCGGTTTGCGGCGAAGGCAATGCTTACCTTGTCCAACGCGGTGACACTGGCGTAGTGCTTGCAGACGGCCTCTACAGAGATGGTAGCCATGGTGTTATCTAACCATGAAGCAGTCAAAAATGGCAGAATTAAAATCTTGCTGTATCGTGGTGTTGACTCGATAAGGTACTACTGACAGCGTTGTGCCGATAGCGGAGGTTTTAGGTTGGTGCCACGCTTCCGTCCCGCCAGGGGAGGTTTATCCGTGTCCGGCCGTTAAGTTTGCCAAATTGCCGGCGCTGCGGTAACTCGCTGTCGCTCAAACAGCCCTCGCGACACCCCCGACAATTTGGCAAACTTAAAGCACGGCCTGATTGGTGCCGGATAAACCTCCCCTGTGGGGAC
>JANQKW010000140.1 GCA_028280905.1 Porticoccaceae bacterium
CCGCTCCGGCTTCCAGCTCCGCTTACGCGTTTTAAATCAATGCCCACCCGCCGCCCTGGCTGCAGAACACAGGAAACGGTTGCGCTTCGCACGCTCAAGAAAGAAACCCACCCGCACCCATCGCGGCAAACCGGCTGCAGCCGCTAACGCGTCCTTCGCCGCGGTTTGCCGCGCCAGTTGCAACCGCCCTCTGGGTGCTGCGCACCCGAACAAGTGGAAGCGCTTCGCGCTGCCCTAGGACACCAATGGCCCACCCAGCAGCCGTCTGCGCCCGTCGGGCTGCAGCCCCACCTGCGCCGGTTGCGGCTGGTGCACCGCGAGGCTTACCGGTTGGCTTCGGTGGCTCTTCCGCTCCCGGCTGCCGCCGCCGTCTGCGGCCCGCCACTCCTTCCCTTGCGCGCCATGCGGCGCGAGTGCTCCGCTCCCTCGCTGCGTCCAGCGCTGTCCTCATCGCCAAGGCCACGCCTGCGCACTGCGTGCTGCGGCACGCCCCCGGCGTTTCCGGGATCGCCGGACTACGCTCCTCCACTCCGCAATGGCCTGGTTGTGGGTAATGAACAGGTTCATTACCCCGGTAATCAACTTATTCAAAAACAGGAGGTTCCAACCATGGGAAAACTCAGCTTTCATCGCTTCTTTATCGAACTCAACGATCGACAAGCCTACGTCTGGCAACGCTTGGGCGATGCGGAGATTATCGCTCGGATCGCGCCGAACTGGGCCTGTGCCCACTGCCTGCAGCAGCCACCAGTCGACACCAGTCACAACGGCTGGTTCTGCCACCGCTGCGAAGTCCGGGTCGACGAAGCCAGGCAAAATCCAGGCACCATCATTGCCAAGCTGCGCGGTACGAATGAAGAACTGCGCCAAGAAATCAGCCAACTGAAACACATGCTTGTGCTCGCTGGCGCGGACCCCAAACAGCTTGAAAAGCCCTAATTCGTCGCTGTCGGCGGTCGCTGCGCCTGCCGGCTTTGCCAACGGCGCGCAGCGTCCGCCGGTACTCCCACCAACCCCGAGGGCGGCCACCCTCAGAGCCGTGACTCCGTCACGATCCAACCTTAAGGAAAAAAGACCATGACCAAGCGAAGCACCGACGAACACCTTCAGTATAGCGCAGCTCAAACCGAAACAAGCCAAGAGCTTAGTGAGATCAATCCACCCTGCGCCCCGTTTCCGCCCGCGCCCTGCTTTATTCCCAACAATGTTCCCGTGAACGGCTACCATGTAGCCATTCCGCCACGCGAAGCCTATGTCTGGCAACGGCTCGGCGGCTCTGCCGCCGTGCGTCACCTGATCGCACCGGTCGGCCTGTGCGCCCAGTGCGATGAAGCACCCGCCATCAATAACAGCCGCAACGGCTGGTTCTGCGTGGCCTGTCAAACTACCCTGGAACGCTTCGGCCACCTGCCACCCAAGATCGAATAAACACAAGCCCTGCCACTGCCCAAATCTCATCAAGCCGCGGACTGAACCCATGCCAGTTCGCGGCTTTTTCTTTCTGCATGCCTGCTGTTATGATGAAGTTTAAGCGACGATCCCAAGGATAAACCAGTGAACTGGCTTTCCACCTTGTTCCTGACAACCTGGCTACTAACGGTTCCGCCTGGCACGGATGCAATGCCGGTCGTTTCCTCGTTTGCGCCAAACTCTTTTTCCTTAGCCGCCTTGACGGCGGCTGACGTCACCGTTCCGTTCAGCAAAAGCCAAACGCTCTCTCCGCCATTCGTAGCCGTCAATCCCTATCAAACCAAGCTGATCATACAGGTTACGTCCAAGGCCGATAGCCCTGGTCACAAGGTTATGGGCGCACCAAGGGGGTTGTACGCGGCCAACCCCACTAGGGGACCTCCGACACTTAGAAACAATCTAAATTTATATAATTCAGGTTTTTACGCAAAAACCTTGCTGACTTACTCCAAACAGGAAAAGGAACCCGACTTCGGCCTTTACTACTACGGCGCCCGTTGGTACGACCCTAGCGTCGGCCGCTTCCTGCAGGTCGATCCCGCTCGTGAGTTCTGGAATCCCTATTCCTACGTCAGCAATAACCCAGTCAACGGTATCGATCCTTCTGGTAGTAACACTATGATCGCCTTGGCCCAAATTCCACAAGTTCGGGAGAGAATATTTTGGGCTAACTTTGTAGAGGCTGAAGCTAATTTCCGAGCAGAGAGCCCTTATTTATCTAAAGGGCTCGACACTCTTGGTTCTGCTGTTGATTTTTTTCTAGCCGATTTTTATGATTTAGCATATAGCGTATACAAAAAAGATAGTTTTCTTGCAGGTGTAGAAGATTATGCAAGCAAAAACCCAGAGCAAGTTTTAATATTAGTAACTCAATTGGCTTTGCCTGGTAGACAAGGGTTAGATCCCAAAAAAGCTGCGAGCAGAAAAGTTACTCCTACGGGCGATATTGATGCAGGGGCCGACGCATTGGCTAAACGAATTGGCGGCCAAGCAAGTGTCAAAATTGAAGGATTTGGTAATCGCGAATTTGATGCAGTGAGTGCCCGTTTTATTGGACAAGCTTTTAGCGGTGAGTCATTCGTCGTAAAACCTAAAAACTTCCTGAGTAAGAGCCGGAGAAGGCAAATTAGGGAAACTCTCTCCGCAGCGGGAGAGACCGGAAGGGAAGTTATCTTTGAGTTTACAGGTGGTAAACCCCATCAAGAAGTTCTCGACTTTATTAACCGTAATGCTGAACGCGCCAGGGTTGGGTATAGAGTTGACGTCATAGAATGAGGCTAACATGGCAAATATAATTCGCGAGTATTCCTGTCACCTAACTTTTGATAAAAAAAAGGCAAATGTGCTTGAAAGTATTCGCGTGTTATTTTCGCGTAATAATATTGAATGTGATTTGTTTTCCGATACCTTAGAGTTTGATCACTGTGGACGAGATACGACCCGGCACATTGAGGAATTATTAATTGAGTTAGCGCATCTCCTAGGCTCTGCTGACGGCGAGATTCAATGCCAAATTGATGATGATGAAAATGACATAATGTTTGAGTTTTACCGGATTATGAATAATAGTTTATTCAAACAGCCTGGAAAAGTGGTTCGTGGTGACCTTGCGGAAGTAAAATCCGAAGTTTAAATTTTTTTGGCCAAATTCTTTAGCTGTCTCCTTGCTATCAATGAGTCCAGGAGTGTAACAGCGGCCTTTTTATCATCATCATCTAGGGCTTCAAGAACAAGATAACGTTCGTATAGGCTTGGGTCTTGAACCTTTGGAATGCCATCTGGCTTTGCATGTTCAAAGAGTAGGTAATCTGTTGTGATTTCCAGTGCAACGGCTAGTTTCTTCAAGTTTTCAGCACCAGGTGCGACAGTTCCCCGTTCATACTTGAAAATGGCTTTTTCGTGAATTCCAGATAACTCAGCTAATCGCCCAGGGGTGTATCCTGCGTTCAGTCTTGCTAATTTTAGGCGCTCAGCAATAAACATTTTCAGTTCCATAGGCGCAATATAGCACCGGTTTCTAGTAGCAAATATTCTATTGACAGATTGTAGCATAAATGCTGGAATTTGAGGATCAAATTTGATACTCGCTTTGCCTTGACAGGTTTTGGAGGCGATCATGGGGCGAATCCCTGAAAACATCATCGAACGGCTGAAAGCTGAGGTCTCATTGCAGCAGCTTGCGACGGCTAAAGGAATTGAACTTAAGCGCCAGGGCCGCGATTGGGTGGGGCTCTGTCCGTTTCACGAAGAGCAGACCCCCTCGTTTCTGATTTCTTGCGGTAAAAACCTGTTTCATTGCATGGGCTGTGGCGCTGGCGGCTCGGTCATCGATTTCGTGATGAAAACCGAAGGGATCAGTTTTCGCCATGCGGTTGAACGGCTGCGTCAGGATTACTTGCCTTTTTCCTTCGCCGCTGATGCTGCTGATGCCACCCCTGGCGAAAAGACCGCCTCACGCGGCGAACACGGCGCCATCGCCTTGAATGCCGATTGCCAAACGTTGCTGAATCAGGTAATTGGCTACTATCACGAGACGCTGAAGCAAAGCCCGGAAGCGTTGGCTTACTTGGAAAAACGCGGGTTGGTGCATTCGAAACTGATTGATCGCTTCAAGCTGGGCTTCGCCAACCGCACGCTGGGTTATCGACTGCCGCCCAAGGCCAAAGCCGAAGGCGCCGAGGCGCGTGGCCGCTTGATGGAAGTCGGCATTCTGCGCAAATCGGGCCATGAGCATTTCAACGGCTCGTTGGTGGTTCCGGTGTTCGATGCAGATGGCAATGTCGTCGAGGTTTACGGGCGCAAGATCCGCCGCGACCTGAAGAAGGGGACAGCCAAGCATCTGTATCTGCCGGGCTCGCATCGCGGGGTATGGAACGCTGAAGCGTTGGCAGCCGGTGAAGACGTGATCTTGTGTGAGGCCTTGATTGATGCGCTGACGTTCTGGGTGCATGGCTTTC
>JANQKW010000327.1 GCA_028280905.1 Porticoccaceae bacterium
ACCCGCCGAGTTCTTCGGGCTGGACGTGGGTACGCTGGAGATAGGCGCACAGGCGGATATCACCATGCTGAATCCGCAACAGCTCAGTGAGCATGATGACGAAACCACCCGGCGCTTCCAGTACCGTGATATTTTCCAGCATAAACAGATGCTGTCGCGCTCCGACGGGGTGGTCAGCCATGTGTTGATTAACGGCGAACCCGTGTGGCGAGACAACCAATTTACGCCGTCGCTGGGAAGTAAAACCCTGGGGCGTGCGCTGCGGGCCACGGCCAGCTAATCAGATCGGGCCACAAAAGTGCGGCGTAACCCCGGCAGCGGGGAGCGAACCGGATAAGAAGTTCCTGGACACGCCGTGAATATATCCCTATAGGCTCGACGCTGGCTTCCCTGCCAGCGACGGTCCAGGAATTTCTTACCCGGTTCTTTAAGCGCGTGATCTGTTTGTCAAGTTAGGCGTTCTTGCTACCTGTTCCGCGATAGGCTATAAGAAGTAGTTAACCGGCGAGGGTAATTCACAACGAAATTGATGGGTGACCTGCGGTTGACGTATTAGGGTAAATAACAATCACAGTGAGGTGAAGCCGTGACGCAAGCCACCGTCCAAAGCCGCATTAAACGCATCCAAAAGCACTTAAATGTTCCCGCCGATGGCCTGATAGGTCCGGCGACACTCACCGCGCTTGAAAATAGGCTGTTCACCAAGAAACAGCTTACTGCGGATCAGCAAGACTTTTCGCTGACAGTCTCCGCCAAAGGGTTGAGCCAACTGGTCAAGCACGAAATCTCCTCCGCCGCCTACTACCGCAGGTTCCTCTCCAACCCTGTATGGCCGGGTGGGCAATCCGGCGTCACCATCGGCGTCGGCTATGACTTGGGTTATAACTCCGCCAGCCAAATACGCAAGGACTGGGCCGCGCAACTCAGCGAGTTGGAATTGGCAAAGCTCACCGTTGTGGCCGGACTGAAGGGTCAAGCCGCTGAGCAGGCCGTCAAGGGTGTTAAGGATATCCAAGTGCCGCTGGAAAATGCCGAACAGGTTTTCTACGCCGCGACACTTCCGCGCTATGCAAAACAAACCCGCAAAGCCTACCCCGGCGTGGAAAAGCTGTTTGCCGACGCGCAGGCCGCGCTGTTGTCTCTGGTTTACAACCGCGGCGCGAAAATGACCGGCAGCAGCCGGAAGGAGATGGCCGCCATTAAGCAACTGGTGGTCAACCGGGACTACGCCGGAATCGCCGAACAGATAAAAGCCATGAAGCGGCTGTGGGAAAACAGGGGTCTGGACGGGTTGTTAAAGCGGCGTGACGATGAAGCCAGGTTGGTCAGGAATGCGGATAGGGATTACGAAGATGACGAGTTGGTTAGGGTGTAGTGACCGATAGTTGTTTTTCATAAGATGGAAACTCTCTAACCAAAACAGGTTGTTGTTTTCATTTGACGAAAACACATTTATCAAGGAGGTAAGCAATGAAAATAATAACTACCATTTTGCTCTGGGTGTATCTGGCGGGTTGTGCTCCACTGGAGCAGGCGCCATTGTTGTATACGTCGACTGTCACACTTGGAGCGAGCACAGGTGTTAACGCCAACGAGACCCCAGGGTTTGATTTCGTGTTTGGCTATAAGCAAGTCGATGCCGCCTATGTACCCGTGGCCGTGGCGAAGGATGGCGATGGTGACGGCGATGTAGACTCGAAAATCTATGATATCGTACTTATACAGGCGGGCAGCCAAGACAAGGACTCTCGAACGACTAGCTCTGCTGATGAAGACAAACAAAATAACCAATTACAGGGGGATGAAGAAAAATATGACGCTTACTCTGTGTATGGAAGTTTTGACTCAAAGACAGGCGCGTTCGGCGGGACTAGGCCCGGTAGCGAAAATGCTTTAGGTAAGGTTTTTTCCACTGGCGTAGCCGCGCAGACATTGGCTGATGCGGAATTAGAGAAAGCTAAGTTATCGGGCGTTATTAATTGTTTGGCACAACTGCGTTCACTGGCGAAAGAGTTTGAGGATGAAAGCCTTGTCAGCGAAGCTACCATTCTCACCTGCAAACAGCCCGAATCCAAACAGCAGTGAAATAAAGACGTTACATGCCAAACAATCGGGAATAAATCATGCCAAATGAAACACCAACACAAAGACGCCGCAGATTAGCCGTTGCCAGCGGCATCACCACGTTCGCCGGCGATTTTGCCCATATCTGCCGGAAAAAGCCGGAGCGAATCGGTATAGTCGCGGAGGGTGATTCCTGGTTTGCCTACCCGAGAAAATGGATTGCCTTCGGCGCCGATATCAATATTGTTCACCATATTGCGGACAAGGTTGAGCATACCGATACCGTTAACCTATTGCGGTTGGCGTCAAACGGTGACGAAGCCGTCGATATGACCTCCGGCAAGCAGTTTAAAACCCTGTATAAAATCCTTAAACGCAATCGAGAGCACATCAGGCTGCTACTGTTTTCCGGCGGCGGTAACGATATCGTTGGCAAGGACGATATGCTGCCGTTGCTTAATGAGTATACGGAAGGCATGTCATATCTTGATTGTGTTAACCAGCAGCGGTTCGAACAAAAACTGGTGGCCGTAGATCTTGCCTACAGGCGTCTAATTGCGTTGTGTGAAGACATTGTGCCCAACGCCAAAATCGTCACCCATACCTACGATATCGCCAAACCCTGGAATCAGGGCGCCGAATTTTTCTGGGGGTTGATCAAAACCAAACCCTGGGTGTATCCCTATATGGTAAGGCGCAAGATCCCACGGAAACTTCATTTGCCGATTATCAAATATATGTTGGAAAGTTTTGGTGACCAACTGGTAAATCTAGGTCAGGAGAGCGCCAACGGGGGTCGGTTAGTCGTGGTCAAAACCCAAGGGACATTGAAGCCTGGCTCTAAGGTGGATTGGCTAAATGAGATTCATCCTACGGAAAAAGGGTTTGCGAAGATCACCGGGAAAATTTACGGGGAAATGAGCGATATTGAGCCTTCGTTGCCATTATAATCTGGCTCTATTTAAAAAGGGCAAACCTGGAAAGGTTTGCCCTTTTTGTAAATTGTAGAAGTATTAAACGGCTACAATATTTTCAGCTTGAGGTCCTTTTTGACCTTGAGTGATTGTAAATTCTACTGACTGGCCTTCCACAAGTGTTTTAAAGCCTGAGCTTACGATTGCGCTGAAATGAGCAAAAACATCTGGGCCAGATTGTTGCTCGATAAAACCAAAACCCTTGGATTCATTGAACCATTTTACGGTTCCTTTAACTGTATTAGACATAGTAATATCCTGAACTTTAAATGTAATTTTGCCTTCTAGGGGCTTGAATTGCTTGGAAATTTAGACTGAAATTTAAAAACTGCAGGACGAAGTATTACGAATAAACAGCGAAATGTAGGATGTAAATAATAGGCTTTCTTTCTAGCTGACCCGCACTCTATAGGGATCGTTGTTGAATGTCTAGCAATAGTTTCAATCTTTGCTGACTCATAACAGTATATTCTGAAGACCCATTTTGCATACCACCCTTCTCGTGATCAAATTGAGAGTGAAATGTTAATAACGGGCTACTGATCCTAATTACTGCGATTAGATAAAACTCTTATCGAATAGCTGAAACTATAAGATAATAAGTTCTATCCGATACTAGAGAATTCACTTGCTGAGGGGCGCAGAATGTCCAACAACACCTTAAATATGACACCCGAGTTGCAGCAGTATTTGCTCGATGTATCACTGCGCGAACCGGCGTTACTCAAAGCCTTGCGCGAGGAAACTGCGTCGCTGCCAACGGCGCAGATGCAAATCGCCCCGGAGCAGGGCCAATTTATGGCGCTGCTGGTGCAGCTAATTGACGCACGAAAAACTATTGAGGTGGGTGTATACACGGGTTACAGCGCTTTGGTGGTGGCGCTGACGTTGCCCGATAACGGGCAGGTTGTCGCCTGCGATATCAGTGAGGAATATACATCGGTCGGGCGCCGTTATTGGGAGCAAGCCGGGGTTGCCAATAAAATCGATCTGCGCCTGGCGCCCGCGCTTGAAACCTTGAACCAACTCATTGAAGAAGGCGGGGCAGGGCAGTATGACTTTGCGTTTATCGACGCCGACAAGGAAAACTATCCCAATTACTATGAGTGTTGTCTGGAGCTTGTGCGTCCCGGTGGTCTAATCGCGGTGGACAATGTGCTGTGGGACGGCGCGGTGATCGATCAAGAAAAACAGGACCCGGATACCTGCGCAATTCGCGCTTTCAACAAGCAGCTTTTAGTTGACCACAGGGTCGAGATCAGTCTGGTGCCTATAGCCGATGGGTTGACCCTGGCAAGAAGAAAGTAGTTTAGCCTGCGCTGGGTACTGTGCTGCTAGGTTTGATGTGTGAGTAAACCCATTTCTCGATTTCCAGAATCAGCAGCGCGGCGACGCCCGCCGCGACGATTTGAATGCCCTGGGCCAGACTGAGGGGGCGGGTGTCGAAGAAGGCTCCCATAAAGGGGGCATAGGTGAACAGGAATTGCAGCGCCGTCACCGAACCCACGGCGATCAGCACGGCCTTGGTGCCCAGCACCCCGCGCCAGGTGACCGACGAGGTTTGCAGGTAACGGACGCTGAACAGGTAGAAAATCTCCAGCACCACCAGCGTATTGACGACGGTGGTGCGCGCTTCTTCGATGCTTGCGCCCTGCGCCTGCGCCAGCGCGAACTTGGCAAACAGCACGCCGAGGAACAGTGTAGAGACGAACACGACTCGCCAGATCAGAAACCCCGACAGGATGGGTTCCGCCGGCGGTCGCGGCGGGCGCTGCATAACGTCGGGCTCGGTCGGCTCAAACGCCAGCGCAAGCGCCAGCGTCACCGCCGTGACCATATTGACCCAGAGAATTTGCACCGCGGTGATCGGCAAGGTAACGCCCAGCAGAATCGCCGCAATCAACACCAGCGCTTCACCGCCGTTGGTCGGCAGAATAAATAGAATCGCTTTTTTCAAGTTGTCATAGACGGTTCGTCCCGCCCTTACGGCCTCCGCTATAGTGGCGAAGTTGTCGTCGGCGAGAACCATTTCCGATGCTTCCTTTGCTGCCTCACTGCCGTTGCGTCCCATCGCGATGCCGACATCGGCGCGTTTTAGCGCCGGCGCGTCATTGACGCCGTCGCCGGTCATGGCGACAACCGCGCCCCGTTCCTGCAGCGCCATCACCAGCCGCAGCTTGTGACCCGGGCTGGTGCGTGCGAACACCGCGGTGCGCTGCACCCGCTCTCGAAGAGTTTCATTGTCGAGCGAATCAAGCTCCTGTCCGGTGAGCACCGCATCGGGGTTTTCCAATCCGAGCTGCCGAGCGATAGCGACCGCCGTTCCGGCGTGATCCCCGGTGATCATTTTCACCCGGATGCCGGCCGCCTGGCACTCGGCAACCGCGGCAATGGCTTCCTCCCGCGGTGGGTCGATCAAGCCGAACAGACCCAGCAGCGTAAGCCCGTTTTCGACATCGTCAAAGGTCAGCACGGTGTGCGCGCTATCCGTTGTCTTGCTGGCGACCGCGAGCACCCGTTGGCCGTTGGCGGCAATCTGCTCCGCCTGGGCGTGCCAATAGTCCATGTCCAGCGCGATATCGCCATCAAACCCACGCTGCTTTGCACACATCTCAAGGATCCGCTCCGGTGCACCCTTGACGTAGACGAAGCCGTTACCCGTGTGGTCGTGATGCAAGCTGGCCATAAAGCGGTGCTCGGCATCGAAGGGAATAACATCGGTGCGCGGAAAGCACTTGGATTCCATAACGGGATCGCGCCCGGCTTTGCAGGCGACCGCTACCAATGCGCCCTCCATGGGGTCGCCTTCTATACGCCACTGGCCGTCGACTTCGCGAAGACTGGCGTCGTTGCACAATAGCGCCGCCCCGGTTATTTCCGAAAGCAGGGGGTATTCCGCGACTTGGATTTCGGTTCCGTCCACTGAGAATTCACCGTGGGGCGCGTAACCGGCGCCGCTAACCGTGAAAAGGCGTTTCGCGGTTGCAATCGAGACAACCGTCATTTCATTGCGGGTTAAGGTGCCGGTTTTGTCGGAGCAGATCACCGATACCGATCCCAGGGTTTCGATGGCGGGCAGCCGGCGCACAATCGCATTGCGCCGCGCCATGCCCTGCACTCCGATTGCCAGGGTGATGGTCAGGATGGCCGGAAGCCCTTCCGGGATGGCGGCGACCGTCAGGCCGACAACGGCCATGAAAATCTCAGTAAAGTTGTAGTCGCGAACCAATAATCCGAACGCCAGCACCAGCACGCCAAGGACGAGGATAAACCCTGTCAGCCATTTGGCGAACACGGCCATCTGCCGCGTCAAAGGGGTCTGCAGAGTCGTTACCTCCAAGAGCATGCCGCTGATGCGGCCAATGGCGGTATCGGCCCCGGTGGCGACCACCACACCCTTGCCATGGCCATAGGTGACGAGTGTTCCGCTGAACGCCATTGAGGTACGGTCGCCGAGCGGCACGGATTCGCCAACCGGCGATGTGCTTTTCTCGACCGGGACGGACTCACCGGTCAGCACGGCCTCTTCGATTTTAAGATTCTTGGCGTTAATAAGCCGGACGTCCGCGGGCACGCGCTCTCCCGCCTCCAGCAGCACTATATCCCCCGGGACAAGCTCGCCGCCCGCTACGCTCTTGCGATGGCCTTCCCGGATAACAGCGGCCTTGGGCGCTAACATATTGCGTATTGCCTCGAGCGCTTTCTCGGCCTTGCCTTCCTGGAGGAAACCGATAACCGCGTTGATCAACACAACGGCCAGGATAACCTGCGCGTCGACCCAGTGTTCTAAAAGTGCGGTGATAACCGCGGCCGCGAGCAGCACGTAAATGAGCAGGTCGTGGAACTGCGCGAAGAATCTGACCACCGGCCCCCGGCGCTTTGGTGGCGGCAGCTGGTTGGGTCCGAAACGCGATAAGCGCTCGCGCGCCTCTGTGTCGGTCAGGCCGCTCGATTCACTTTTTTGAGCCGTAATGGCACCGTCAGCCGAAATCGCGTGCCACGGCGGCCGGTCGGTTTCGGCAGGCACCGAGTCGGTTTCGGGAGCGGTGGTGAACGGCTTGCGAAGCATGGCGTGTCGTCTCGTTGATAACCGGCATCGTTGAGCCTAGATGAACGCAGCAGGACGATTATTGATCTCAGTCAACCCTGTTGAATACAATGCGGGATTCGGATACTGAAAGGACACTGTTATGATTTCCCTTCCTTTATTGTTGCAACGCAGTGCTCGCTTGAACCCCAACGGCGTGGCGACGCGGTTTAACAAACGCGACCGGAACTGGCCTGAATTGATCGATCGCGTGGCGCGGTTGGCCAGCGGACTGAAAACCTGCGGTGTCGTCGACGGCGACAGGGTTGCTATTCTGTCGCTGAATAGTGACCGCTACCTGGAGGCCGTTTTCGCGATCCCTTGGGCGGGGCTAGTGATGGTACCGCTAAATACCCGTTGGGCGGTTGCGGAGAACAGCTACGCGGTCAAGGATTCGGGCGCAAAAATCCTGTTGTTTGACGATAACTTTGCCGACCAGGCGCTTGAACTTAAGCAGCAGCTGCCGGGGCTTGAAACCCTGATCCATATCGGCGAGGAAAGCGCGCCGCAGGGGAGTGTCGCGGCGGGTTCGCTTATCGACGCCAACCCACCATCGGAGCCCTCGGGCCGCTACGGAGCGGATATGGCCGGCATTTTTTACACAGGCGGCACCACCGGCTTTCCAAAGGGTGTGATGCAGTCGCACCAGGCGCTTTGGGCCAGCGCCATCGGCTGTCAGGCGGGTTTTCAGATGGACCGCGACAGCATTTATCTGCACGCCGCGCCCATGTTTCATATGGCTGACTTCGCCGGCAGCATTGGCACCCTGCTGGCGGGCGGTACGCATGTTTTCGTGCCGGGCTTTGAACCCAAGCTTGTGCTCGACACCGTCGCCCGCTATCGGATAACCCATGTTCTGATTGTGCCCGCGATGATTAAGATGCTGCTGAATCATCCGGCGCTGGAGGAAACCGATGTCAGCTCATTAAAGATGTTGATGTATGGCGCGTCGCCAATGCCGGCCGCGGTATTGGAGCAGGCCATCCAGAAACTTCCAAAGGCTGGATTTATGCAAGCCTATGGCCAGACGGAATTAGCGCCGGTGGTATCCGTTCTGACCGCTGAGGACCACCGCATAGGTGGCCAGTGCCTTCAGTCAGCCGGCCGGCCGAGCAGCGTAAGTTCAGTTCGCATTGTCGATGAGCAGGGCAACGACTGCCCGATCGGCACTTCAGGTGAAATAGCCGTGAGCGGCCCCCATGCGATGCTGGGTTACTGGAACAATCCGGAACAAACTTCCGCGGCAATCCGGGACGGTTGGGTGCTCACTGGCGATGTTGGGCAGTTTGACGAAGACGGTTATTTGTATATCGTCGACCGGGTCAAGGATATGATCGTTACCGGTGGCGAGAATGTTTTTACCACCGAAGTTGAGAATGCTTTGATCAGTCATCCGGCGGTTCAGGATATAGCGGTTATCGGTATTCCCAGCGAGGAGTGGGGCGAAGCGGTGCACGCCATCGTTATTCCTGCCGCCGGGCATACTATCGACGAGCAGGCGCTGATCGAACACGCCAGGCAGAAGATCGCCGGTTATAAATGCCCTAAGAGTATCAGTGTCAGGGAGGAGCCTTTTCCTCTTTCGGGAGCGGGCAAGGTGTTAAAGACGGAGTTGCGTAAACCTTTTTGGGAGGGGCGTAACAGTAAGCTGACGCAGTAATAGTTGTGCATAATTAGACATTTGCTTTAGTGAATTCTCGATTGTGAGTTGGGGTGTATTTTGCCAGTAGCGGACGTTTTAGGTTGGCGCCATCTTCCCGTCCCGCCAGGGCAGGTTTATCCGTGACCGGCCGTTAAGTTTGCCAAATTGCCGGCGCTGCGGTAACTCGCTAGCGCTCAAACAGTCCTCGCGACACCCCCGACAATTTGGC
>JANQKW010000329.1 GCA_028280905.1 Porticoccaceae bacterium
GGGACACGGCATGGGCGGCGAGGCGCTGGGCAATGTTAGCGCATCTGACTGGAAGCGCGACATCAGCGAAGCGCTGGCGGTTGGCCGGCTTATCGGCGACAAGGTTGTTCTGGTGGGCGTGTCCACCGGCGCCACGCTGGCAGCTTATCAGCTGGCCGCGGACGGGCGCGATCTGATGGCCGCGGTTTTTATGTCGCCCAATTTTGACTTCGCCGACAAATCGGCCTATTGGCTGCAATGGTCAGCGATGCGCTGGCTGACGCGATTAATCGGTGACGACCAGCACTCTTTCGAGCCGGAAAATGAAGCCCAGGCGAAATACTGGACTACCCGCTATCCCTACGAAGCAATCCTGCCGGTGATCGAACTGGTGAAGGAAGTAAAAACCATTGATAAAAGCCGCCTCAATACGCCGCTACTGATTATCTACTCCCCCGACGACAGCGTGGTGGATACCGGCGCCATCGAACAGTTTTTTGCCGAGTATGGCGCCACCGAAAAGCAGCTGGTTCCGTTTACCAAACCCTCCGGGCCCTCAAACCACGTACTGGCCGGTGACATAGTTTCACCCCATACAACCGAGGAAATCGTCGCGATGATTAATCGCTTTCTAACCTCGGAGTTGATTGACTAATTTGTAGAGCTAGAGCGGCCTCAGCAAGTAGATGGCGGAGCTATAGCGTTTTCAGGTACTCCATAATCGCGATTTTTTGACCGTAAGTAAGCGCACCGGCAAACGTATGACCGCCGTTTGACTTTCCAGGCTGAAAAGAGTCAAAAATCCTTCGTTGAAGATACAGATACTCCCTTTCCGGGACGCTGTCGTGACTAATATATCTAACGCCCAGTTTAGCAAAATCGTAATTTTCTTCATCCGATTTATCGAGTTCCCAAACATCGGGTCTTTCTTCCGAAAAAAGAACGTCGTGCAGTGTAGGCACAGAACCATTGTGGAAATAGGGTGCGCTGGCCCAAATGCCCACTAACGGTGGTGCTATGTAGCCCTCCGGTTCCAACCAAATGTCTGATTCGCCGTAGTACCCAAACCAACTATCTGCGTAGTATTGCCGAAACTCCCGGGTAAAACCCGCCAGCCTTTTACCGTCTGTGCCCACGACTGCGACAGGTACTGACACGGAGGGGAACGCGGAAAAATTATCGTAACGCCCATGACATCCGGAACATGTTTCATTGAAATATTTTTTTCCCTCTAGGGCAAGTTCAAAGTCGATCGGACCTGGATAAGCGGGAGCTTCAATAGAATTAATATACTCATAGATATTTTCGAAATCACTTTCCGCCTCTGTAATAATTTCTACGGGATTATTCAGGACCATTAGAAGTTGCATAACAGACCGGGGAGAAGAGTCGGCGAATCCGTCGTAATATAGCCGCTCTTTATATTTCACCCCCCACCACGGCGGGACATCAGTATCACCCGCATCAAACTCTCCGATGTCAACCGGCTCTTCAATAAGGTTGAGATCCAAATCTCGATTCTGAAGCAGTAATGCGGAGTAGTTAAACCCCGCCGGAACTCCCACTGAGTGATTAAATGGAAGGAAGCTGGTGACCGGACGGGTTAATTCTATTCCCTGCATAGCGGCTAGCAATATCGCTGAATCTTCAGAAATAGTTTGCAGATCGAGTTTGTTGTTGCCAACACCAACATAGGAAACACCGTTGATTTCTCCTCCATGGCATTGCAGGCAATTGAGATACACATTCCCTTCTTCATCAATTCTGTATCCAAAAGGCATATTATCATTGGGATAAGTTGCCTCAACCCAACCATATCGATCGAAAGCCATTTCGCGTCTTTGTTCAGGCGTGAGATTCGCCGCTATATCACGTAACTCAGGCTCCCAAATAGTCCACAAATTACTGTAAAAGTCTTCAGTTAACCCCCTGCTGATGTAAGTTCCGTAGAAAAGATTTTGTTGTCCAATTTGAGCCAAAACCGGATCCGCGATATGAGCGGGTTCCATATCGCATTGGGTTAGTATCAACGTAGTAAAGAGAGAAGCCGAAACTGAGACTGAGGTCTTGTTAATCATTATGTTATCTCCGTTTAACATTCTGTTTAAA
This sequence comes from Porticoccaceae bacterium, assembly GCA_028280905.1. GTDB lineage: Bacteria > Pseudomonadota > Gammaproteobacteria > Pseudomonadales > Porticoccaceae > JANQKW01. The sequence goes on from JANQKW010000329.1 coordinate 2,089, forward strand.
ACTTGACTCCCTGTAGTGATGAAGGGAACGCTTATGTATCTACCAATCGAGATAAGGATCAAACCTTGTGGGGTTTCAATTGCTAGACGACTATAAGCGACAACATATCTAACGGGTATACTCAACTTAGTGTATCTCTTGAACATCTATAAAATATCAACTAAGCATAAATATTCTTTAAAAATATTTTTAATTTTGATTCCTATACTGCACCTATATCGGTTCTTTAAAACGAGGGATTATGGGAAAAGGGTTCAGGAATCTATATATTCGAGACCGGCGTGAATAAAGCAAGCTGCTATGTATAGCACCATAAAGATCAGCAGAATTGATTATAAAATTTTGGGAATATAACAACCTCTGAAGGGCTTCGCGTTTGACGAAGATGGGATGGCGCTTTAAGCGATGTATGAGCAATTGCCGAAGTAGGAACCCAGCACTTTAAAATAGCGCTACTTTCTGGATGCCTACTTTCGTGGGATTGACAAGGCGTAAGTAAACGCCATTGTGTTCTGACCCCAGCTTCTAGCCGCCTTTCAGCAGCGGCAGGTCCGCCAGCCGCTGCATCTCCGCCAGTTTTGCATTGTATTCAGCGGGATCGACACCGGTGCGAAACGCTTCGGCGGTATAGAGCAAATAGTCCTTGATCTGCTGCAGTTCGTCCGCGCTCAACTTATCACCGAAATTGGGCATACCCTGTGACGCGAAAACGCCCTGCAGGACAATCTGGTCCAGAATCTGGTAAATACCCTCACTTGACCTGGCCAAATCCGGCAACGCGCCGCCACCGGTCCCCGGCCTGCCGTGACAGGTAGCACAGTGCTGAACATAGAGGTTCCAGCCCCGCCCGATATCCACGGGCTCGGCTTCTGTGGTAAGCGCAACCAACGGCCTCTCTATAGGCGGCAGTTTTTCTGGCGCGGGCGCATTACCGCCCAGTTTGAAGGTGTAAATAGTTCCCGGGTGAACCCTGTCAACCAACTTGGTGGCTTGCCCTCGACCACCGCCCCAGCCGACCGCGATAGTCACGTATTGTTCACCGTCCACCAGGTAGGTGATGGGCGAGCCGATAGCGCCGCTGCGCACATCGAATTGCCACAGCGCTTTACCATTGTCGATATCCCGCACTGAGAACATGCCCTCGGCATCGCCTTGAAACAGCAGCCCGTTGCTGGTGGTGAGCAAGCCGCTGTTATAGAACCACGGCTGCTTAACTTCCCACACCAACGACTGCTTCACCGGATCATAGGCGATCAAACGGCCATATTCCTTGCCCGGCTTGGGCGCGGCCGGGTTAGTGTCGTGTACGGTGTCGGCATACAACCTATATCCGGTGCTGGTGGTGCCGCCATTGCCGCCGTTGGCCAACTCTCGTGAAAAGTTGGGGAGGTGGGGCTCATACATATAGGAACCGATCTGTTCAACCGCGGGGATATAGACCAAACCTGTTTTACGGTTGTACGACATGGGCATCCAGTTGTGGGCGCCGAATGAGCTGGGAGCAATCCAGTGCTGCCTGCCGTCCTCGTAACGGGCGCCCTCGGCCTCAATCGGACGCCCATTGTCGTCGATGCCCTCGGCCCAGCTGACATAGGCGAAGGGTTCGGCGTCGATAAATTCACCGGTTTCCCTGTCGATCACATAAAAAAAGCCGTTTTTCGGCGCCTGCATCAGCACTTTGCGCAGGGCGCCGTCAATTTCGATATCGGCCTGGAGAATATGCTGGGTTGCCGTATAGTCCCAAGTATCGCCCGGGGTGGTCTGATAATGCCACACATACTCCCCGGTGCTCGCGTTGACCGCGACTATGCTGGACAGGTAAAGATTATCGCCGCCGTCCGGGCTTCTCCTCAAACGGTTCCACGGGCTGCCATTGCCCACGCCGATATACACCAGGTTGAGTTCGGGATCGTGGGTGATCGCATCCCAGGCAGTGCCGCCGCCACCGAGCTTCCACCATTCGCCGGTCCAGGTCTTGGCCGCGTCCTCCAGGTCGGGATGTTCGAACGGCTCCGCGGGATTTCCGGGGACGGTATAAAACCGCCAGGCGAGCTCGCCGGTTTCCGCATCATAGGCGCTGACATAGCCGCGGGCTGTATATTCCGAACCGCCGTTGCCGATCAATACCTTGCCATCGGCGATGCGCGGGGCCCCGGTAATTGATAGATCGCTTTCCAGATCTATGGTCAGGGATTCCCAGTTTTTGGTGCCGGTGGCGGCATCTATCGATACCAGCCGCCCATCCAGGGTGCCAATGAATATGGCGCCCTTGTAAATCGCCAGCCCGCGGTTAACCACGCCGCAGCAAAATATCGGCGCGCGATCGCGATCCACCTGGGGGTCATAGGTCCAAATCAGCTCGCCCTTGCGCACGTCCACCGCATAAACAACCGACCAGGGGCCGGAGAGAAACATAATGCCATCGACCACCAGCGGGGTCGCCTGGATACCCCGTTTGGTGCCCAGGTCAATGGTCCACGCCAACCCCAGCTGATCGAGATTGTCTTTACTTATCTGGTCCAGTTCCGAATAGCGGTCTTCCTGGTAGTTGCGCCCATAGGTGAGCCAATCGCCTTGATTCTCATCGGCGTTTCTCAGCGCATCCGCGTCAATCGCCGCGGTAACCTGACGGATATGTTCGGGGGTGCCTTTCTGGTAATCGGCCGCCTCGGGCGCCTGACTCTGTGACGGTTCCTCGACCGAGTCACTACACCCGAGCAGCGCAACCAACGGCAACCAAAGAATAGCGTTTTGAACCCTGTGCCCACGACATCTCATTATTCCACCCCCAAGATGAATTTATTATCAAAGACAGTAGCTCGTGTATCATAATTACCGTTTTAACAAATAGCAAAAACTTACCGCGCTAAAAGTTTTCTTAAGCCAGGTGCAGAGATTGCGCCGGCTTCTCTCCGCTCCGGGACACGGGCTCACCGCCTGGACTATACTATTAACCAGGCGACAAAATAGTTGTTCTAACGATTTTGTCTGTCGCCCGCCTAAATCTGCGGAATTGCGCGGAATCCCTTGATTTAAGCGGGCTCGCAAGAGCACTTTGGCTCTTGGCGATGCAGCCGTGCATCCTGTTAACCCTGGCCGGGTTAATAAATCCACACAACTTATCCCGGAGGTGCAACGTGATACCGGAAATTGCCAACAAAGAAGACGTTATCGCTAAACTCAACGACATTCTGGAACATGAGCTGGCCGGCGTGGTTCGCTACACACACTATTCCTTTATGGTGTTCGGTTTTAGCCGAATACCGGTGGTCAGCTGGTTTCGCGGCGCGGCCGACGAGACGCTCAGGCACGCTACCGAAGCCGGCGAGATGATTACCGCGCTCGGCGGTCACCCCACGCTGAAAATCGGCGAGTTGCTCGAAACCCACAAGCACGACATGAACGAAATTCTAATGGAATCCATGGAGTTTGAAATCAAGGGCGTGGACAAGTACAAACAACTGCTGAGCCTGGCTGAAGCATCCGGTTCGGTAACGCTTGAGGAGTATGCCCGCCGGCTGATCGCCGAGGAAGCGACGCATATCAGCGATATCGACAAAATGCTTCGCCGACCCGGCGACATCAAGCAGGCCATCGCAACCGGAACCCCATAACCGGAGCCGCCTGCAAACTATGCGTTCGTCATTTAGCGAAACCGATATTGAGATTAGTGCTACTATTCCCGTCCCGCCAGGGGAGGTTTATCCGTGACCGGCCGTTAAGTTTGCCAAATTGCCGGCGCTGCGGTAACTCGCTAGCGCTCAAACAGTCCTCGCGACACCCCCGACAATTTGGC
>JANQKW010000379.1 GCA_028280905.1 Porticoccaceae bacterium
AAAGATAGCATTGGTGGGCCTATAAACGCCTTTGGCTAGATCGTTGGTTCTCCTGGCTCCCTTCGGAGGCCAAAAAAACTGCCACATTAATTGAATAAACTTGCCTACGCTCTCAACATTTTCCAGAGTTTTCCACTGAGGTGGAAAATAGGAGAATGTGGGTATTTATGTCCTGGCCGCCAATGGGTGCCAGGAAAGTCAACAATCTATGCGAAGGTCATATAGACAAAGATTTCAATTCAGCTTTCAAACCGCTGGGATCGAAAATTTGATCTTCGAGGCCAATATATTGGCACAGGACTATTTGTGCCCTTATGGTGATAAAACAGTCAAAATCTGTTGTAGGAACATTGATTATATCGCGTGTTTCCTACATGTAAAAAGGTTACCATGGAAACAGTCACCGACTGAAATAAACTAAAGTAAGGCGAAATTCGAAAGGCGGCAGTGTATACAACAAAAAGTGCCACAAACAGACAAAGTCTTTTCCATGTAGGCAAAGCGCACAGCAAAATTTGAACATAATCCTAAATTCTTCTCATAAGAAACAGTAACTCAGAGATTTCTGTTTGTTAGGAGATAGATTTATGTTAGTTTTACGTGTGACTCTTAGAACTGTTGTAATTGACGCAAATCCTAGATGAAAAGGACAAGGAAAAATTCTAAAAATAACATAATCGACTTGAAAGTTATAGCACATCGACATTCTGTTTTCAAATAAATACATGCCATATATACTCATTCACGAGGTATAATAGTGGAAATTCCATGCTTCATACCTGTTTTGGATGCTCCACCGTATCTAAGTTTTCGCTGACGGTCAACGCTGAAAGATATAAATGTGACAAAACAGATGGGGCGATGGACAGGTTGCTGAGCGGTTAAGACGTTAGTTAAGGTCATAAACCGTTTGAATCGAAAATCGGCACCCCATTCAATCTGTCACATGGATAGGCTCAGAATTTAGGCCACTTGTTGCCCCGCTTTACAGCAGATGCCAAAATAAGAGGCACTATAGGCTGATGCAACCTAGGCCTCAAGGGATGTCTACCACATCAGTTCTCAATAGGGCCCCTGGCTTTGGTCGATGACGCGAAGCGTGCCGGGCAGCAGTTGCTCCGGTTTAAAACGCTTGTCGCCGTGTTCGGCCATCCAGCCCATGGTGCCCTGGTAGCTGTTGGCCAGCCATTGCTGCAGCCGCCGCCCGGCTGTCTCCAAATTGATATCGGTAATCGCGGTCTGCTGGAAGCCAAGCCGGCTAGCCCAGCGTTTGATATCAGAGGCGAGTTGCCGGTAGTCTGTGTTTGCGGTCATTTAGCGTATAATTTTGCCAGATTTACCGAGGAATAACGATGACAAGCGCCGGGCTTCCAAAGACCCTATACAATGCTTCCCAAGTACGTGAACTGGACCGCCTGGCGATCGAGGAGCGGGATATTCCCGGCATCACGCTGATGAAGCGAGCCGGCCGCGCCGCGTTTAACGCGCTTGTTTCCCGCTGGCCGGATGAGCCGATTACGGTTTTTTGCGGCGCCGGCAACAATGGCGGTGACGGCTATATTATCGCCGCGCTGGCGCAGCAGCAGCACCGGGAAGTGCGAGTTGTGCATCTGGTGGCGCCGGAGAAGCTGAAAGGCGACGCGCTGCTCGCCTATCGATACGCGCTGGATGTCGGAGTGACTATTGTTGGTTTCAGCGACTGCGTGGATCTTTACCAGGGCGTCATTGTCGACGCTATGCTGGGTACCGGGCTGAACGGTGCAGTGCGACAGCCCTACGCCCAGGCCATTCGCCTGATTGACGGTTGTCGCCTGCCGGTGTTGGCGGCGGATATACCCTCCGGGCTTTCTGCGGATACCGGAGCGGCGCTTGGCGAAGTCGTCAACGCTGACGTTACGGTCACCTTTATCGGACTGAAGCGGGGCTTGTTTACCGGCCGTGGCCCGGACGTGTGTGGTGAGGTGATCTACGCCGACCTGGAGGTGCCGCAGGATATCTTCCCCGAAATCGATAGCCGGGTAAGGCGCATCGGCGTTGCGGATTTCGCTGGCTGGCTTGGTCCCCGGCCGCGCCATAGCCACAAGGGCAACTTCGGCCATGTACTGGTGATTGGCGGCGACAGCGGATTTGGCGGCGCGGTGGCCATGGCGGCGGAAGCCGCCCTGCGGGTGGGCGCCGGGCTGGTCAGTGTTGCCACCCGGGAGCAGCATGTGCCGGCATTGCTGGGCAGACGACCGGAGTTGATGGTGCGCGCGGTGGACAATGGCCAGGACCTGGAGCCGCTGCTGGAATCGGCCTCCGTTTTGGTGGTGGGACCGGGGCTGGGCCGCTCGGCCTGGTCGGAACAGTTGCTGCAAAACGCTATCGACAGCGGCCTGCCGATGGTGCTGGATGCGGATGGGCTGAACCTGGTGGCGGCCAAAGGCATTGCGGGTCAGCCACACTGGTTAATGACGCCCCACCCGGGGGAGGCGGCAAGGTTGCTGGACACCACAACAGGGGAGATCCAGGCAGATCGCTTTGCCGCCGTCGAGGCGCTGCACAATGCGTTTGGCTGCCCGGTGATGCTGAAGGGGGCAGGCTCTTTGGTTTTCAGCCCCTCGGATAACACCATCGGCGTCTGCGATGCCGGCAACCCGGGGATGGCAACCGGCGGTATGGGGGATGTATTGAGCGGCATCGTCGGTGGCTTGGTCGCCCAGGGGCTGCCGCCGGGCACGGCGCTGGCCGCGGCGGTGTGCCTGCACAGTGCCGCCGCGGACCGGGCCGGCAAAAAATATGAACGCGGGCTCTTGGCGACGGATCTGTTCAGCCCTTTGAAAAAGCTGGTAAACGGAAATTAGCATTGTCCCGTTCAGAGCCCTTTGACGTTATTGGTGAGGACGCCATGGTGAGATGCGGGAAGGCGATGGGTCGCGCCCTCGCCGGCCAGCGGCGGGCGCTGGTGTTCCTGGAAGGCGAGTTGGGCGCCGGTAAAACGACTCTGTGCCGCGGCATTCTGGCGGCACTGGGGCACAATGGAGCGGTAAAGAGCCCCACCTACACCCTGGTTGAGCCCTATGACCTGGGTAAATACAGGTTGTATCATTTTGACCTGTACCGGATGTCTGATCCGGAGGAACTGGAATATATGGGAATCCGCGATTATCTGGAAGACGAACAGTCCGCCCGGGGGAATTACTGCGTGGTTGAGTGGCCCGAGCGCGGCACGGGTATATTGCCAGCGGCTGATATAGCTGTCAGGATAGCGGTAGCGGGTAACGGACGCAGACTGCTATTAGAATCCTGCACGCCGATAGGGGATAATCTGCTAGCGGCGCTCGATATCAGTCGGGGACAAGAGTCCCAAGGAGAGTGAAAATAACAAGGTTACCTGGTGGGGCAGTTTTTGTTCTGGTTGCTTTCTTGGCCGCGACCGGTCTTCAGTTTACCTGGGCAGCCAGAGCCGACGCTGCCACTATTAAAAGCATCCGCTTGTGGCGGGCGCCGGATCATACCCGCTTTGTTTTCGACCTCAGTGAGCCGGTGGAGCACAAGGTGTTCCCGCTCTCTTCTCCCAGCCGACTGGTTATCGACGTGCAGGATACCCAACTGCTGGCCGGCCTGGCGCAGTTGGATCTGGCCAAAACCCCGGTAAGCGCGATTCGCAGCGCGGTGAAGGACAAGCGCAATCTGCGGATTGTGCTGGATTTGCGGGAGTCGGTTAAACCCCGCAGCTTCGCATTAAGTAAAAACGAGCAGTACGGCCACCGGCTGGTGGTGGATTTGTATGACGCCAAAACCGAGACGGTCAAGACGCTTGAAGACCTGGTGGGAGACCAGGGGCGGCGCGATATCGTTATCGCCATTGACGCCGGCCACGGCGGCGAGGATCCCGGCGCCCTGGGCCCCAGGCGGATTATGGAAAAGCATGTAGTGCTCGCGATCAGCCGCGAGCTGAAACGGATTATCGACGCCACGCCCGGCTATCGCGCCACGCTGCTGCGCAGTGGAGACTACTATATTCCATTGCGCCGCAGAACCGAACTGGCGCGCGAGCGCCGGGCGGACCTGTTTATATCCATCCACGCCGATGCGTTTCACAAAGCCAGCGCCAGAGGCGCTTCGGTATTCGCCCTGTCCAGCCGCGGCGCCACCAGT
>JANQKW010000011.1 GCA_028280905.1 Porticoccaceae bacterium
GCGTCGGGCTGTTCACTCAATCTCAATAACCCCTCCTTCATATAAGATAACTTAAACTCATCTATAGGTGAAGATATACCGCTTGTTATAGACCTTATAATAAAGAAAATATCATCTATCACTAACAACCCATTGACTGGCAAAGATGAGCGGAAAGTAACAACATGACTCGATTTCATAGCTACGAAACCGCCGAAGGACATCGGCTCTCACATGACCCGCTGAAGGCCATTGTAGCGCCGCGACCTATTTGCTGGGTGTCAACTGTCGCCAAAAAAGGCAATCGAAACCTCGCCCCATATAGCTTCTTCAATTTGGTGAACTCCAAGCCACCGCTAGTGATGTTCGCCAGCGAAGGAGCAAAAGACAGCGTTCGGAATATCCAGGAAACCGGCGAGTTCACCTGCAATCTGGCGACAATGCCGCTCTCTTCAAAAATGAACGAAACCAGCGCGGAAGTCGCGCGGGAGATTGACGAGTTTGACTTGGCCAATATTGAGTCAGCGCCTTCGACGTTAGTCGCCCCATCACGAGTGGCATCGAGTCCGGCTTCCCTGGAATGCAGAGCGATCGAAGTCAAAAGGTTGAAGGACTACAGCGGGAAAGAGCTCGATACCTTCATGGTGCTGGGACAGGTCGTGATGGTGCATATCGATAAGCAATACCTGGTGGATGGGCTTTTCGATATGGCGGCCGCGCAAACGATCTCAAGAGCCGGCTACCGAGGCGACTATGTGCTTGGCGACCATGTTTTCGAAATGCTTGGTCCCTCGCGAAATATGTGAATTCCGGAGCGAGGCTGCGGATCGCGCCGATCGCTCATGCCTCTAAGGTCCCTTGAAATCAACTTAACTAGAAAGAAGAAAACAAATGAAAACTATACTGCATATTGACGCTAGTGCGCGCAAAACCACAAATTCAGTGCCAGACTACAATTCCATTTCAAAGTCTGTTGCTGCAACGTTCATCGATCAATGGAAGGAAAACAACCCCGAAGATAAAATTATTCATCGGGATGTAGGAGTTAACCCGCCAGACTTCATTAGCCAGGATTGGATTGCAGCCGTCTTTACACCTGACGAAGCTAAAACGGATGAGCAAAAAGAGTTGTTGTCGTTATCTGACACTTTGATCGATGAATTGGATCAAGCGGATATCATTGTCATGTCTTCCTCGATGTATAACTACGGCATGCCGGCAGCCCTGAAGGCATGGTTTGACCAAGTGATCCGTATCCACAAAACATTCACTTTCGACCTAGCACGCGGCGATTTTCCATTAGAGCCAATCATGTCCGGCAAAACGCTGGTGTTGATTACGTCCAGTGGCGAATTCGGCTTTGAGATCGGTGGCATTCGAGAAAAAATGAATCACCTTGGCCCTCATGTCCAAACCGTTAGCCACTATTTGGGTGTTGAAACCTTCCACGAAATCAAAGCGGAATACCAGGAATTCAACGATGACCGGCACAGGCAATCTGTAGCGAGTGCTCACAAAACAGCGGCTGAACTCGCAACAGAATTGGCCAATGCCTAAAAACTATAAATTTTCGTGCCAGGGACTGAATGTGTAGTTCGGACTCTGGCTGTTACTTAGCATTCCCAGGATGCAACATTATCTTCGTAATTCGAGAACAAGGCAGGGCCATGAGCAATAAAGATATTCGGTTGATGAGAGATACAGTCCAGCTATCGCTTGATCACGTCAAAAAAGGTGGAATCCCATTTTCGTCCCTAGTCGTCACCAAAGATGGCCAAGTATTAGGGCAGGGTGTCAATGAAGTGAGTAAATCTTGTGACCCTACCGCCCATGCAGAGATTATGGCTATCCGCCAAGCTTGTGAAAATGTTGGTTCAACAAATCTATCAGGGGCAACTCTATACGCATCAGGCGAGCCATGCGCTTTGTGCTATATGGCCGCGCGGTTTGCTGGCATCACCGATATTGTGATTGCCGCAGACAGACACGAGGCCGCGTCTTCGGGCTTCGATTATCGTTGGACTTACAACTTCTTCGAAAATGGTCAACCTGGTGCTGGGGTTAATATTCAGAAATTGGCACCTGAGAATGCCATAGAACCTTTCGAAACATTCAGCGCAATGCATAGAAGAATAGCCTAACGTAGCATTTACGAAATGTGCTAGTAAGAAATGTGCTGGGCGGTGTTTAGCTGCATAAGGTGGATTGCCTCACTGCTTCACCAGCAAAAATTTATAGCGTAAGGTGGTCTTCAGTTAACCAGGATAAAAATGCCTCTACTTTTCGCGCTTGCCGCTGCTCAGGACGGCAAAGCGCCGTGTAGCCGGCACCTGGCTGTTGTATCTCACCACGATAAGGCACCAATAAATTTCGTTGCAGCAGATCCTCAACAAGAACCGAACTGGCCAGCGCCAATCCTTTGCCAGCCATAGCTGCTTGTAGGACGTGCTCTTCTTCATCAAACGAAACAATAGTTGGATCGCTAATATCCAAACCGGCTTTTTCCAACCAGTTCAGCCAGCCGATATCCGCCAGTATTTTTTGCTGCCAGGCTGTTTCAATCAGGGTGTAACCACCACAAGGTTCCTCCCGGTCAAGCAGCACTGGGGACGCATAAGCACCAAATGTCTCCTTAAATAACGGCGTTGCGTCCAGGTCCTCGTGCAAGCTAACGCCGTAACGGATCGCGATGTCTACATGCCGGTCTTGCTTGAGATTGACGGCACGGGTGGTCGTATCCAGCTGCACACTGTACTTCGGATACTTCGAATAGAAATCCAGCAACCTCGGCACCAGCCACAATGTCGCGAACGAAGGTGTTGTGGATATGCGGATTACCGCTTCTTCTGACACCACGACTTCCAATGCATTGCGAATGTCCAGGAAGGCGCGCGTTAAGATTGGCGCCAATGCCGCCCCAGCTGTCGTGAGCTCGATCCTCCGCGTTTTCCGCACAAACAGTGCCACGCCCAACTGATCTTCCATAGCACGTATCTGGTGTGACACCGCTGTGGCCGAGACCGCCAGCTCCTCGGCAGCCGCCTTAAAGCTCCCGAGTCGCGCGGCCGACTCAAATGTTTTCAGCGCCGAAGAAGACGGCAATCGGGCAAACATTTGCCTCTCCTATAAACAAGTAAAACTCACCTATAAAAGAGATTATACCTTTTGTGAAGTGAATCATAAATAACAATAATACATCTATGTTGAAACAAACTGCGCATTCCGGGCGATCCTGACCACTGTTTCCGAATTATTGCGACCACCGGTTCCGATCGATTGCGACCGGGGTCGGGCGGATTTGAACGAGGCCACCGGGTGATCGACCCAGGGCTAGGCTCGCGCCTTTTC
>JANQKW010000017.1 GCA_028280905.1 Porticoccaceae bacterium
TGAAGTTCCTGAAAGTAATGGTCTGGATAGCGTATTGAATTACGTCGAGACGTACCTGCGAGTCTGCCTGTCACCGAAAACCTATGCGCCGACGCCGGTAATGCAGCACCCCACATTACGATCATCGCCGGCGCATAGGTTTTCGGTGACAGGCAGACTCGCAGGTACGTCTCGACGTAATTCAATACGCTATCCAGACCATTACTTTCAGGAACTTCATCCAATTCTGCTCTAAAATAGTTCTCGCAAACGGCCACGAGTTTTTCGAGAAGCGCATCTTTGGTTCGGAAGTGATAGTTAACAAGCCCCCTGCTGTAGCCGGCTCGCTCGCCGATCTGAGCCAGCGAAGTCTTGGCGATGCCCTGTTCGGAAATAAGTGATACAGCCGCGTTGAGCAACCCTTGTTCGGCTTCATCGCGCCGCTCCCGCTGGGTACGCCGTGATTCGGGCTTATTCGTGGTTACCATGGCTGCGACTTGTTTCACTTATGATCATACTAAATTCCCCCGGGGGACAATGGCGTTTCCGGCACTGTTGATTACCGTTGGCATGAACGCCAGTAAGCGGGACTTTGTTGCCGCAAATACGCAAATATAAGTTGCTTGATAAGTAGCAAGTAAATGGACTATAGTACAGTCACGCAAGTTGTGTCCAGTCGGTGTGCAATTTCAGGCGTTTGGGCGGCTGGCGTCACATGGATTCAGTGTTCCGCGCCCGCTGGCAAGCGTCCCGGAAACACCGGCAAAAGCTTCAAAGAACTGATACTTGACGATCAGATTCATACTCAATGGGAGAGCAGTGCAGACGGATAATGCGCCGGACACACCGCCGCCTAAGCAGACGGGCCGCGGTTAATTTAGGCAACCACAGATGACAATTGACATTCAAACTAAAGCTAGGATGAAAAATGCCTGTAGAACTGCTTAGAAATCAACATAAAAAGAATCTAGACGACGCAAAATCCTATGAAGAATGGAAAGAAGCGGCAATTGCCTACGACAAGGCTAACGGCATGGAACTGTGGAAATCCCAGGAGAGATCGTCGCTCTACGACAATGAATCCATCCGCAAGCGGTTGGGTCGGCTGGTTGAGCTGAGGGAAGCGGAAGACGCCGAGGGCCTGCTCTTTACGCTGAATGAGGGGATACACGGCAACATCGGCTCCATGGGCAATCCCGCACTTTATCGACGGGCGAGATACGGAACCAAGAATCTAATTCACGACTACATCGGCGAGATCGTCGATGCATTGCATTATCTGGCCAATGTGGACGACGAGCGTATGAGCTTTGAAGAACGGCTGGACTTTTTCCGACGCGCGAGCCACTGCTACGGGCGCCCGGCACTGATGCTCAGCGGAGCCGGCAGTCTGGGCTTTTTCCATTTAGGCGTGGTACATGCGCTGTTCGAGCAGGATTTACTTCCCGATTGCATATCGGGTTCCAGCGCCGGCGCAGTGGTGGCCGGTATGCTTGGCTGCAATGACGATAAACAGATCCGCAGCATCATCGATGTTAACCGAGGGGGTGTGGGCATCAATCAATCGCCGATGATTCGGCGAACCAAGAAAATAGATTACATTTCGAAATTCAGGGGCGTAGGCGTGCGGACCGTCGAAGAGGCGGTTAATGCCTTTATTCCCGACATCACGTTCCAGGAGGCCTATGAAATCTCCGGGCGCTATATCAATATCAGCGTGGCCCCCTCGGAAAAGCATCAGACGTCGCGCCTGCTAAACGCCACCACATCACCTAACATATTGGTGCGATCAGCGGTGCTGGCATCCTGCGCGGTGCCGGGTGTTTACCCGCCCAGAAAGCTGATGTGCAAAAATTCGAAAGGTGAAACCGTCGAATACCTGTCGCAGCGCAAGTGGATAGACGGCTCGATCACCGACGACCTTCCCTCAAAGCGCCTGGCGCGGCTCTATGGCGTAAATTACTTCATCGCCAGTCAAGCCAACCCGGTGGCGGTGCCGCTGATGACCGACCCCAAGGGAGACACAGGCCTGATCAGCACGCTGTATCGGTATTCAAACCACGCCGTCAAGGCGATGATCGATATGAATTATCAGCTGGTGCATCGCTATATCCCCAATAAGGATATCGAGCACATGCTGGGGCTTATCCAGTCGGTTGTGGGGCAAAACTATACCGGTGATGTCACCATTGCGGCCAAATTGCGGCCAAAGCACTATCTGTATGGCCTGTCAGCGATTACCGAATCGGAGGCGGCGGAACTCTTTCGACTGGGAGAGAAAAGCACCTGGCCGAAAATCGAGATGATCAGAAACTGCACCGTTATCGGCGATCTGTTGCTGAAAATCCGCACCGATTATGAGTCGAGCGTGATGGGCCGACCTACACTCAGGCCGATGTTAGCGGCCAACGAATAGTCTGTTCGCGTCGCATCGGCGATAGCCGCCGCTGCCCGCCAAATGTTGTTCATGGCGGCAGAGATAGGAAGTATAATGTAACCGAGCGGGTTGCAGGGGTAAGGCGTTTCCGCCTGCCGCCGGAGCCGGTAAGCCGGTCTTCAACCAGGGATCAAAAAGCCCCGGCAGATGTCTGATCAAGCTTAAACCAATTCGATAATGGGCAGGTAAACAATGATCACATTGAATATTAACGGAGAGGTTAAATCCCTCGGGGATATTGACCCGGAAACCCCTTTGCTGTGGGCGCTGAGAGATACGCTGGGGTTAGTAGGTACCAAATACGGGTGCGGAATCGCGCAATGCGGCGCTTGCACGGTGCATGTAGACGGCAATCCCGCTAGAGCCTGCCAACTGCCGGTAGGCGCATTGCAGGGCGTGATAATCACCACTATCGAAGGCCTGGCCGCCAAAGATGGCACCCTGAGCGATCTGCAACAGGCCTGGGTCGATTACGATGTGCCCCAGTGCGGCTATTGTCAGGCCGGCCAACTCATGAGCGCCACCGCGTTGCTGGAGCGAACCCCCAAACCGACCGACGACGATATCAAAACCGCGTTATCCGGAAATCTGTGCCGGTGCGGAACCTATAACCGTATTGCCGGTGCCATCAAGAGCGTTGCCAATAAAAAGGCGGAACTGGAGGTTACGGAAACAGACCGGGCCAAGGGAGCGTAACCATGAACGACCAAAACACACCGAACAACCCAGACCCCTTAGCAATCTTTGGGCCCAACCGGCACGAGCTGCCGGAGCCCGGAGAGGCAAGCGTTGCGCTGGACCGGCGTCAATTTCTGTTGTTGACCGGCCTCGGCGGCTTGGTTATCGGCGTCACCTCGGGAATAAGTTCCTCGGCATTCGGCCAGATATCCGCGCCCATTTACCAGGTGGGTTTGGAACTCAACCACTATATTCAGATCAATCCCGAAGGCGAGGTCATTATCTTTACGCCCCACCCTGAGGTAGGACAGGGTGTCCGGACATCGCTACCGATGATCGTTGCGGAGGAACTGGACGCCGACTGGAGCCGGGTGACTGTCAAGAGTTCTACAATCGATCCTAGCCGTTACGGACAGCAGTTTGCGGGTGGCTCTACATCCATACTGCGCAGGAAGGCCGAATTAAGCAAAATGGGGGCCATGGCCCGTCATATGCTAGTCGCGGCCGGCGCGATAGAGCTGGATGCCCCGGCCGACCAGCTGACGACCTCGGATTCATTCGTTATTCATCAGGCGTCTGGGCGGAAACTCAGTTACGGAGAACTGGCGGAGCTCGCCGCCAAACAGCCGATGCCCGACGAAAAATCAATCGTCTATAAAGATCCTGCCGACTACCGCCTGTTGGGCAAACGAATCACCAGCGTGGACAACCGCACGATTGTTACGGGCGAGCCCATTTTCGGTAGCGATGTCAGCGTTCCCGGCATGCTTTACGCGACCTTCGTCAAATCTAGGTCACTCGGCGGCAGGGTGAAGTCCGCCAATCTCGACGAAGTAAAACGGCTGCCGGGGGTCGTCGATGCATTTGTTATCGAAGGCAACAAGGATATTCCCGCCTATGATCCGGTCAGCGACTTTGTGTCATCCGGGGTCGCCATTGTCGCGGATTCCACCTGGCAAGCTTTCAGAGCAAGAGATAGGCTTCACGTGGAGTGGGACCTGAGTACGGCATCCACGGACGATACCGATCTGATGGCCCGGCAAGCCGAGGAACTTGCAACTCAGCCCGGCGCCATTGTCGACAAGGACAAAGGGAATGTGGATGACGTATTCGCCAAATCCGGCAACATCGTAGAAAGTTTTTACCATACCACGTTTGCCTCTCATTCACCGTTGGAGCCCAACAACTGTACCGTTCACTTTAAAGGCGATTCGGTGGAGGTCTGGGCACCCTCGCAAACGCCCCCGGCAATCCTTATTGGCCTGATGAAGCTGTTCGGCTTGCCAATGAATAAGGTTGTGGTGCACCAAATTAGAGGTGGCGGTGGGTTCGGTCGCCGCCTCGAGAACGACTACGCGCGCGAGGCAGCGCTGATCTCCAAGCGAGTCGGCGCGCCTGTTAAGCTTCAGTGGAAGCGGGAAGACGAACTGGCTTTCGACTATTTCCGGCCACCCGGTTATAACGCCTACAAAGCCTCCCTGAACGCTGACGGCAAGGTCGATGCCTGGCTCCACCATACCATTGCCGCATCCAAGGATGGAGAAAAACCCAATCGAGACGCCGGCTCCCGATTGACGCTTTTTCCCGAAAACATGCTGGACCACTACCGCACCACCACTAGCCTGGTGCCGTCGCAAACCCCCACCGGGCCGATGCGGGCGCCAACTGCCAACACCCACGGCTTCGCCGAGCAAAGCTTTATCCACGAGTTGGCCATCGCCGCCGGCAAGGACCATGTGGAATTCTACCTCGACTTTTTGGGCGAACCGGTTTGGACGGTGCCGAATGACCCGAATGCCATCCATACCGGCAGAGCGGCCAACACCATCAAAAAGGTCGCGGAAAATGCCGGCTGGGGCCGCGAAATGCCGGCCGGCAGGGGGCTCGGTCTGAGCTTCTACTTCAGCCACGCCACTTATGCCGCCGAGGTGGCCGAGGTCAGCGTGGACGATCGCAACCGCGTTAAGGTACACAAGGTTTGGGCGGTCTGTGATTGCGGGCCGGTGGTTAATCTCAGCGGTGCGGAAGGACAGGCGCAGGGCGCTATTATCGACGGGATTGGCGTTATGGCGCAGCAAAGTATCACATTTAAAAACGGCGCTGCACAGCAGACCAATTTTCACCAGTACCCGCTGCTCAGGATTAACCAACACCCGGAAATCGAGGTGGCGTTTGTGGAAAGCGACTTTATTTCCAGTGGCATGGGAGAACCTACGTTACCCCCTATCGCGGCTGCGGTGACCAATGCCATTTATAACGCGACAGGCAAGCGGATTCGCGGTATGCCGATAAGCAACGAAGGGTTTTCTATCGTCTAATCGCGGCGTATCAATGCAATCAACCTCCCGGAAAAGCAGCAGCCCTGCGCTGCTGCTTGCTCGTCTCCGCCGTTAGCGAATCGCAATAGGGTTAATCACCGCCTGAACCGACCCCTGAAATCTGGGCTGGCCCAACACAAACATAAATTCGTAGGCGTTATCCGCGGCCAGTTCGGCCGTCACGACGTTTTCCATAATGTAGACGCCATATCGCGCCAGCAATAGCACATGCACCGGTTGCACGGTGTCGGGGGCCTCGGGAGGCTTCACTTCGAGCGAGGCCGTATCGGAACCAACCGCCACTACCCCTAGCTCCGCAAGGTAGCGTGCGCCGTCCACACCTATCCCCGGGGGCGTTTTAATAAAGGTTTCCACGTCTTTCTCAGCCATGGCGCTCCAACCTGTGTGTATCAGAACGACATCGCCGCGGCTGATCGCAATACCCTGTTCGGCGGCGGCTTTTTTTATCTCTTTGCTATTGATGGCAGTGCTTGCCCCAAGATGCCGTTTGCCCGCCAGTTTCGCAAAATCCAGTAACACGCCCCGCGTCACCATCGGCGGAATATGCTCTGTTCCGAGCTTTTTCAAACCGTCTTTGGAAAAAAAATCCTCAGTCTTGATGCCATTGTAATAGACCCCGTCCACACCGACATGGCCTAAACCATCCAACCCCGTGCCTATACCGACATCGGTATTCAGGCGGTCGGCCGTGGCGCTTGCCTTGTTGCTTCCCCTGGCGCCGCGGCGACCGACCTGGATCTGGTATTTGCGGTTGCCGAATACCGGCGTGTCGTAACCGGTTATCATTCCCAGCGCATAGGTTTTACCGGTTTTAATCAACTTTGCCGCCCGCTTTACACCTTCTTGACTCAGATTATTGGCAGCGCCAATCGTGTCTTCGGGTCCGTAGTTGACGACACTGGGATCCTTGGCGAATACATTTTGAGGCGCTAGCGCGCAAAACGCGATAACAGCCGTAACACAGATTCTATAATTCGGTATTTTCATCTGACGAACTCCTCCAAATTTGCAGCGTTATAGCACCAAGTCCGAGACATATTTTCATAAAGCGTATTAGGGCCTGTTAACACTAATGGAATCGACCCTAGGGCTTTCTAAACAGTAGTGTAATTCTGTCTGACTCACCTATGGCTAGCATCTCTTCCTTCAATTCCGGGTCGACGCGCAAGGTTGGCGGCAGCCTCCAAACGACTTCGTCAGCGGATGGCCTGTCTTTGGGGTTGTTGTTAATTTCGCTGGTGGCGACCAACTCGAAGCCAGCTTCTTCAAACACGTCAATAACGGTGGACTCCTTCAGATATCCCCTGTTGCCCTGCGCCAAGTCGTCGCTGAGTTCCGGCTGAGCTCGGTGCTGCACTACGCAGACTATGCCCCCGGGTTTTAGCAGCTCCGCGGTTCTTTGCATCATTGAGGTGAGGGAGTTGGTTCCGACAACCTTCTCGAAATAATGTAGCGCGTGTAATGCCCGAATAAATAACACTGCGTCGAGCGTACCATTTAGATCCTCATCTATGCTGCTCAAGGTATAGCTCTGCGCCGTGACACCTTCAGTACCAGGGAAGCTTTCAACCATTTCAGCAAATTCGTGCACATGGGAAAGGCGCTCAGCGACGACCTCGTCACTATAGCCAAATTGGCGCCAAGTAGCCTCGTCGTAGTAGATGCCGTACACGGCGCCCTCCGGCCCCACCAGCGGCGCCAGGATTTGCGTGTACCAACCATGGCCGGGCAACAGCTCGGCAATTTTCATACCCGGTTTTATGCCAAAGAACTCCAAGGTTTCCCTGGGATGGCGATAGCTATCCCGGGCTTTAACCTCACTGCCGCGCATGGCCAAAATGGCATCCAGGCTGGGGCCCTCAACCTGTTCAACGGCACCAGGCCCGGCGGCCGAGTTGGCAGGGGAAGCAGCCTGGTGGGCACAGCCCGCCAGGAAAAACAAACAACCGCTAAAGACGGCACCCAATACGTGCTTCATACTAGTATCCTCGGTTAACTACCATCATCTGCTTTGGGTCTGGCCGGGCCGCAAATGCCATCCGGTTTAATTTGCTTGATAGCCAGCAAGAATTGTTACATTATGTTGCCCGCGTTTATCGGCAATGTCCAGCCACAAACGGTGCATTGCGGGCTTTATGATATTTTTGTGTAAGTTTTCCGGCGTGCGTTATACTTTAAAAAAATATAAACCTCTTATTCGAAAACCTACCTGCGGAGATTAGCCAACCAGCGCGAAAGGTTTTGATGAAATTACCGCCAGGTGCATTAATGCGAGCCCCGGATCCTCGGTTTAGTGGGGTCTTTTTACGGTCAAGTTCGCATCCGGTGTTTGCGGCGATTTTTCGGTTCACATCGAACAAGATTTACTAACAACCCATAACAAAGGATAGGGCAACGCGATGATTAATATTACAGTGAATGGTTATCCCCAGAGGTATAAGGGCGACCCGGACATGCCGCTACTTTGGTATTTGCGGGATATGCTCGATTTAACCGGGACAAAATATGGCTGCGGCATGGCGCTGTGCGGCGCCTGCACGGTTCACATAGACGGACGGGCGCAGCGCTCCTGCGTCACGCCCATGTCCGCTATCAAGGGCGCCAGCGTTACCACTATAGAGGGCTTGAGCGAAAACGGCGACCACCCGGTGCAACGCGCCTGGTCGGAACAACGGGTTCCGCAGTGCGGTTACTGCCAGTCCGGGCAGATGATGCAGGCCGCCAGTTTGCTGAAGACCAACAAATCACCCAGCGACGACGATATAGACGCGGCCATGTCCGGCAATATTTGCCGCTGCGGCACCTATCCCCGCATCAGGAAGGCCGTCAAGGCCGCCGCCCGCTCGCTGGCCGGCGCCGATTTCTACGATGCGACCTCCACCGCACAGGCCGCAACAAGCCAGGGAGATCAAATCGCATGAACCACTATCTGGATATCAATAGACGGGAATTTCTCAAGGGTTCCGCAGCAGTGGGCCCCGGCATGGTGCTGGGGCTTCAGCTGCTGCCGGCGCAAAATGTATTTGCCGGGGTGCTGGATGCTCCCTCCCCGAAGGCGCTTCAGGCCAACCTGTTCGTGGGCCTGAGGCCCGACGGCATCGTGGAGATCACCTGTCATAGATCCGAAATGGGTCAGCAAATTCGCACTTCGGTTGCGCAAATAATCGCCGATGAAATGGATGCCGACTGGAACCGGGTGAAGGTTATACAGGCACTGGGCGACCCGGCCTATGGCGATCAAAATACCGATGGATCCAAGAGCATTACGACTAACCTGATGCGGCTGAGACAAATGGGCGCCAGCGCCCGCGCCATGTTGATACAGGCCGCCGCCAAGCAGTGGGACGTAGACCCATCGTCCTGCACGGCGTCCAATCATCAGGTAACGCACAGCTCGGGCAAAACTATCGGCTATGGCGATCTGGCGGTGGCCGCCGCCAAGGAGACGCCACCGGCCGCCGGCCAGCTGTCTCTTAAGCCAAAACCCGAATGGCGGTATATTGGCAAGGGCCCTAAATCGATTGACATGTCTGACATACTCACAGGCCGCGCGCAATACGGCGCCGACGTGAGAATACCAGACGCCAAGGTGGCGGTTATTGTGCGCCCGCCCGTAGTGTTAGGCAAGGTGAAGTCCTACGACGCAAAAAAAGCGCTGCAGGTCCCCGGCGTGCGGCGCATCGCGGAAATTCCAGCGCCAAAACAGCCCCTTTTCTTCCAACCGCTGGGCGGCGTCGCGGTGGTTGCGGATAATACCTGGAGCGCTATCCGCGCCAGCAAGCTACTGAAAATTGAATGGGATAAAGGCGACAACCAATCCTATGATTCCGATTCATTCAAGCAGGACCTGCTAACGTCGGTCAGAAATCCCGGGACCGTGAAGTTTGCCCAGGGCGACACGGACGCGGCGCTGGCCAACGCGGCGCAACGCGTGGAGGCCGATTACTATGTTCCCCACCTTTGCCAGGCGCCGCTGGAGCCGCCCGCCGCCACGGCAATCTACAAGGACGGCAAGGTAGAAGTCTGGTCGACCACGCAAAACCCGCAATCCGACATAGGCCTGATTTCGCAGATGCTGGGCATCGACAAAACCAACGTCAAGGTGCATGTGACGCTACTTGGCGGCGCGTTTGGGCGCAAGTCGAAGCCGGACTTTTCTGCCGAAGCCGCGTACCTGGCCCGAGAAACGGGTTTACCGATCCGCGTTCAGTGGACGCGAGAGGATGATATCCAGCACAGTTATTATCAGACGGTCAGCGCGCAAAGGATTGAAGCGGGGCTTGACGACAAAGGCGGCCTGACCGCGTTTAAGCATCGCACTAACTTCCCGGTACAGGCATCATTATTCATTCCGGGCGCCACGGACCCGTTGCCCCACGAGCTGGTGCTCGGCGCGCATGTAACGCCGTTCGACACCGAAAACTTCCAACTGGAAATGGGCTCCTCGGTCCCGGCCAAAACGCGCATCGGCTGGAAGCGCTCGGTGCATAACATCTTTCACGCCTTTGCCGTGCAATCCTTTGCCGATGAAATGGCGCACAAGGTGGGCGCGGATCCGAAGGATTATTTACTCCGGCTAATTGGTCCCGACCGGGTTATCAATATGGTTGAGAGAGGGCCGGAGTTCAAACCCTATCAGATGCTTGCAAACATCTACCCCTACCAGACCGGGCGACTTCGCAACGTAACAGAGCGGGTGGCCGACCTGTCGGGATGGGGACGCAAGCTGCCCAAGGGTCGCGGCATGGGTATCGCGGCGCATTTCAGTTTCCTAAGCTATGTAGCCACGGTAGTGGAGGCGGAGGTCAGCGACGCCGGAAACCTGGATATCATTAAGGCCTGGGTGGTGATTGACGCCGGCACCGTCGTCAACACGGACTCGGTGAAAAACCAGTGCCAGGGGGGTTCCATCTACAGCTTGAGCTACGCGCTGGGCAGTCAGATCACCATGAAGGAGGGCGCCACGCAGCAGAGCAACTTCCACGACTACCAGGTGGCGCGAATGAGCGACTCACCATTGGACATTGAAGTGGAAGTAGTGGACAGCAACGCGCCGCCCACCGGCGTCGGCGAGCCCCCCACTCCGCCGTTCGCACCGGCGCTTTGCAACGCGATATTTGCCGCATCCGGCAAGAGAATTCGCGAACTGCCTATCGCCGATCAACTCAGAAGCTAAACGGTTACCCGGCCGATCGCGCATCACTCGATCGGCCGGACTGCCTGCCTTGCCGCTGCCGGAAGAACTCCGGGCAGGCAAAAACTAGATATCTAGCAGCTGGTCGGAAATGATACGCAGCTGGATTTCCGAGGTGCCTTCGAAGATTTTGGTCAGTCGCGCATCCCGCCAGTATCGCTCCACCGGGAAGTGGTGCGTATAGCCCGCGCCTCCGAGAATTTGCAGTGCGTCTGAAGTGACTCGCTCAGACATTTCCGCGGCATAGTACTTAACCATTGCCGCCTCCTTGTCACAACGTCCGCCCTTGTCGATCTTATCGCAGACGCTATACATCAACTGGCGCGACGCCTCGATTTCAGTCGCCATCCTCGCTAACTTAAAACGAAGGTCTTGGAATTTACCGATGGGCTTGCCGAACTGGACGCGTTCGTGGGCGTACTGAAGCGCCACATCGAAGGCGCCCTGAGCGGCGCCAATCGAGCGAGCGGCGGTGTGCGCTCTAGGGACCTCCAGGCCCCTGGTCAATTCCTTGAAGGCGTTGCCTTTCTCACCGACTATGTAATCCTTGTGAACCCGGCAACCGTCAAAAGAGAGCTCGTAGGTATGCCAACCAAAGTAACCAATTTTCGGAATCGGCGCGCCGGAACAGTTCTCCGGCAGCTCGTCACGGGGTTTCTCAATCAGGAAGCCGGTCAGGCCCATATAGGGTTTGTCCGGGTTTTCCTCCCGCGGCGTGGTTCGGGCAAACACCACAATCGCATCGGAACCGTCGGCATAGGTCACCCAGTACTTGGAACCGGTAATCACATAGTAGTCACCGTCTTGTTCGGCACGACACTTTATCCCGGACAAGTCTGAGCCCACATCCGGCTCAGACAGCGCAAAGGAACTCAAAAAATCGCCGGTCACCGCACGGGGAACGATCCGATCCCTGATTTCCGGCTTCATTGTCAGGACGCCATCAATATTAGAGCGGGCGATAATACTGCCAACGCTCATCCAGCCGCGGCTCAATTCCTCCGCTACCAGGCAGTACTCGAAACACCCCATCCCCAAGCCGCCGTGTTCTTCCGGCGTCTTAATGGCGAAGAAACCGAGTTCGCCCATTTGTTCGATCAACGAGCGCGGAATCTTACCCTTCTCCGGATCCAGTTCCAACGCCAGTGGCAGCACGACTTCATTGGTAAATTGCGCAGCCGTATCCTTGATCATCTGGCGTTCTTCGGTCATATAAGTCATAGTGTCACTCCTCTATAGGGCGTTAAACGAATTTGGGAACAGGGATAGCACTGCCGACTCTCTGCCAGACCAGCGGTATTATTATTTTTGTCATTTATTTTCCCCCTAGCTGAAGAGACGGCGTCGTCTCGGCAAGGCACAGCGCGACGAGTCGCCGAAGAATATATAATTGCTATACTATTAGCAAGTATGCGGCTTCCAGGCCCCACAACGCATTCCCCTCGGTGTTACGAATCTGCGCGCTATTGGCTTGTCAGCCAATACAAACCAGCAAGGCGACTAAGGCAACCCTCAATCACCCGCCAAATATTAGATTAATGCACAGGATTTGGGTCCAGGTATTTTATTTTTCCGCCCCTTGGACCTGTTGTTACCCGCTTTCCCCTACCGTCAGATGTTCTTCACCCAGGAATTGCGCGTTATGCTGGCCAACAATTGGCGCATCTGCCCATATTTTTGCTGGAACTTTATGCAACTTGAACGGAAACCCCTTCACCATATTACCTGTGGCAGTGTGGGTAAACACGCCATTTGACTGCACTGTTTCCAGAGCATACATCTCCGAACCCATCAGCACTTTAGCCGCACCAATTCCGGCCGGTCGAAGCAGCTTCTCAATAGCCGACGCCTTCTGACCTTTGGCCCAGTCAGCCAACGCAGCCTCGCCGTCAATATTTTCCAGCCCGGCAAGCTCATTGAGCGCCGACAGCTCTGGCACTGACAATGCAATATACCGTTCGTCAGCGGTCTTATAAATTCCCTCCAACTCGTATTCTCGAATCGCTTCACGCAAGGAATTCGGATCATCCGCCAGGCCCGCACTAACCATCTCTATCACATCACCGGCCAGGTACATGGTTACATCACGCTGGGAGGTATCTACATGCAGCGCACAGTTATTGGCTTTGCTGGCTTGAACCGCCAGTGCAATAGCGGCAGCCGCATATAGGCAAACGGTTTGGTCGGGAAAGTTGACGTTTCTACCGGTAATGTAGGGCTTACCGTTGCGATCTCTGGTTAAAGCGGCGAATCCTGAGGAGGCTTCAAGGGTTGACCCGAAAGACGAGTTCTCACTTCCCGGCCCGTCCAGTCCGCATCCTGAAATTGAAGCCACAACTATCCTGGGGTTAACCTTCCGCAAGACATCAAGCGAGAAACCCATTCTGTCCAGTACGCCGCGACGGTAGTTTTCCATCACAACGTCGGCAGATTCCACCAGCTTCAAAAAGGTCGCCTTACCCTCTTCTGTTTTCAGGTCAATACCCAGCCCATATTTGTTCCGGTTATTAAATTTGAAAAATGGCGAATCATCGGAGCCCGCCCATTTTCGAAACGGGTCCGGATACCTCTCCGATTCTATTTTCAACACTTCAGCACCCATGTCTGCAAGCAGGCCGCCTGAACCCGCCCCCGCCGTGATAATCCCCATATCCAGCACCCGCACACCAGAGAGCGGCAAGTTGGGCCCAGCCGGCGTAATATGCTCTAACACGTCCTTCTTCGGCGGCGCCGAGTCGGCGGGCTCCTGCCGGGCTATTCTATGGGGTGGCACTGCTGATTGAACGGTTTTCCCATCCGGCCCTTCGGCGGGTATGAAGGCTTTCCGGTGGACATAAAGGGGTTCCGTGAGAAGGTCAGATGGCGTCAAAACCGGAGCGCTGGGTATCGCGTGCTTGGCGAACAGCTCCGACAATTCCGCTTTGGTTTTTGTCTTCATCCATTCACGAATAACGGACATGTAAGCTTCACGATTTTCCTGGCGCCCGGCAAACGTCTCAAACTCAGGCGCGTTAAGCCTTTCATCACCAGTCATCGCCACAACGCTTGGCCAATCCCGCTCGTTATACACGAACGCCGCGTAACCATCCTTACACTCCATCACCGGCCATTCCGCCTTCTTGCCCTGCCGGTGCAGGTCTTTACCCATAACGCCCGCGCAGGCCGCTTTCCAGTTAATCCATGCGATTGCCGCGAGCCCATTGACCGAAGCGATTTCATGCCGTTCGTGGCGTTGCATGATGTTATAAACCGCAGACAGCCCACAAAACCCAGCGTAACAGGCACCTCCGGCCGCATAATGCCCAACCGGCACCAGGGGTTCGTCATCCGGATCACCAAGTAAATCCGCCAGGCCTGACTGGGCGAAAAGAGTAGCTTCACTCTCCCAGCTATCCATGCCAATCACAACGGCACTCACTTCGTCTTCGGCAACCAGATCTCCCAGGTCGTCATTGGTATTTGCCACCAGCAATAGGCGGTTCAAATTGGAAGCCGCCCACTGGCTGGGGGTTTGCCCACCTTCCGGCTGCCAGACCTGTTTGTCTCGCCCCTCGAAACTGCTGGGATCGTTGGGGAAATCCGGCGCCACAAGCACTGTCGCGCCGCATTTGCGCGCCAACTGGCCAAGCAAATTCACCGCCCGGACACAGGTTTTCGAAGCGTCCGCCCTGCGGATCTGTAAAATTTCAAGTGAAGACAGTAAGTTCATAAGCACACCCTCTGGTTGATCCTCTCACGGCTGGTTTTATCGCAGCCCTCTTTAGAATTATATTTTTCCGCACGCGCAAGTGCGCCCGATGTTGCTGAGCGGCGATGAAAAAAACAGCGAATTTATTTCATCGCCAGGTTAATAGATTAGCATATCGTTCAAGACAACACCCCGGAGCGGCGCCAGTTATAGGTATCTTTATTTACCGCTCCGTTTTGATCGCCGGTTATTATAAGCCGCATTCTCGCGTCAACAAACCATATTGACCGAAATTATTTTGTTTCCAGATGCTGCAGGAATATAGCGCCCAGGCGCTTTTCGATCCAGCTGTCCCCTCGGAGGTTTTCAATAAATCCGCAGTGGCCGCCGTACTTCTGAACATCAATATGCAGATTGTTGTTCGGCGCTATCTTGTCAATATCGCCAGCCGGCACAATGGGGTCATCGGCGGATGAGATCATATAGGCCGGCATGGAGAGGTTTGCAAGGCGTCGACCCGACAGCGCATAGGCCGCAAAATAATTATGATGCTCCTTGTATGGTGTGTGGTTGGGAATCACAAAATCGTTAAGGTCGTTGAGCGTCCTGGCTCGCTTAAGGTCATCGCCATAGTTTAGGTCGGGGAAATGGTGCAATTTGGTTTTCAGCGATCGGGACCAGCGTCTGAAGAAATACTTCTCGTACACAAACCAGCCGCTATTCAGCGCATCCATGGTATTGGACGGCTCTACAGGAGCGCAGACCGCGGCAACGGCTCTGATGCCCAAATCGTCGCTCTGGTCCGCGGCGATACGCAGCGAGAAGTTGCCTCCGAGGGAGTAGCCGGCCAGAAAAACCGCCTTGTAACTGTGTCGTTCGAGAAAATTCTCGATTGCTTCAGCCGCCTCGGCGCTCAACGTAGAATTAAACAGCTCGCGGTTGAGGTGGTGTGATCCGCCGTGATCACGCAGGTTAAGACGCAATACATCAAAACCCAATCCGAGCAAATGGCCGGCCGTTGTCACCTGGTAGCCGGATTGGCTCGACCCTTCCCAACCGTGTATCAGCACGACAACAGCGCCATTTGAAAAACCGGCTCGATCGAAGTCAGCCAACAGGGAAACGCCATCCCTGGCCTCTAATTCGAGTCGCTGGCTGTTGAGTTTCGCCGCTATCAAAGCGGCTTTGACTTTTTTAGGCCCCTGAGAATTCAGTATGGTCTGAACGTGTGGGTTTCTTAGGTAGCTGGGGGGAGTAAATCTATCCATCCGTTATATAGAGCGGATTAGTTGCTGTCCTCACCGGGCAGCCCCGCGATGGAACTGCCCGATGTGCTGGCCTTTAAGTCCAGCAGTCAGGACATCTGGTTGATCGCATCATTGATGGCGACCAGGCGCTTCGCCTGCTCCAAATGCAGCAGTTCAACCATCTTTCCGTTGACCTTGATCACACCGAGACCCTGGTTTTCGGGTAACCCGAAAGCCTCAATTACGGCCTTGGCATGCTCAACCGCCTCGGCGTCGGGAGAAAACACATCGTTGGCGGTTTCCAACTGACTCGGGTGGATCAATGTTTTGCCGTCAAATCCGAGAACCCGGCCCTGCTCGCACTCGGCGCGAAAGCCTTGCTCGTTCTTGATGTCGTTATACACGCCATCAATAGCCACCAGCCCAAAAGCCCTTGCCGAGGCGATTGCCAGCTGCAGAGCCGCCTGGAACGCCAGTCGGTCGGGGGTCGGCACCGCGTTGTACTCCTTGGCCAAGTCATTGGTACCCATCACAAAACCGCGCAGCCGCGTTGACGAGGATGCCGCGCCGATACTCTGGATATTGAGAATGGCCAAAGGCACCTCGATCATTACCCAAAGTCCAAGATCCTCCGGCGCGCCGGCGCCAGTCAAGGCGTTGTCGATGGCGACAACATCGTCACCCGAGGTCACTTTGGGGACCAAAATACCGTCGGGCTTGGCGGCGACGGCCATTTGCAGGTCGCCCTCACCCCACTCGGTATCCAGGCCATTAATGCGAATCACGACCTCACGGGAGCCGTAGGCCCGCTCGTTGACAGCGCTTGACAGCACATCCCTGGCTTCAACCTTGGCGTCGGGCGCCACCGAATCCTCAAGATCGAGAATCAGCATATCGGCAACCAGCGTTTTGGCTTTTTCCAGCGCCCGGGGATTGGCGCCGGGCATGTACAGGCAAGACCGGCGGGGACGGAATTCGGAAGCAGCAGTCATGGCTTACATCCCTATCAGGTCGGCTCGATCAACAATGTTTTGGAATACCCGCGCGGTTGCCGCGTCCACCATTGCACCCTTGTGGTTAACGGAACCAATGCCCTGGGCTTCTGCTTCGCGGTAGACGGCAATCATTTCGCGAGCCAAATCAACGTCTTCCTGGTCGGGCGAGAAAACCTCCAGTGCCGGCGCTATTTGCGAGGGGTGAATTGCCCATTTGCCCACCATACCGATGGTGAGCGCGCGGCGGCACTCCTCGGCATAACCTTCGGGATTGCTGAAATCTGCATAGGGTCCGTCAACCGCATCAAGGCCCGCGGCGCGCGCAGCAATGGTCAACTGATAGCGGGGATAGTGGAACAGGTCACCGGGATAGGTAGCTTTACCTATATCCTTAACCGACATCCCCTGGCTAGCCGCATAGTCGCCCATACCGAAAATCAAACACTCCAATCTTTCGCAGCTATGTGCTATTTCCCATACGTTCTTCATTGCCTCCACTTCTTCAATCAGACACTCAAGACCGATTTTCTTCTTCAGCCCCAGTTTTTTCTCCAGTTGGCTCAGCAGCTTGTCGGCAAACTTCAAATCGGATGCATCGAAGGGCTTGGTGAGCATAATAGTGTCGACATTTTCCCGGGCGCCCTCGACTATGGCGATAATATCGTCGTGACACCACTCGGTAGTGGCATCGTTTACGCGAACGCAGCGGACTGTCTTACCCCAATCCAGACCATTCAGCGCGTCGATAATGGTTTGCCTGGCACCGGGTTTAGCTGAAGGCGCCACCGCATCTTCCAGGTCACAGAAAACGTGATCCACGTCCAAGCTGGCGGCTTTGGTCAACATTTTTTCACTCACGCCGGGAACGGCGAGCTGCGAACGGCGAAGGCGTTGTGGCTTATTGGATTGACTCATGGCTGAAACTCCTGGTATTTATTGGTTTAATCGAGATAGTTAAACGGCATTAACCGCTTTCCCCGAGCGGCGTTGTTAGACGTTACATTACAATGCCTAATCTTTACGGAACACCCGGAATAAAAGCGCCGCGGCAAAACCGGGCGCTTATCAAAGCGTTTTAATACTCGTAGGCGGGATGCTTGCGCACCAAAGCAGTGCGGTCTCCTTCGAACACCACGTTGTTCTTCTCATCCACGCCGTAGTGTCTGAAGGTGATCAGACCCGCGTCTTCCTGGGTGTCTTGTTTTTCCAGCACCTCGGTGTAAGCGTACAGCGTATTGCCGTGCAACACGGGCCCCAGCAATCTGAGATTGGTCATACCGACTTCCTGAATGACTTGCTCGCCGGTATCCTGATACGCCAAACCGATGACAATAGAGATGGTTACACCGCCGTAGACCAGAGATTCGCTTACGTTAGACAGGCCTGCCTTGTAAGCCTGCGCCACCATGTGATCATTAAAATGGCCCTGCGCGGTGTTCATTACCATGTGGCAAATAGTAACAGCTTCATTTTCGGTTACCGTTTTACCCCGAAAATGCTTGATAACCGTTCCCACCTCAAAGTCTTCAAAATAGTTGCTCTTTCCAGTCAAATATTGGTCGTTCATAATTCTTTTCCAGATCTATTCGAATCTTACACACCCGTTGCTCAACCAGGCGCCCGTTTATTTAAACAGCAGGTTTGAGCGTACAAACTCCACCACCAAATCGCCATGCTGGTTATACCCCTCAGTTTTCCAGGTAACGATCGCGGCCCCCGCTTTACTCTCGGACTTTCGATTATCGATAACGGTGCTTTGCGCGGTCAGTGTATCCCCCTCATAAACGGGCTTGTGGAATTTACAGTCGTTGATGCCGACGAACGGACCATTTCCACCTTCGCTCAAATCCTCTACCGACATGCCAAGAATCGTGTTGAACACGAGAAAGGGGTTGACCACAATCTTCTCGTGGCCGTGGTTCTTAGCGTAGGGCTCATTGAAATAAAGCGGGTTGTACATTTGGGTGAGCGTAGTATAGAGGCTGTTGTCACCGGCGTTTATCGTCCTGCCCCAGTGGTGGTAAAACTCCTTTCCCTCCGTGAAGTCGGGAATGCTATTGCCCTTCTCCCATAACACAGCCTTTTGCATGAATTCTGGAACTTTATTTTCATTATCAGACATGGCTTCCTCTCTCGGTATTTTTCTGAAGCGGATCGCGATTATATATCAATATACTTGATACTCACACAGCAATCACGGAGGCGCGCTTACCGACTATTTTGTCGATTAACTGGCAAGCAAGTATTAGTTGATTTCTGATCGAACGATAACATACTATTAAATCGAATTATAAGTGCATTGACAATCTACAGCTGCCGTCACCCAAGGGGTGAAGGCATTGCAGGGGGAGGTTCTCGGCTTTTACCGGGCGTTATCCCCCCTTACCAAAAGAAAGACGCCATCAGAGCGTTCCGTCGGCCCGTCGCGGCGCCGGCAATAACAAGGCTGTAATGCGAGCTTTCGCACTGATATCAGCCTGCTGGGAGACCCAATGACAACCAATCAGCAGTTGCTCGAGCAAATCGAGGCATCACCAAACGGTCCGGAAATCGCGGCGATCTTCGATTTTGACCGCACCCTGATCGCCGGCTATTCGGCAACCCTATTCGTGAAAGAGCAGATCCGCCGCCGCGATCTATCCGTCTCGGAGTTTTTGGAACAGTCCTCGGCAATGATCAATTTCAGTTTGGGGAAAATCGAATTCTCCGACATGTTAAAGGTCACCACCGAAATCGCCAGCGGCACCCCGGAACAAACCTTTATCGATATCGGCGATAAGCTCTATAACGAACAGATCGCCGGGCTGATCTACCCGGAGTCGCGTGCCCTGGTGCAGGCCCATCTCGCGAAGGGCCATACGGTGGCGGTTATTTCCTCCGCCACACCCTATCAGGTCGAGCCGGCGGCAAGGGAACTTGGGATACCACATATTCTGTGTTCTCACCTGGAAATCAAAGATGGCATTCTCACCGGAAACATCATCGACCCCCCCTGTTTCGGCGAGGGTAAGGTGATCGCCGCGGAAAATTTGGCAACCCAGACCGGCGCGGACCTGGATAAGAGCTTTTTCTACTCCGACAGCCAGGACGACCTGGAACTGTTGGAAAGGGTCGGCCACCCGCAACTGCTGAATCCAACAGGCAAATTACAAGCCATTGCCAAAGACAAGGGCTGGGACTGGGTTCACTTCCACAGCCGGGGCCAACCGACAGTGTCCGAAATCCTCAGGTCAGCCGCCGCCACCGCCAGCATGCCCGCCAGCATGTTGGCCGCGCTGCCCATATGGTCGCTGTCCGGCTCTCGCGACCAGGCGGTAAATTTCGCTAAATCCCTATGGGGGGACGTTGCCAGCGCCTTTATCGGCTTGGACCTAAACGTCAAGGGCGAACACCATCTGTGGTCCCATCGGCCCGCCATTTTCCTGATCAATCACCAGAGCAAAGTGGATACCATCATTGCCGCCAAGTTGATCAGAAGGGATTTTGCGGGCATTGGAAAGCAAGAAATAAGAGATGTGCCGATACTCGGCAAAGTCATGGAATTCGCCGGCACGGTATTTATCGACCGCGCCAACGCGGCCAGCGCCATTGAGGCCATGGCGCCGCTGGTCGACGTGATAAAAACCGAGGGCAAATCCGTGGTGATTGCGCCTGAGGGCACACGCAGTATCTCCCCCCAGCTGGGGTCGTTCAAAAAAGGCCCGTTTCACCTTGCCGTTCAGTCGGGAGCCCCAGTGGTGCCGGTAGTAATCCGCAACAGTGGCGACGTGTCCCCCAAAGGCGACTTTGTGATGCGCAAGGGCACCGTAGATGTGGACGTTTTAGCGCCAATTGACACAAGTGACTGGTCAGCCGACACTATTGATCAGCATGTACAGCATGTCAGAAAACTATTTTTGGAAAGCCTGGGACAACAAGATAAGCAGGCGGAATCCAGCAGGCGCGCCAAGCCGAAGCGCAGCGCGGCTTCGCGGAAAACCGCCAAAAAACCAACAAAAAAGAAGCCGCAGCAACGCAAGGCCGCTAAGTGACCAAACCTACGGATTTCGATGTCAACCCATGGCCCGACAGCCGCCCAAACCGGCTGATCTTCATTCTCGACGCCGACAATCGCTTCGAGCGCGAACTCCTCACACAGTGGTTATCGCATCACGGGGATAGCCAAGGGGCTTATATCACGGTCATTACTGTGTCCCTCGACGACGAGGGTAAGAACCTGAGTACCAGGGAATTGGAGCAGGTACTGGATAACGACACCGACGGGCTGGTTACCCCATTGCGAATTGCCTGGTTGCCGGAATCCACTTTTTCGGAATACAAACCCCGCTTGCGCGACCTAGTAGCCGGCAACCCGCGGCGTCCGACTTCGCGCCGCGGCAAAGCCATATTGCAAAAAAATCCCGAGCGGGTGTTTTGCCTTAAAGGCGCCCCCGCCACCCTGGGCGATATGCGAGGGCGTTTCCAACGGCGATCCAAACTGAATGCCGGCAGACGAAATGCGGAATTTGCCGAGTTTATCGCCCACCAAGCCGGGCTCGCCCTCGATATAGCCGAACGCCGTTTGATCGGCGGAAGATACAAGGTGCCCCGCTATATTACCCAGAGCATCCTGTCAAATCCCAGTTATAAAAATGCCTTAAAGGAAGTCGCGCAAAAAGACGGCAAGTCCATGCCCCTGGTGCTGAAAGAAGCCCACGGCTATATGAAGGAGATGATCTCTTTCCCCCGCCGCTTCTACATCGACCTGTTTGCCGCCATGAACAATTTTGTGCTGGGGCTTGGCTATGAAAATCAAGTCGTTATTGACAAGCAGGAAATTCAAGCGCTGCGCAACATCGTCAGGGAAAATCCCTCTGTGTTGTTGTGGACCCACAAAACCTACCTGGATGGCATGGTGGTGCCCAAAGTGCTGTATGAAAATGACTTTCCGCTGCCACATATTTTTGGCGGCGCCAACCTGAGTTTTGCGGGCCTGTCATTTTTGATTCGCCGCTCAGGCGGGATATTTATCCGGCGCAGCTTCCAGGAAAACCTCCTTTATAAAGCGACCCTCAAGCACTACATCAGCTATCTGATGGACAAGCGCTTTCCGATGAACTGGTCCTTTGAAGGCACGCGCTCCAGGCTGGGCAAGTTAATGCCCCCGCGTTACGGGTTGCTCAAGTATGTGTTGGAAGCCTGCCACAACTCTCATGCGCAAAATATCCACATAGTGCCGGTGGCCATTAACTATGATCTTATTCGCGATGTAGAGGAATACGCGGTCGAGCAGACGGGTCGGATCAAACAGCCCGAATCGTTGCGCTGGTTTATCGGTTACGTGCGCAGTCTCGCCAAGCCCATGGGCCGCGTCTATATGGATATCGGCAAACCGGTGGTTCTGGATAAAGCGCCCGATCCCGAAGACAAGCTGGCGCTGAGCAAAATCGCCTTCGAAGTGGCCGTGGAGGCCAACCGAGTGACCCGCCTTACGCTGCCGTCGTTGGTAACCATGAGCCTGCTGGGGTCGGCGCCGGTCGCCCTGACTCAGGAAGAGCTGACGGAACATGTTCTGGACCTGTATCAATGGGCCGTGCGGCGCGACCTTAGAATGTCCGACGACTTCGACCCGGAAAACCAAGAACATATGCGTTCTATCCTTAACCTAATGATCAAGGAACGCATTCTCACCCGCTATGATCAGGGGCCCGACATCGTCTTCGGCATCGGGGTTGAACAACACCCGGTCGCCAGCTACTACCGCAATACCGTTATTCATTTCTTTGTCAACAAAGCGATTATAGAAATGGCGGTCATGAAAGCCGC
The DNA here is from genome assembly GCA_028280905.1 of Porticoccaceae bacterium. Lineage (GTDB taxonomy): Bacteria > Pseudomonadota > Gammaproteobacteria > Pseudomonadales > Porticoccaceae > JANQKW01. The sequence continues at coordinate 22,363 of JANQKW010000017.1, forward strand.
AGAGGCCACCGAAGGCGATACGCTGGAAACCTTCTGGCGGGAAGTCGACCACCTCCGCGACCTGTTCAAGTTCGAGTTCTTCTACGCGCCCACGGACAAATTCCACGAGGAGATCAAGCGGGAACTCGAGCTGGCGAGCCCCGACTGGGAGGGGCGCATCAAACGCGGTGGCGGCGAGTTCGTATTGCTGTTGGACGAACTCGCTCCGCTGGTGGCTCATGCCACCCTGTTGACCTATGCCGAGGCCTACTCCGTGGTTGCCAATATGCTCGCCCAACTCGAACCCGATCAGGCGCTGGATGAGAAAAGCTGCGCCAACCAGGCGATTCGCTACGGCAGGCAGGCCTTTATGCAACGCCGCATCAGCAGCGAAGCCTCTATCGGCAAAATACTGTTTCAAAACGCCTACCAACTGCTGCGCCACCAAGGACTAACGGACGCCGGGGGCGAGCAATTAGGCGAGCAGCGCAAACTTGTCGCCCGCGAGCTCCGCGAACTGGCGGTGCGGCTCGATCGCGTTAAAGGCATAGCTACCGCCCGCCGCGGCAGCCCGCTGGACATATCCTGACGCGGGAGCGGTGGCGGCTATTCCACTGACCGGAGGATCAACTATGAGACTAAAAGTTGGATTACTGGGCGGCGGCTCCTGGGGCACTACGGTCGCCTCGCTGGTGGCGCGCAACGCACCCATTACCCTGTGGGCCAGAGACCCGGCCCAAGTCGAGGAAATTAACGCGCATCACACCAACGAAAAGTACCTGCCCGGCGCGAAACTGCCCGAAACGCTTAAGGCCACCGCGAGCATCGCGGAGGCTATCGAGGGTGTCGATGTGGTGATTATGGGCATTCCGTCCCAGGGGTTTCGCGCCGTGCTGGAACAGGTGGAACCCCATATTCGCGCCTGGGCGCCGGTTATCAGCCTGACCAAGGGTCTGGAAAAGGACACCAACAAGCGCATGACCGAGATTATTGAAGAGGTACTGCCGGGTCACCCGGTGGGCGTATTGACCGGCCCCAACCTCGCCCGCGAGATTATGGCCGGACAAGCCGCGGCAAGCGTCATTGCGATGGAAGACGAGATTATCGTCAAGGAGCTACAGAAGCTGTTTCGCAGCGGCCTGTTCCGGGTTTACACCAACAATGACGTAATCGGCTGCGAACTGGGGGGCGTGCTGAAGAATATCATCGCCATTGCGGTCGGCATGGGTGACGGCCAGGGCGCCGGCGACAACACCCGTTCAGCGCTTATCACGCGCGGTCTGGCGGAAATCACCCGGCTGGGTGTCGCGATGGGCGGGCAGGCGCAAACGTTTGCCGGACTGGCGGGTATCGGCGATATGATCGCCACCTGCACCAGCGCCCAAAGCCGCAACCGCCATGTGGGCATCCAACTCGGCAAAGGGCGCGAAATCGATGAGATTATCGACGAAATGGTAATGGTCGCGGAAGGCGTGAAAAGCGCCCCCACCGTTATCAAACTGGCGGAACTGCACGGTGTGGAAATGCCTATCGCCCAAGACGTATACCGAACGGTTACCGGCCAACAGTCGGCACGCCAATCATTCAGGGGCCTGCTGAAAGTGACCAGCGGCGCCGAATCCGAGCCGGGCTAACGGACGCCTTTATGAAGCACCGTGAAAGCCGATTTGACAACACGCGTGGGCAATCCATCTACACCCAGCGCTGGGCGCCCGAAAACACCCCAAAAGCCGCGATACTGCTGGTGCATGGCCTGGCCGAACACAGCAGCCGCTACCGGGATTTCGGCGGGTTTTTGGTGGAGCGCGGCTACGCCCTGTGCGCGCTGGACCTGCCCGGTCATGGGAAATCCGACGGCCGGCCCGGCTTTATCGCCAGGTTCAGCCACTACCTGGATACGGTTAATCGCTATTTGGAGACACTGCAAACCGACTACCCCAACCAGCCGCTAATTTTGTTCGGCCACAGTATGGGCGGCCTGGTTAGCAGTCGGTTATTACTCGACAATCAGCGCGCTTTTCACGGCGCCGTGCTGACAGGCCCAGCGATAAATTCCCCCAACCAGCCGCCGGCTTTGCAGTTATTGATCATTAGATTACTGTCACTTCTCGCGCCCAAGCTGGGGGTAATAAGTCTGGACAGCAGCGAAGTAAGCCGGGACCCTCAGGTGGTGGAAGATTATAAAAACGACCCTTTGGTCTACAACGGCAAAATCAGCGCCCGCAGCGTTGCTGAGTTATTTGCCGCGATGGAATACGTCAAGGCAAACGCCGGCGCCATTGACCTTCCGATACTGTTGATGCACGGCGAGGCGGATGTAATGACCTGCCCCACGGGTTCGCGCTTTTTGCACGATCAGGTCTCGTCAGCTGACAGGACTCTATCGATCTACCAGGGGCTGCGCCATGAAATACTCAATGAGCCGGAAAAGCTGACCGTCTACTCGGAAATCGCCGACTGGCTGGATCGCCTAACGGAAGCTAATCAGAACCGTCAATCTGCTGCTAAATCAGATTGCGTCTAGAGGATTGAGGTTCAGGGTTTCAAAACACGCCGTGAACCCATCCCTGGGGGCTCGACGCCAGCATCCCTGCTGGCGACGGTTTTTAAACCGAACCCCAATCCCATACAACCGCCTGAACTCATATACTACGTCCGCGAAAGCGGATCTGGGAACTATGTTTGAGACCCTCGTCGACAGGGATGTCGACGCGGAGCGCCCAGGGATGGGTTCACAGCGAGTCTCAGACATAGTTCCC
>JANQKW010000223.1 GCA_028280905.1 Porticoccaceae bacterium
TGGCGCAGTTCTCCGACTTTTAAAAACTATCTGCGCTATTATGTGGGCTGACCTTCGGATAACCCGAACCCTGAAACACTGAGAAATTGAAGAGGACAATTTGGTCACCATCAAGAAATACCCCAATCGCCGGTTGTACGATACATCCCAAAGCCGGTATGTGAATATGGATTACATCAAGCAACTGATTATCAATCACCAGGACTTTGAGGTAGTGGACTCCAAAACCGGGGGCGATGTGACGAAAAGTATTCTGCTGCAGATTGTCACCGAATCTGAAGCAACCGAGCATCAGTCATTGCTGACTAACTCGCTGTTAAAGCAGTTGATTCGCTTTTATGACGGTGATATGCAGATCTACCTGCGCAGTTACCTAGAACAAAGTCTGGCCAGTTTTATGGAGCATCAGGACACTATCCAGGGCATGGTGAAAAACCTTGTCGAAGCCGGTCCCCTTGGTGTGTTAAACAAAGTGGTCGAGAAGAACATAGGCGTCTGGAAAAAAGCGCAATCTGAGCTAAGCAAGAATAAAAAATAGCCTAGATATACTAATTAGTTCTAATTTTTGCTGCTCTGCAGCAAAAAATCCGTTGACTATCCCTATTGCCCTTTGTAGAATCTCGTTCATCAATTGCTGCGGTGCAGCATTAACTGGTGAATTTAGAGGACTTAACATGTTTGACAATATTTCAGAACAATTTCAGTTTGGCAAATTTAGCGAGCAGCTCTCAAGCGCTCAAAAGCCGGTAGGCGAACTCGTGGCAATAAATGCCAAGGCGTTGGAAAGACTTACGCAACAGCAGGCCGATTTGCTTAGTGGGTTGCTGGATCAAGGGGTGACCTACGTAGAAGGCGTTGGCGCCGTCGATGGCATCTCCAGCGTCGTAGAGCTTCAAAAAGCATACGTAGAGGGCCTGCGGGAGCAGTTGGCCGGCAGTGCTAAAAATGTCTATGCCATATTTGCTGAAACTCAGGAAAAAACGGGTGAAGTCTTCAAGGAGGCTTTTGCCGCGAGGAAACCGGCGACTAAATCGACAAACGCTACCAGCGAGCGAAAACCAGCTAAGCCGCGCGCCAAATCAGCGTCGGCAAAATAGCCTGTAAACCCCGGTATTCGGGCACTGATTGATAACGAGACCAAAGATGAGGTATCCCATGATTGACAAAGTAAATGAACAGTTAAAGAAAGCTATGCAGCCGATTGAGGACCTGGTATCGGCAAATACCCAGGCACTGGAGAAGTTGGCAAGCCAGCAAGCCGAGCTGTTTACCGGCCTGTTTGAAGACAGCATCTCCTTCGCCCAGGGAGCGACGGAACTGAGAGACCTGGAAGGCCTGGTAGAGGCGCAGAAAGCCTACGCAAGCGAAGTGCAAGAGAAAATCACCACAGCCGCTAAGGATGCCTATGACGTGATTAGCGAGGCGCAGCAAAAAGCCGGAGAAGTCCTGCAACAAGCCGCCTCGGACGCGCAAGAAGCCGTTTCATCGCTGACGAAATAAGCGAATCCTAGGCTTGACGAGTGGATGCCCGGACGCGTTAGTGTCCGGGCATCCAATGCGTGTTACAACCAACCGGCAACAGATCACGGCCATTAGAAATTCGAAACGGCAATAGGAAAACTTGGACAACTAGCGGATAATAGCCACCCAGTTTTTCATCGAGTTCCACCAGTATGACCGCAACTACCACGGTGTCGCCAGCACCGACTGACTCGCCGGCAAAGCGAACCATCAAATCCTTAGAATTCGGGCTGCAGAGCGCGCTGCGGCTCGGCAAAACCCTCGGGGTGATCTACCCGAGGGCCGCGCTTTGGCTGCTGGCCCGCCGCCAGCCGACCCCCCGCGAAGTTCGCGAAACCTTCGAGGCGTTGGGCACCACCTATATCAAACTCGGGCAGTTTATCGCCAGCGCACCTTCCATCTTTCCCGAAGAGTATGTCGAGGAGTTTCAACACTGTCTCGACCAGACAAAACCCATCGCCTTCGCAGAGATTGTCAGGACCATCGAGCAGGACCTGGGCGGCCCTATCGACCAGCTGTTCCGCGATATCGACCCGGAGCCCCTGGCTTCCGCGTCAATCGCCCAGGTGCATGCGGCGACACTGAAGAACGGCGACAATGTGGTGGTGAAGGTCCAAAAACCCGGTGTTGAAAATATACTGGCGACCGACCTGAATTTCGTGTTCGTGATGAGCCGCTTGACCGAGCTGCTGACGCCCGGATTGTCGAAAGAAACCGTGTCCGGTTTTATCAGTGAAATCTATCAATATATGCTGGATGAATGTGATTTTATAAAGGAGGCGAATAATCTGGTCACTTTTAAGGAGTTTCTGGACCGCACTGGCAATACCCAGGTTGTCGTTCCCAAACCCTATATGGATTTGTCCGGCCAAAAGGTGCTGACCATGGAGCGTTTATATGGCGTCGGCTTGGGCAACTATGAGGACCTTAAACAGCACACCGAACAGCCGGGCGATGTTCTGATAACCGCGATGAATACCTGGTTCGCCAGTGTTATGGACTGCGAGTTTTTCCATGCCGACCTACACAGCGGCAATCTGATGTTGCTGGAGGATGGCCGCATCGGTTTTATCGATTTCGGGATGATCGGCCGAATCAAGCGCGAGAGTTGGCAGGCTATGTTCAGCCTGTTCGACGGACTGGATCGCGGAAACTACCGGCAGATTGCCGAGGCCATGTTAACCGTGGGAATGACCGACAAGCAGGTCGACCTGGACGAGTTGACAAACGACATCAAGCATATGTTTCAAGTGGTTCAGGGTTTTGATCCTGACCAGGTTGAAAACATCTCCGAAGATATCAATCAGCTAATTGTCGACCTCGGCCAGATCGGGCGAAAGCACGGGGTCAGGTTCCCCCACGCGTTTACGCTGTTGATCAAGCAGTTTTTATATTTTGACCGCTATATCGAGTTGCTGGCGCCGGAAATCCATATGTTCGAAGACGATCGCATCAGGATGGTGTAAGGCGGCTATTTGCCTTGCGCGCCTCAATTCTGTTCTATTATTAATGATACCCAGATATTTATCCACATTTGCCTGGAAGATCGGATGCAGGAAAAACTGTTACGCATATTGCTTTTTCTTGCGGCAATAACAGGCAGTACCAGCAGCACTGCCGAATCGGACACGGTCCCTTTGCTTACTGTGATTGACGCGCTGCGAGAAAACGGTTTCCAGGTAATTTACAGCAGTAGCCTCATCACCGAACAGCAATCTGTAACAGTTGAAGAGATATCCATCGAGTCACTGCGCAAAGCGTTGGCGCCTTTGGGATTGGCGCTTCAGCAAATCGATGGCCTGTGGGTCATCGGCGAAGTAACCGGCAAAGGCTTTCTGGTTTCCGGGCGCCTAACGTCAATCGACGGGAATCCGATCGTTAACGGTTATGCCAGGGCGTTGAAGTCAGGCAACCGGGCTGAGTCAGACGACAAGGGTTATTTCGAGCTGGCCGGCGTCAGCGACGATGAAATAGTCGTTGTGGGCGCTCCGGGGTTTGACGAGCAGGATTTCCCTCCCAGTGATGTAACCGCCGTGGCGGGCCAATTGGGGAATATCAGGTTACGCCAGGCCAGTTTGATGGAGAATGTCATTATCACCGGCAGCCTCTACCGTTTCCCTTACCTGGGGGCCGGCAGTTCCGCATTCAACTTATCTGCGGAGGAAATTCAGATATCGCCTTCGCCGGGCGGAGATTCGATGCGAATTGTCAATCGCCTGCCTGGGGTGTCATCAGTGGGTGTAACCGCAAAGCCCCGGATCAGGGGCGGTCTTCAAGATGAAGTTCTGATCCTGCTGGACGGCGTGGAATTGCTGGAGCCTTTCCATCTGTCAGACTACCAGGCCGGATACAGTAGCATTGATCATCGCACCGTTGACTCGATAGATATCTATACCGGTGGATTCCCGGTTCGCTACGGCAACCGAATGAGCGGCGTAATTGACGTAAAAACCAATCGGGAAGAATTGCCCTTCAATACCGAGATTGGCTGGTCCAACCTTTCGGCATTTATAAACAGCCGTGGCCAGGGTGACGGCGATAAACAACTGGGCTGGCTGATATCCGCCCGCCGCGGCGACCTGGAGGAACTCACCCAGTTTATCGACTCCCTCGCCACGGACCCGCGCTTTTCGGATGCTACGGCCAGCGTCAATTTTATGCTGAACGATGCTATGGAATTGACTTTGGGTGGTTTGGTAACCAAGGACAACATCAGCTTCAGTGATGACGAGGAAAGGGCGTCCTCCAGGATCGACAACAACTATTTGTGGTCTCGCCTGAATATCAGACACAGTAAGAAACTGCAGAGTTCGCTGGTATTTTCCTATGCGGGTATCGACAGGGAAAAGCTGCAAAACAGTTTTGAAGAAGAAGGTAAAGGCGGGTTTGTCAACTACAACCAGGACGTGCGGCAGCTCTCAATGCGCAATGACTACAGCTACGCGTTTGGCAGGCACTTTTTGGAGTTCGGTTTTCAGGCCGCCTATGGAAAAAGTGAATATGACTATCAGGCGGAGTACGATCGTGGCGATCTCGCTGAATTGCTGGACAACGAACAGGAGGTCAGCGCGGATGTTGAGCTGGAACCCAGCGGTTGGTTCGGTGGTGCCTACCTGGCAGCCGAATTCGCCTATAAAAAGCTGCTGGTGCAACCCAGCATCCGATGGGACTGGCAAGACTACTATTTTACCGATCAGGATTACCAGGTATCGCCCAGGTTGGGGTTGGCCTACGAATTGAGTAACGACGTCGCCCTGAGGCTAAGCGTTGGCCGATTCTATCAGCCGGAGGGCTTGCACGAACTGCAGGCCCTGGATGGGGAACAACGGTTTTTCGAGCCGCAGAGCTCTGATCAATTGGTGTTAGGCGTAGACTGGCAGCGTGACCGTTTGAGTTTCAAAGGCGAGCTCTATTACAAGCGCTATCGCAACCTCAAAACGCGCTACGAAAATTTCTTCAACCCCTTTGTGCTGTTACCTGAAATGGAGCCGGACAGGATTCGCCTCACGCCCGAAAAGGGAATGGCGAAAGGCGCGGATCTGGAAATTAAATACGACTTCACGCCGGCTGTCAGGGGGGTCATAAGATATAGTCACATGAATGTGGATGATCGCATTGACGGTACCTGGGTGCCCCGCAGGTGGTCGCAGCGGGACACCGTGAATGCGCAAATCAGTTGGCAGAGAGACAGCTTCACGCTGGCGGCGGCCGTAAACTGGCATACCGGTTGGCGAACCTCGGTACTGCAGTCGTCTATTCCAGAAGGCACGCAAATCCCCGCGGAAAGCGTGCTTAACAATGCCGAACTGCGGGAATATCTTTCGCTCGATATCAGCGCCAGTAAATCCTGGCGGTTGGGGAAAACCCTGATTACACTGCATGCGGATATCACCAACGTCACTGAACGAAACAACCTCGCCGGTATCGACTTTGACGTGGAGCAAGAGGACGGGCAGATAATCTTCACCCCCGACAACGAAACCTTGTTACCCCTTATTCCGTCGATAGGGATTATCGTTTCTTTCTGACAACAGAATCCTCAGCCTGCCATCCTCGGAGCGATCAGCGGTGAGCCGGGTGGTTGCCAAAACCACTTCAATGGCTGTGTTCGGGTTTAACGTGGATACATCGCCGTGTAATATCGTGCGCTGGGCGTGGAGTTGCGCTCGGTGATCGTCGAAGTCCAGTCGCAGACCTGTCTCCCTGGCGGACCACTGCAGAAAATCGTAGGCGGTACGGCCTTCAATGGCAAAAGGTGAGGCCACCTCCAGGATCCAGTCCCACTCGTCGCCCTGTTTGCGGGCTCTCGATTTACTGACTTCCCGATTGTTGGAAATCGAAATACTCTGGGCGAAATCAGCTTTGGCGGTGGCCTTGTACTCATCTCTGCCGAAATCCACCAGGATTTCGCCTTCCCTGACCATGGTCGTCAATCCCTCGGCGCTATAGGAAACCGAAAACTGCGTGCCTATATCGCGGATCTCCGCTATCGATGTTTTTACCCGAATACTGGACAAATTGTTATTGTTATTATCAATATAAATTTGTCCTGACAGAAGTTCGATATAGTCCTTAAACACTCTGATTCGGGTATGTTCGTTCAGGCGAACACTGGCGTTCGCATAGTCAATGGCCAACCGGGACTTCTCCGGTGTTTGCAAAAGCGTAGCGGGAGTTACCGACGAACCGGGTTGCAAACGCTGTTGTTGTTGCGCCCCTATGCTGGCAAATCCCGAACCGGCAATATCCGTTATCCTGGCAATCTGCGCGTGGGTGGCGCTTTGTTGCATTGGTACAGCCCAATAAAATATTGCCAACAAAACAGTGGCGCAAAGTGCACCCGTAATAGTTCGGAAGCGCCACCGGCGTTTCTGCACCGCCACACCTAACTCACGGCGAAACGTCTCCTCCCAGATCCGCTTGGTATCCTCTGGTATTTCCGCCCGTCGGCCGGCTGCTTGAAGCAGGCGTTTTATGGTTTCTTCATCCTTCGCCTGATTTTCGTCGCCAATATTGTTGTGGTCGTTCACATTCACTCTCCTGCTAACGTTGGGGTGGTGAGCGCAGTTGTTGATCCATATCCAGAAGGCTGAATATCGCCTCGCTACAAACTTCCCTGAAAGCGCGCCTGGCCCTTGCCAGCATTGATTGGACCGCCTCGTCTCCGATCTCGAACTGTCGGGCGATTTCCTTGGAGCTATAGCCTTCAATATATTTGAGCTCCAGTGCCGCCGCATAGCGCTCAGGCAGTTGGTCCAGCGCCAATTGCACCAGGGTAATCAAATCATTGCGCTGACTAACCGCTTCTGGTTCGTCACCCGGGTCGGACTCGATGGATTCGACGATGGACCTGAGCACATCGTCATCCAGGAACGGCATGGCCAGGTCGTTTCGTTGCTCCAGCTTGGCCAAATGCTGAGATATTTCGTTGCGGCAAATTCGCACCATCCAGGTCAGTAAGGTTGCTTCGCCGCGAAAAGTGCCCAGCCAGCGCGCGGCATTGGACAATACAACTTGTACAACCTCCTCAACGTCCTGCTTATTGCCTAGACGGTGGTAGGCGTAGCGGTAAAGCTTGGGAAAGTATTCGTCCACAAACGATTTGAACGCCAATTCGTCGCCGGCCAGTATTTTGCGGACCAGCTTTTTGTCGCGGGATATTTGCAGCGAAGCCGTGTTTGGCGTTCGATTAAACATGGCAGGCCAAACGATACTTGATTGTTGGTAATCCAGTTACGCAATTCATACTAATATAGAGTTCCTTTCGGGATTTTTCTGTTTGTTTGCCAGTTCTTATATGCGAATTTTGTGACGTAAATACTTTGGGTTGGTGCCGCCTTTCCGCAGCCATCTGGGAACAGTGTTTGAGACTCGCTGTGAATACATCCCTGTAAGCTCCGCGTCGACATCCGTGTCGACGAGGGTCTCAAACACTGTTCCCAGACGTCCGCTTACGTCGTTAGTGCCTGTGACGTCGTGAGTCCCGACAGGGGAGGTTTATCCGGGACCAATCAGGCCGTGCTTTAAGTTTGCAAAATTGACGGGGTAGTCGCGAGGACGTGTCTGAGCGACAGCG
>JANQKW010000121.1 GCA_028280905.1 Porticoccaceae bacterium
TTTTGAAGCGCGCCGAAGAAAACGGTGACCCGCTGGTGAGAATCCGTTTCTCCGAAGAAGCACTGTCGTATATCGAGGGGATGCGCGTCGAGGTGGCCAAGGCAATGATCGACGCGGCCATTGAAACGGTGGAGCACTCCGGTTTTGTGTCCGAGGAGATGGAGGAGTCGGAGACTACGCCCGAATCTTTGGTACTACATTAACTGATTCTGGTTAGTCGCCTACCGCTACATAGCGGCTGACCAGCTCCCCGCGGACCCGGCGGTCGACGCCGAACATCTCCTCCAGGTAGGTTTCAGCGTTACTGAATTCAGCGTCGATTGCATCAAATGCCGCCCGCAGGTATTCCGCACGGGTTTCCATCAGTGCCTGAAACGGGTTGCTATCATTGAGCTTGTCAAAATACCCGGCGTATTTGTTCATCACATACTCGCTTTCTCCCGCAGGCGGATAATATCGGCCGGTCAGCAGATAGTCCCGCAAAATCACTTCGCGGGGCACCCCCAGCGCCAATAGAATAATGCCCGCGCCGAAGCCGGTGCGGTCTTTGCCTGCTGAACAGTGGATCAAAAACCCCCGCTCTTGGGTTTCCAGCAGCAGTTTGAACATCTCCCTGTAGGCCTCGGATTCGCGCAGCGCCAGCTCCCGGTATATCGCCGCCATTTGCTTAGTCATGCCCCGGTAACTGGTATCTCCCGAGGTAAATTTTTTGGCGAAGTTGCCGTGGCTGCCGGGACTGATGGGGATATTGTGGACCGCCACCGGGTAATCCGCGCCCAAATCCGTGGGGTCGCTCAGGGTTTCCATCGGGTGACGGAAATCGCAGATCATGCCGATATCCAGCTGTCGCAGGTAGTGCTTATCCGAACCCGATAGCCCCGACAGCCGGCCCGAGCGAAACAGCACACCCCAGCGAACCCTTCCGCCATCTGCTGTGGGGTAGCCGCCCAGGTCCCGAACGTTCGGTGCGCCCGTGAGGTTAAAGCGTCGCTCGCTCACCGTGATAGGTTTGCCGTTGCCCGGGTCCAGCCTAAAGAAGTATCGGTGGGTCGGCGCGAGTGATGCAATCCGTGCAGAGCCGCTGTCGGACACCGCCACAGGCGCGCTGGTGTCAATTGCATCCGGTCTCCGACCCGCGTAGATTCTAATTTCCCCGGTTGCCAGCTGTCGCCAGGTGATTTCATAAGCACCGTCATCGTCTCTGGAGACGGCAATATCAGATAAAACAGACATGGTTATCATCCTGAGGTTTAACAGCGCATTATAGTTCATCTTTTCACTCGTCAGGCTGGCAATGACGGCAGATCTCGGTTAAATTCCCCATCACAAATGGCCTAACAACAATAACAGTGATGCTAACTCGCGATACCGGGCATCATGCTGGAAAACCTACAAGGGATTGGCAGGTTTGTAGGAGAGTACATGCAATTTCACGAAGACCCGTCTTTGGCTGCGGATTATTTACGCAAGGCCGTTCCACTCATGGTGGAACGGGAGATCCCGACAACACCCTTTAATTACGCACTCTGGTATTCCCATGTCAAGGGGGTCGACGAGAGACTCAGCGACCGCTTGCTTGCAGAATTCCCGTCGGCGGGCAGTTACGACAACGAAAAGGTCGAACAACTCTTTTATGAATTTTTTGTAAAAGACCTGCTGCCGGAAAACGAACCGGCCCAGAATTCCATGGTAAAACTGCTTTCCCAGTTATTCGGGACAGTTAATAAAGCGGCCGAGGGGACCAGTAAATTCAGCAAGTCGGTTCAGACTGCTATGTCCAAGGTCCAGCAGACGGCCAGTGCGGAAGAAATTCGCGATACACTGGCTGAATTGATGAAGGACACGGACGCCGTGGAGGCGATCACCCGAGACTTCCAGGCGGAGTTGCAGGCTGCCAAGCAAGAGGTGGAGACGCTCAGGGAAAAACTGGTTACCACCGAAAAAAGCGCCCTGGTGGACGAGTTGACAAAAATAGGCAATCGCCGGGCGTTTGACCAAGGGCTGGAAAAGTCACTGGCCGACCTGGACAGCGCTACATGTCTGCTGTTGATGGATCTCGATCACTTCAAAAAGTGCAACGACACTTACGGCCATGTGATGGGCGATAAGATTCTTGAGGCCATGGGGCAGCTGTTATCGCTGCGCGAAGCCGAAAACGTACAGGTTGCACGCTATGGCGGGGAAGAGTTCGCAGCGATAGTTCGCGGTGAAATGGAAGAGGCGACGCAAATTGCTGAAACCATCAGGCGCAGCGTCGAAGCTATCCGGATTAAGCAGAGGGAGTCGGGCGCGGTAATCGATACCATTACCGTTTCAATCGGTATTGCCAAAGCGCGGCCTGATGACGATGGAAAACATCTCAAAGAACGGGCCGATCAAGCGCTCTACGCTGCCAAAGAGCAGGGAAGAAACCGGGTTGTTTTAGAAGGGGCGTAAAAGGGTCCCAAAATCGCTGATTCCCAGGCATAAGCCGTCCGGCTGGCCTTACGCCAGCCGCGCTAGCTGCGGTTTTGCAGCTAGCGCGGCAGATTCCATTCAACGTCTCCCACGCACAGCCACCCGATTATGTGGTGTTGCAAGATTATGTTAAGGTTGTCGATGAGTGCCGGATAATGAGGCAGTGCGTGCAAGCAGATGGGTTATTACGGGAAAAGATTTCTGAAATTAATTAAATAATAAGCTAATTACAGGGAAAACAGACAGCATTGAACGCAATATTCTCATCGCTGAAAAACAGTATACCTGTGGCATTGACGATACTGGCTGTTATAAGCCTTGCTGCCAGTTACCTCCTTCACGGTGTTGTTTCAGATAGCCGACTCGCCGCCAGGTTACAGGAGGGACCGATACTTTCCAGTAGTCTGCTGCATCGAAATTTCCATTCGCTGCTGCGTTCATCCGCCACGGAGAAGCTGGCCGCCGACCTTCAATTGACGGTCAAAAATCCTATCATCAAGCGCGTACTGATTATCGACGACGCGGGGAAGCTGCTCCACGCCGCGCCGGAACAAACCTTGCTATCGACGGCTAGGCTTGGTGAGCTGGTTGGGCAGGCGGTATCCAAAGGCGCCGAAATACAGCAGTATGATGAAAAAAGGGGCGGGCTCTACAGTATTACCGCGGTGCAACTCTCCGGCCAGACGGCCGGCGTTATTATCGAATATGATTTTAGGCGGCTCCGCGAGGTTTTGCAGGGTTCACAGGCGCTGGTTTGGTATTTTGCCGCAGCGGCATTGGTAGCCACGGTAATTCTGGCTTGCCTGTTGGTCGACTACTTGGTTATCAACAAGATCGATGGCCTACGGCAGGTGATTGATCAAATTTCAAAGGGCAGGCTGAAAGCCAAGGCGGTATCCGGCGATGATGAAATTGGCCAGTTGGGTGCGGCGGTTAACCATCTTTCAGAACAGTTGCACGACATCTATTACCAGCACAGTGAGGATGCCAAGCGCTTACAGGGGATTGTCGACCACAGCCCATCTATCGTCTATTTAAAGGACCTGGACGGCCGTTACCTGCTGGCCAATGAAAAATGCCGCGAGCATATAACCGGCGACGGGGATATTGTCGGCCTGACCGGCGATGAAGTAGCCGGCGACAAGGTGTTGAAGGTTTTTGCCGAATACGAGGGGCGCCTCAAATATTCCAAGCGCACCCACCAAATCCAATTGGAAGTGGCGCAACAGGAAAACCATGTTTTCCTGTTTACGCTGTTTCCGCTTTTCGATGCCGCCGACCAGCACTATGCCACTTGTGTTATCGCTACGGATATTTCCAGTATCCGGGCCAACGAGAAGGCCTTGGAGGTAGCCAGGAACATATTCGAGACAACTAATGAAGGCATTATCGTTACCGATAAGGACAACCATATTATCGACGTCAACCAGGCGTTCGAGCAGATTACCGGTTACAGCAGAGGGGAGGCGCTGGGGCAAAACCCGTCGATTTTGACTTCCAACCGCCACGCCGAAGAATTTTTTACGGAAATGTGGAACAGCATCAAACGCGACGGCAGCTGGTCCGGGGAAATATGGAACCGCCGCAAGAGTGGCGAGATATATCCCCAGTGGCTGGCGATCAAATCACTCGACGGCGAGGGCAGCAATGCCAGTGGCTATTTTGGCGTGTTTACCGATATTACGCTGCAGAAAAAAACCGAGCAGGAACTGACCAATCTCGCCTATTACGACCCTTTGACAAAGTTGGCCAACCGCGCGTTGCTGAAAGACAGATTACAGCACGACATCAATTTCGCCGACCGCCAAAACAGAAAGCTGGCGCTGTTTTTCCTCGACCTCGACCGCTTCAAGCAGATTAACGATACCCTGGGGCATGACCAGGGCGACAAACTGCTGATCCAGGTGGCCAAGCGGATTATGAATGTGGTGCGCTCAACGGACACAGTAGCGCGCCTGGCCGGAGATGAATTCGTAATTGTGCTGCCCGGTGTGATGGATCAACACAAGGTGGATGTATTCGGCAACAAGCTGATGTCTATCTTCGACCAGCCATTCGAACTGGACGGCAAACAGGCGTCTGTCGGCGTCAGCTGCGGTATTTCCATTTACCCGGAAGACGGCAAGACAATCGAGGATTTAATGCGCAATGCCGATGCCGCCATGTACAAAGCCAAAGAGCAGGGTCGCGGCAGAAAGGTCTACTTCGACCAGAGCATCAACATCCAGCTGGTTTCCAAAATGAAGCTCAGGCAGGCGCTTACCAGGGCGCTGGCGAACGACGAGTTTGAGATGCACTATCAGTCCATCGTCAATTTGAAAACCGACCAGATTGAAGGGGCAGAGGCGCTGATACGATGGCGGCAGCCCAACGGCAGGATGGTGCCGCCCAACGATTTTATCCAGGCCGCGGAAGAGATGGATATGATTATTCCGATTGGCGATTGGGTGCTGCTGGCGGTGTGCGGCCACGTGAAAAAAATCCAGGAGAACGGGCTGCTCGAGAAACGCGTCGCAATTAATTTATCGCCCAAACAACTGAAGCAAAAGGGTTTTATAGAGAAGGTGCGCAGAATTCTCACGGAAACCAAAACCCAGGCCGAGTGGTTTGCGTTCGAGGTCACCGAAACTACCGTCATTGAGGACATTCAGCAAACGGTGCGTATCCTGCGGGAATTGCGGGGGCTAGGCTTCGCGATAGAGCTTGATGACTTCGGCACCGGCTATTCGTCGCTGGAGCATATTAAAAAGCTCCCCATCGATATCGTTAAAATTGACCGATCGTTTATCAACGACCTGAATGATTCCGACAAAAGCATGTCGATTGTGGGGAACGTCATCAATATGGCGCATTCCCAGGGCAATATCGTCGTGGCGGAAGGCGTGGAAACCGAGCAGCAGTTCAAGCTATTGAAGTTCCTGGGTTGCGATATGGTGCAGGGCTATTATTTCCATCGCCCCGAGCCCTTTGAGGATTGGTTGGTTTCCATGGCCGACTACCACCCGTCCCCATCATCATAAGGCAAACACATGTCGTCTCCCCACCTGGTATCCTTCAGGGGCGTTAGTGCCCTTAAATCCTCGCATCCCGAGGTTCGCAGGCTCAAGCGGCAGGGTTGTGAAGCCACCACCCACGGCAACAAGGTGTGGCGCTCCAGCTTCGTGTTAATGGATTATCTGTCCCGCCGCGGTTTCCCAAAGGGCCTCCGGGTGCTGGATGTGGGGTGCGGCTGGGGGTTGGCCGGGATTTTTATGGCAAAAAAGTTTTCCGCGCGGGTCACCGGCCTGGATATCGACGCTAATGTTGAACCCTTTCTGCAACTGCAGTCATCTCTCAATAATTGCCGGATCGAATTTCGGGCAAAGTCATTCGATAAGATGACGATTCGCGAGCTGTCGGAATTCGACGTGTTGTTGGGCGCGGATATTTGCTTTTGGGATGAAATGACGGACCTGCTGTTCCGGTTGCTCAATCGGGCATCGCGAGCCGGCGTGCCGTTTATGGCCATCGCGGATCCCGGCCGTTCACCGTTTTGGGGGCTGTCGGAAAAATGCGAAAAACGGCTCGCGGCAACACCCGTTTCACACAGCATAAAAAAGCCGTGGCAGACCACCAAACAGCTGCTGGTGATAGATCGCGCGAGCTGACCTGGGCAGCCGATCGAAGCCCTGTTTCCGATCGAAAGTTGTTTCGGTGGAGAATGTTGACCATCGTCAATACCCATTAGCAGTATTAAAATTATTCTCTGTTTTCTAACTTTTATCCTACGAAATAAGCATTGGTCGACCGGCCTATAGCAACGGAGAATTTAAATGGAGCATCGCATCGGCAGGCGGATTGCCCTAACCAAGCAGGTTGATCTGTGGAAGGGTGGTCAACACTACGGCTGCTACCAGCTTGTCAACATCGGGCGAGGCGGATTGTTTCTCGACTGCGATGATCAGCGTGTCGCGGAGGGGAAAATTTTTACCATTAGATTCAGCGGGCCAAAAAACAGCGAGACGCAAAGCGGCGGCCTTAAGGCGATGGTTGTGCACTGCTCGAACGGCGGCGCCGGGCTGATGTGGGTGGGCCTCAACGAGTCATTTTATGCCGATTTGGGGTCCATGCTTTCCAGTGTTGCCTAGGGCGCCACGGCGCTAGGTTCGTCTGTCCGGTAGCGGGGATATGAACAATAGCTCCGGTTACACGCCGCGTTTTATCAGCAAGCTCACTAAGGACACCCTGGCGCTGGTGCTAGCGGGGGGGCGGGGCAGCCGGCTGAAGGATCTCACCGAGTGGCGGGCCAAGCCGGCGGTGCCGTTTGGCGGCAAATACCGCATTATCGACTTTCCTCTGTCCAATTGCGTCAATTCTGAAATCCGCCAGATCGGCGTGATTTCCCAATACAAATCCCACTCGCTGATCCGGCATATCCACAAGGGTTGGAACTTTTTTCGCGGCGAATTCAGTGAGTTTGTCGAATTGTTGCCGGCACAACAGCGGCTGGAAAACTCATGGTACTCAGGTACCGCCAACGCGGTCTACCAAAACCTGGACATTATACGCAGCCATAATCCCAGGTTCGTGCTGGTGCTTGGCGGCGACCATGTCTACAAGATGGATTATGGACCCATGCTCGCCTTTCATGTAGACAGCAATGCCGACCTGACCGTTGGGTGCATTCAAGTGCCTATCGCCGACGCTGGCGCGTTTGGCGTAATGACCGTAGACGGCGATAATCGCATTCGAGAATTTACCGAGAAACCGGCTGATCCAACACCGGTTGCTGGCAATGAAGGAATGGCCGTCGTGTCAATGGGCATCTACGTGTTCAACGCCAAATTCCTGATTGAGCAACTTATAAAAGACGCCGACGACAATACGTCCTCTCACGATTTCGGCAAGAATATCGTGCCCGGGGTGATAGACGATTACCGGGTTTTGGCCTACTCGTTTGTCGACAGGGTGGGGGGCAAACGCGCCTACTGGCGGGATGTCGGCACGGTGGACTCCTATTGGCAGGCCAATATGGAGTTGATCGGCGTTACCCCCGAGCTGAATCTCTACGACCAAGAGTGGCCGATCTGGACCTACCAGGAGCAGATGCCGCCGGGGAAGTTTGTTTTTAACGACAACGACCGCAGAGGATTGGCCACGGATTCCATGATCTCGGATGGTTGCATTGTCTCAGGCGCGGAGATAGACCGCTCGCTGCTATTCACCAACGTTAAGGTCAATGCGTATTCCCGTATTGCCGAGTCGCTGCTGTTGCCGAATGTGCTGGTGGGTGAAAACTGCCGCATTCGCCGCGCCATCATCGATAAAGGCGCGCGCATCGAGGACGGGACATCAATTGGGGGGGATTTGGCGCGGGATGCGCAGCGGTTCCATGTCACCGAGGGCGGTATCGTGCTGGTGACCCCGGATATGTTGGGGCAGTCGCTGCATTTCGCTAGGTAGTACCTGCATTAACTGGCGGATATGTGCCAATAAGAGACGTTCGCTGTCTTGGGTTGGTGCTAGTATTCCGCGGCCATCTGGGAACTATGTTTGAGACTCGCTGTGAATACGTCCGTGTAAGCTCCGCGTCGACATCTGACCTCCAAGGATGGAGGAAATGCAGAAAATCGTCTGGAACGATTTCTGC
>JANQKW010000125.1 GCA_028280905.1 Porticoccaceae bacterium
CGGGACCAATCAGGCCGTGCTGTAAGTTTGCCAAATTGTCGGGGGTGTCGCGAGGACTGTTTGAGCGACAGCGAGTTCCGCAGCGCCGGCAATTTGGCAAACTTAACGGCCGGTCACGGATAAACCTCCCCTGGCGGGACGGGAACCTGGCGCCAACCTAAATATCTGATCACAATCCACCACTGAAGAAATCTGCTCAAATGCCAAAGGACTCTTTCCGGTGCACCAGGCCGTTGCGGATATTGCCATTTTTTGGTGCACATCCTCCTCTATTGCGCCTTATCAAAAAAACTCGCTGAAACCGCGCACAATAATGAATCACCTATATTTGCTGGGGTTTTTGCCCATTGATTGAAAATGGCATAGATATTGCCGAAGTGGGTCCAGATGGTTTTACTATAGGAAATCAACCGTGTCCTCAACTGTTAAGCTCTACGATATTCAAGACCCGAAAATCCGCACACTGCACCTGACCTGGTTTGCGTTCTTCCTTACCTTTGTCGTCTGGTTCAGCCACGCGCCCCTTAAGCCGCTGATCATCGAAACCTTCGATTTGACGGTTGCCCAGTGGAAAGCGCTGCTCACCCTGAATGTGGCGTTGACGATTCCGGCGCGGATAGTTATTGGTATTCTCGTCGACCGCTTTGGTCCGCGGATGATCTTCTCCAGTTTGCTGATAATCTCGGGGGTTCTGTGTGTCGGTTTTGCCTTTTCGCAAACCTACGAACAGCTGGCGATGATGCGCTTTCTGCTGGGTTTTGTCGGCGCCGGGTTTGTGATAGGTATCCGTATGATCGGCGAGTGGTTCCCGGCCAAGAGCGTCGGCCTGGCACAGGGTATCTACGGGGGCTGGGGAAACTTCGGTTCCTCCGCGGCGGCTTTCACGTTGCCGACTATCGCCGTGGCGCTAATTGGCGGCGAAGACGGCTGGCGCTATGCAATCGCGTTAACCGGTGTGCTGGCGCTCTGCTATGGCATTGTTTACGGCCTACGCGCCCGCAACACGCCCAAGGGGGCGACCTATTTCAAACCAAAGCGAACCGGCGGTCTCGAGGTTACCAGCAAGCGGGATTTCTGGCTGTATATCGCGATGAACCTGCCCATGTACGGCATTCTTTCGGTGCTGGTGTGGCGGTTGTCAACCAGCGGCACGGGGTTACTCAGCGAATCAGCCGCCATGATTATCTATGCGCTGTTTGTAGTGCTGTTCCTGTTCCAGTTTTCGCAGATCTATAAAGTCAACCGCGACATGCTGAAAAACGGTGCGCCGGAATCGGACAAATACGATTTTAAACAGGTGGCGGTGCTCGATTGGGCCTATTTTGCCACCTTCGGTTCGGAACTAGCTGTTGTCTCCATGTTGCCGGCATTTTTCCTGGAAACCTTCGAGGGATTGTCGCTGGCCGCGGCCGGCATACTCGGCAGCGCATTCGCGTTTATGAACCTGGTGGCGCGGCCCAGCGGCGGCTGGTTCAGCGATAGGTTCGGCCGCCGTAGGTCCCTTTCACTGCTGCTTATCGGGCTGGCAATTGGCTATCTGACGCTATCACAAATCACCGGAGAATGGCCGATATTCATGGCGGTGATCGCGGTGATGGCCTGTTCGTTTTTCGTGCAGGCCGGTGAAGGCGCGGTGTTTGCTATCGTGCCCCTGATCAAGCGCAGGATGACGGGCCAAATCGCCGGTATGGTGGGCGCCTTTGGCAACGTCGGCGCGGTAACCTACCTGACGGTATTCACCTTTGTCGACGCGTCAACATTTTTTATGATAATCGCCGCCTCGGCGGTCGTCATATTCGGCCTTTGCCAATTTCTGACGGAACCGCGCGGCTACATCACCGAAGTGCTGCCGGACGGCAGTATTCACCTGATTGATGTCGGCTAGGCATGCGGGATTGATATGCATTGAACACAGTGTCTTTGGATCATCTCACGCCCCGGCTGGATATTGAGGTCGCTCAGCATTCAACAGCCGGGGTCAAATCTTGTAACGAAGATGCCATCGGCATCCGCGTGCCCTCGGGAAACGCCCTGCTCACCAAGGGCGCCGTTGCCGTTATCGCGGACGGCGTCAGCAGCGCGGAGAGCGGCAAGGAGGCCAGCGAAACAGCCGTTGTCTCCTTTTTATCCGATTACTATTCCACCCACGACACCTGGTCGGTGCAAACCTCCGGGCTCAAGGTGCTCAAAGGGCTAAACATCTGGTTATATGGACAGGGACAAAAATATCTCAACCCCGAAAAGGGCTATATCACTACTTTCAGCACACTGATTCTGAAATCTGGCAGCGGCTACATTTTCCACGTGGGCGACAGCCGCATCTACCGACTGCGCAACGGTGAACTGGAACAAATTACCCGAGACCATACCACCGCCGTCAGCGGAAGCCAGCGCTTTCTGAGCCGAGCGCTGGGGCTGGATACCAACCTTGAAGTGGACTTTCACCACCTGGAATTGCAGGAGGGCGATTGCTTTCTGCTCACCACCGATGGTGTCCACGACTGGCTGAACCACAAGGAATTGCAGCGGCTGGCGAGCTCCGGCAACAGTTGCGAGCATATCTGCCAAACGCTTGTGCAAACCGCCCTGGACCACGGCAGCGACGACAACCTGAGCGTCCAACTGATTAAGGTAAACACGCTGGGAAACCCGCAGCGGGAGGATGTGCTGAGCAAGCTCAACAGCCTGCCTCTCCCTCCACCGCTACATCCTGGCACGATTATCGACGGCTGGAAAGTGGTGAGGGAAATCCAGGCCACCAGCCGATCCGAAGTTTATCTGGTTGAACACCGGCAGGATAACACCCTCGCGGTAATGAAAACCCCGTCGCCGAATTTCGAGGATGACGCCGCGTACCTGGAACGCTTTGTACTGGAGGAATGGATAGGTTCCAGAATCCAGAGTAGCCATGTTGCAAGCGTTATCCGCCAGGACAGGCCGCGAAAATTTCTCTACTACCTGACGGAATATGTACAGGGCCCGACGCTAGCGCAGTTAATTCGGGAACGCACCCGGCTGCCGGTGGTGGATGCCCGCAATATTATTATCCAGGTAGCATCCGGTATCAGGGCATTCCACCGCAAGGATTCACTGCACCAGGACATCAAGCCCGACAATATTATTTATACCAATGAAGGTGTGAAAATTATTGACTTTGGCTCTGCTTATATCGCCGGAATTGATGAGATAGAAACCGATATCGAGCGCCAGTCGCTGCTGGGCACGCTAGATTATTGCGCGCCGGAGTACCGCTTGCACGCCACCGCCTCGCCCCGCAGTGATCAATTTTCGCTGGCGTTGTTGCTCTACGAGATGCTGACCGGCAAACACCCCTATGAAGCCTACCGGCGAGCCTCGACACCAAGCGATTTTCAACGACTGGTTTATACGCCCTGCACCCGGCACAATCCGCTGGTGCCCACCTGGATGGACGCGGCCATACAACGAGCGCTGAGCATCGACCCGGACCGGCGCTATCCGGCGCTCTCTGAATTTATCCAGGATCTCAAGCAGCCGAATCCCACCTACAGCGAACAGCGGACGTTGCCGCTGATCGACCGGAACCCGATTAGGTTTTGGCAAATACTTAGCGCAATATTTTTTGCGGCCAATCTTGTATTGCTGTTTTTATTGCTTAGCAATCGTTGAGCTGTTTGTTAGATGTATTGTTGGTTTGGTGCCACATTTCCGCGGCCATCTGGGAACTATGTTTGAGACTCGCTGTGAACCCATCCCTGGGAGCTCCGCACCGGCTTCCCTGCCGGTGAGGGTCTCAAACATAGTTCCCAGACGCCCGCTTACAGCGGTGCTACTTGTGACGCCCCGAGCGGGTGTCTAGGAAGTTCTTTTGAGACCCTCGTCGACACGGATGTCGACGCGGAGCTTACACGGACGTATTCACAGCGAGTCTCAAAAGAACTTCCTAGATAGCCGCGGGAAGATGGTTCCAAACACGCACAAAAAAAGGGCGTTTTGCCGTTTCGCGCGCCCGGTAAGCACCCAGCGCAGCATATTTTTCAGTGATTTCGCGACACAGCTGAACGCAATTTTACTCCGCAGCCCCCGTTTATAGTGGCCTTAAGCCAAACCACAATCCATTGGCACGAAACTTGTATTTCCGCCTATTAGTGAATAGGGGACGCCCGGTTTACCAGGCATTACCCCTACATCATCAGTTAACGTCGCTGTGGCTTTCAGAGATATCTCCTGCCAAGGAATCGGTGCCACAGCAACCTATTTATTTTTGAGGCTCGGAATTATGTCGGTAAAAAGCATTCTGGTTGTCGGAAACGGGATGGTGGGGCACTACTATGTCGAACAACTTTTGCAGGCGGAATTGGATGTCAAGATCACGGTTATCGGCGCGGAGCCGCGACCGGCTTATGACCGGGTCCATCTGTCCGAGTACTTTGCCGGCAAGAAACCGGAAGAATTGGCGCTGACAACCCGCGAGTTCTATAAAGAAAACGGCGTCGACGCCCATTTTGGCGACGCGGTCGACAGCATCGACCGAGAAAACAAAGTTATTACCACCGAATCCGGCCGCGCTTTTCCCTATGACAAGCTGGTACTGGCAACCGGTTCCTACCCCTTTGTGCCACCCATACCCGGCGCCGACCAGAAGCACTGCCTGACCTATCGAACCATCGACGACCTGGGTGAGATCAGCGCTTCCGCCAAGGATGCCAAAATCGGTGTCGTGGTCGGCGGCGGCCTGTTAGGACTGGAATGCGCCAACGCGTTAAAAAACCTGGGGCTCGAAACCCACGTGGTGGAATTTGCCCCCGGCTTGATGGGTGTGCAGCTCGACGAAGGCGGCAGCAACATGCTGCGCCGAAAAATAGAAGCCCTGGGCGTGACGGTTCACACCAGCACCGCAACCCAAAAAATCGTCGCCGGCGAGAACCACAAACTGCGCATGGAATTTGCCGCAGAGCAGCACCTAGAAACCGATATGATTGTATTCTCCGCCGGCATTCGGCCCTACGACCAGTTGGCCAGGGATGCCGGGCTTGACGTCGGCGAGCGCGGCGGCATTGTTGTCGACTATCACTGCAAAACCAGCGATTCGGATATTTTCGCGATCGGCGAATGCGCGTTGTTCGGCAACCGCATTTTCGGGCTGGTGGCGCCGGGCTATCGGATGGCCGAAGCGGCGGTGAGCCAGTTGACGGAAAACAAGGTGTCGTTTCAGGGCGCCGATATGAGTACCAAACTGAAACTGCTGGGCGTCGACGTGGGCTCCATCGGCGACTCCCACGGCAATACGCCGGGCGCGATGGCCTACACCTTTAGCGACGAGAGCGTCGAGGTTTACAAGCGGATCATTGTCGACGAGACGGGCAAAAAGCTACTCGGCGCGGTGCTGGTGGGCGATTGCTCCGATTACGATACGCTGTTGCAGTACTACCTCAACGCCATCGACCTGCCGGAAAACCCCGAAACCCTGATTCTGCCAAGCGTCGCCGGCGGAGCCCCCCTGCTTGGCGCCGCGGCCTTGCCTATGACTGCCACCATC
>JANQKW010000176.1 GCA_028280905.1 Porticoccaceae bacterium
AATTTCCCGCAGTCGCTGCTGACTGACGTACCGCGCCATATGGGGGGAGCGATCGGCCTGAGCGAAGAGCACGGCAAAACTATCAGGCGTGGGAAGCTGCTGCCAGTTTCCGGTGACCTGGGAGAAGTCCGGCTGCGCCTGCCCCCATTGGGTTGCCAACCGCTGGCGGGCCGTGGCCAGCTCGTGCGCCATATCCAGGGCTGCCAGTCGGATCCTGGCGAGTTCCGCCTCAGCCCGGGCGCGATCGGCGGTTGGTGCCCGTCCGGCCTCAACCCGTGCATCGACGGTGGCCACCGTTTGCTCGCCCACCGCAACGGCCTCCCTCGATAATTTGAGCCGTTCCTGGAACTCCAGGTTGTCCAGAAACAGGAGAGCCGTCCTCGCCACGGCATCGAGTCGCCCTAGTTCGGCCTGGTCTTCCAGGGCCGAGACGCCAGCTCGAGCCGCTTCGATATAATGCTCGCGCTTACCGCGCTCCAGTACCCAGCCCAGACTCAGGGTTGTCTCCGCAGCGTCTGTACTATCGTAGATGCCGGAGCCGAGCGCGTTCTCTACGAGTAACCCCAGTTCCGGAGCAGGTCTGACCTGTGACTGCGTAACTCGCGCCTGTTGGACCTGTACTTGGTATCCCAATGAGATCAGGGCCGGGTTGTCGGCCAGTGTGCGCTTAATCGCCTCTTCCAGGCGAAGATTGGCGTCTGCAGCAGCAGTACTCCATTGAGCAAAGAGCAGTAAACCGGACGCGATCAACCCATGGCGCACCGTGACACGACGGATGAATACACCCCTCATACATAAATTCCCCCACGCCGTAAGGCGCGATTGTTCAATACAAAAAAGACGTGCACGGCGACAGCCGTTCACGTGACGGATGATGTAGTACTAGGGGTTTATAGGAGGGGCGCGTAAAGGAGGCCGCCAACGGGATCGTCGACGCGGTTTGGCGATTCGTGCTGGCAGTGGCCAGGATCGCTGTTGAAACCAATATCCCGCACTGAGCAAAGCCGCACAGGCCAGGATGATAGGGATTAACTTGGACCAGATCGGCCCCGCTTTTTCAAGGATCGATACGTCCTTATCGCCGGTATGATCGTGCCCATCATTATCACTTTCGTGAACGTGAGTACCGTGTAAACCGGCATGCTCTCCAGCCGCATCGATATGCAAGTGCACCCCGGCCATTTGCACAGAAAGCAGGCAGAACCAGGTAATAAATAGGACGGGTAGCACAACTTTTCGCATCTGCCCAATATAATCAATTCCTGTTTCCTTGTCATCCGGACACAGCAAACGATTTATGCCAACACCGTACCAGGTAACCTATTGATGATCGTATCCAAGTACAAGGTGTTGGGAGTACTCCAAATCGAGTATGCCGGTTGGGTCGACGGCAATCACTGTCACCGTATGCTGTTTTAGCCAAACGACCAGCGCTTGCAGGCCCCTGGTATCGAGCTGATTAACAGAGGTGTCAATGAGCACCAGGCCCGGATTGCCCAGCATAGCGCGCACCGCCGCCACCTTCAGTTTTTCCCCTCGCGATAACGTGCGGCCGTTTTCGCCCACCTTACCGTCCAGCCCGCCCAGCTGTTTGACCAGAGGCGACAGGCCCAGGCGGCGGGCAACACCCAAGATACTCGCATCTCCCGGGCGGCTATCGAGACCCAGGGTAAACACTCTGCGCAAGCTACCATGCAAAATAGGCGGACTGTCATCGATCACTGCTACCCTGCGCCGCAAACTGGCAGGAGAAACTCGGGTGATAGGACTGCCCGCGAGCCTGATCCGCCCTGCATGGGGATGTTCAAGCCCCGCCAGAACCAGTAACAGACGTGACTTACCCACACCGTTGTCACCCAACAGGCAAACGTGCTCTCCCCGCTTTATCGAAGCATTGAAATCCCGCAGCCGCCCAACCGCAATACCTTGCAAGTCAACCGAAATCGCCCCTGGCGGGAACCGTTTACCTTTGGCGTTATAAGGGCGTGTGGAGCGGTTGAGCGCCGCCTGACATTTATTGCGGGCAACCCGATAAGCTGACAGCAGGTTCCATACGCTGGCCAAATCCCGCATGGGTGATAACGCGATACCCAGGGCCGCCAGGCCCCCGGCAATTATCGACACCGGTGCGGCTGTGGTCGCGCCTATCCAGATCACACACGCCGCACCAATACCAGCGCTGGCATCGGGCACCACCTTTAATGCCTGCGCCCAGCGCAACCGCGCCAGCGACGATGAGATCAGACGCTGTGATTGTTGGTGAATTCGCTGTAACTCACGGGAATGCCGCCCCAGACGCCTCAACTGTGGCGCCAGCGGCATGCGTTCTGCCATGTCCGCTGCCATAGCCGCTCTGTGGGAACGCTGCTTCAACTGTAACTCCAGCAATCGAAATCCACCCACACCAATGAGTAACAGCGCCGCGATGTAGAGGGGGCTCACCACAAGCAAAAACGGTAAATGCAGTATTCCCAATACAGCGAGTGTCACCGGCACCAACACACAGGCTGACATCAGGCGCGGCAGCCCCAGTGCCAGCCAGTTGCTGAACGCACTCAGGTCGCCTACAAAACGCAGTGACATGTATCCCGCTCTGCGGGCGTCAACGTCGGAAGCAGCCATTTTCGAGGCATGGGAGAACAAGCGACACCTTATCTCCTTGGCATAAGTCTGCCCCGCCAACTCGCCTCGGGTTCGGGCCACGATGCGCGAGACACCTATCACCAACCCGGAACCCGCTAACACCGTTAGCCACAGGGCCGGCAGTGAACCATCCGCATGAAGGACACCAAACAGTTCACGGGTGGCCAACGCAGCGGCGCCGGCGGCTCCCCCCTCTACACAGGTGACCGCAAAAACTCCCAGCAATACACTGCGCCTGCCGCCACCCAGTAATGCTGGCATGGAGTAGCTCAACCCGTCATCACCTGTGAGCCACACATTTCACGAAAGAGGCTAATCGCTTCCGCCGGATCGGAAAGATCAGACTTGGACAATACGCGAACTCCTGTCGCCTGTTCCGCCTCCACAGCAGCCATGGGTGAACAGCTGATCATGCCGGTGATCACATCGGGCTCGCAGCCCTGTCTACGTAACTCGGTCACGCCCCCCAGGGCCGCCAGTGGGTCACCACAGGCAAATACAATCCCGGACAACCGCGCCTGTATCTCCTCATCCCGAACCAATGCCGCTGTTTCGCGCTGTAAGATACCGTCGGCCAATTCCATCACCGCCACGTCGCAGGCCGCTTGTTCGGCGGCACCCAGCAGCTGAAAAATGCCATTTTTTATGCGTTCAATGGGCATCAAATAGGTGCTTGCCATACCCACATCGGTAAAATCCGCCACGTAGTGGGCACCGCTGTCCAGGTACTCATTGAAGTCTCCATAAGCGCCTGTCCCCGTGCCTTTGATGGCTGCCACGGTCAATCCGGCCTGGCGTAAACCTCGACTCAAGCGGGCCGTCGCCAGGGTTTTCCCCGAATTCATTGCCGCACCCAATACAGCTATCACAGGGATAGAGCTTCGGCGGGATACGTTGATGGCGTATTGGCCGACATTCATTGCACAACCATCGCCATTGACCAAACCACCTAACGGCAGCACGCGGGTGGCGGATTTGACACGCTCGTTGCGGGCACGCATCTTGCCAACACAACCTCCGCCGGCCAACATGTCAACGCCCTGCGGGTCAATTTCAGCAATACCTTCAAACTGATCTGGCGCGTAGCGCGCAGCGCAGGGGAGTACAACCAGATCGCCGGGCAACAGCGTCGCGCGCCGACCCGTTGTCAACTGGATGCCGCGATGCTGCCCCAGTGACATAACGCGACCAAGAATGAGGTCACCAGGCGCTGTGTTGTCAAATGCAGTCATCAGTGTCACGGCATCCTGTCGACGGACACGGCGCGTTGAAAACGCCCACTTAGCGTGTGCCAGTAATTTGCATGGATCGGTAGCAACCGCAGTTAATGTCATCGGTAAAACCCCCATAATTAAATCAACAGGAAATACTTCGCTAATCAATTACAGACCCGCGCGCTCAAACCACCTCGGCGGCTGCACTGCATGAAATCGTGTCCACATCCATCGAAGACAACCAGTTCTGCGCTGACCTCAACAGCACAATCCGCTTGCAATCGGCGCAGCGTCTCCACATAGTGCCGAGCGCGCTGGACCCGGTTCTCCCCCTGGATATCGTTCAGTGCCTGATTACTGCGCAAGGCGCTGTCTACAACCGTGTCCTCACTACCCACGTAAACCGTTATCTGCCGTCGGAGATAACTGTCCAACCCCGAGGCCATACGTCGCCCCCAATGGTACGTCCCTTTGTCTGAACACCCTATTCCCATAGGATAGGGTTGCCCGTTATCGGGCAGGGTGTACCAACCCGAGGCGCCCATATGCAGCCGTCGAACCATTTGTGGATATAACATTGCAAACCGATGTGCCAATTGAGCGCCACCGGAGAAACCAAACAAATCAAATGCGGCATTGCCTAGTACCTGCATGCTGCGCAGTGTTTCGATAAGCGCGAGCAGTGCCCGGTCGGGACGATGGCGACGGGTGATGCGCTGAAATACCGGCCAGTCGCACTCGGCGAAATATGGCAATATTACCTGGCGACCATGTTGTATAGCGGCTATCGAAAGCTCCGCAACCATTTGGTCGACATTTCTCGAAATACCGTGCAGCGCCATCAGTGGCGGTTTACCAGCGTCTTTTGCAGGTAATAGCAGTACAGCCGCTATTGGTCCGACTTCGGTAAAACTACTCATTCGGACAAGCTCTAACTCA
>JANQKW010000179.1 GCA_028280905.1 Porticoccaceae bacterium
GTGTCTAGGAACGTCTTTTGAGACCCTCGTCGACAGGGATGTCGACGCGGAGCGCCCAGGGATGGGTTCACAGCGAGTCTCAAAAGACGTTCCTAGATACCCGCGGGATGCCGGCACTAAACTAAGGTCAGCGACGCCCGCTGTTGGCACCACACTACCCATCAGGCATTTTCGGAATCTACTGCCGAAGATGTTTGATCAAGTAGAGGCGCATAGAGATTAAATGGTAGCGGAAGGCCATTTACAGGCTGGTTCTCGCCAGGTCGACAAACAGCTTGAGGGTTTGGCCGGGTTGAAGGTATTTGCGCCGATTGATGCTGTTCCAGGACTCGATATCCGCAATCGAGACATTGAATTTTTGTGCGATGCGGGCCAGCGAGTCGCCGCTCCTGACTTTATAGATTATCGGGTGGATGATTTCGCGGTTTTGCTGTGGCGCCGTCGTAACAACCGGCGGCGGTTTTACCCAGATCACCAGTTCTCTTCCCACTGGCAACCGGTCCGTGGTGCCCAGACCGTTCCAGCGCGCCAGCTCGCGCATGCCTACACCGTAGCGACGCGAGATTGTCCAAAAACTGTCGCCGGTTTGCGCGACATAGGTTTTTTTGATTCTGCCGCTGTTGGCGGGGGACTGCTGTTTGGCCTCCAGTCGCTTATCGGCGCTGAGCACATAGTGGTCCGATTCGCGGCTGGCAACCGGAATAAACAGCACATTGCCGGCGCGAATTCGGTAACTTTTGAGTTTGTTAACCTGCCGCAACGCATCGGCGGATGTCTGGAATTTATTGGCGATTCTTATCAGCGAATCGCCGTTTTTGATCTTGTAGCGCACCCAGCTTATTCTCTGCTCCGCCGGCAATTTGGCGAGGTTCGTTTTAAAGGTTGCCACGGTACTGACCGGAAGGTTAATCAAGTGTGATCCATAGGGCGGCGTTGCCCACTGGTTAAATCCGGGATTGAGCAGATACAGTTCTTCCAGTGATATTTCCGCCAGCTCGGCCGCCTGTGCCAGGTCTATCTGCGATCCCGTGCTGACCCGGGAAAAATAAGGCCGATTATCGATCATATTAAAGCTGGCGCCATATTTGTCCGGTGCATGCAGCAGTTGCGCCAGGGCGATCAACTTGGGCACGTAGGCCTGGGTTTCCCGCGGCAGTTTCAGGGACCAGAAGTCGGTTGGCCTGCCATGCTTGCGGTTGTGTTTAATTGCTTTTCTGACATTGCCCTGGCCGGAGTTGTACGCGGCCAGCGCCAACAACCAGTCGTTGTCGAAATACTTGTATAGATCGCTAAGGTAGTCGAGCGCCGCCCGGGTGGATTCGACCACATCGCGTCGCCCGTCATACCACCAGTCCTGTTTTAGTTTGTAGCGCTTCCCGGTGCCGGGAATAAATTGCCAAATCCCTGAGGCGCGTCCATGGGAGTAGGCAAATGGCGCGTAGGCGCTTTCAACGATTGGCAGCAACGCCAGTTCGCCGGGCATCCCCCGTGCTTCGATCTGCTCGATCACATCAAACAGATAGCGGCTGGCGCGCTCGGCGGTGCGGTCCAGATAATCCTGGTTGGCGGCGTACCATTGGCGCTGCACCGTGATGCGGCGGTTATCCAGGCTGATGTCGAGGGCAAAGTTGTTCAGCACCCGCTGCCAGGCGTCAAACACCGGGATTGGCCTGTCGGGAATTTCCAGCGGTTCAAGTTCTATATGCGGTGCTTGCGCAACGCCAACGGGTTTGGGCGTGGCAGATATTACCGGTGTATCTTCCGTGGCTTCCGGTTTCCGCACTGTGAGTTGAGACTCCTGCGTTGAGGAGCAGCCTACCGCCAACAGGCTGACAACCAGCAAAATCCGGGTTTTTGCGTTGTTTTTCAACGTTGGCAAGACTGTCGGCAACAGTCGATTGTTTTTGTTAATCATATTCTACTTTTTGGTTTGTGTATGACTGAAATATATACGCAACAAAGTTGTAATAATTTTGCAATTAATGCCTGACATGATCTGCCGT
Organism: Porticoccaceae bacterium; assembly: GCA_028280905.1. Lineage (GTDB taxonomy): Bacteria > Pseudomonadota > Gammaproteobacteria > Pseudomonadales > Porticoccaceae > JANQKW01. Next base: position 2,004 of record JANQKW010000179.1, read on the forward strand.
CTATCCGCAATGATCTGCCTGTCCTGCTCAGATTAAACGGTTTAGAAGCTGAAATCCAACATCTTGTTAAGGCCTGAAATATGAAAATGACTCCCCGTTTTTTGGCAGTTGCCGTGGCGTTAGCGTCGCAGCAGAGCCTGGCAGCGGATGCTTTCCTCCATGTTTTTTACAAGGAGACACCACTACAGGGAATAGAAGTAGAGTTTGACGGTAGGCGACTTGGTGAAACTGACGACCGAGGAAGTGCGGAAACTGAAATCGATGCGGGAAGCCACACCATAGAGCTGTCCCGGGAGGGCAATGTCATATCAACCGTCACCTTTGAATCTGCCGAAGATGAGGATGTGGAAATCAGCGTTTCGTTCCTGGACGACTCCGGGGAGCCCAGAATTTTGGTGCAGAAATTCGGTGAAGGTGATGCTTCAGAAACCGGTTTCCTGACCGGTGTGGTTACTGACGCCGACGGCGCGGTAATTCCCGGTGCTAAGGTCGCCACGGTCGATGGCGCGGTTGAAACGACCACCAATGAGCGGGGCGTTTACGTGCTCGAACTTCCCCGTGGCGTGCATAGTGTGGAAATCAGCCACCCGGATTATGAGACAGCTTCTATTGACGATATTCGTGTCGTCGCCAAGCTGGGTGTTTCTGTCGCCGTTAAAATGCCAGCCAAGACCGGATCAACGGTACCCGGCGCACCGGTAATTGAAGCTCCTCAGGGACTTGAAGAAGTCCTGGTAATGGGCACCTTTAACCCCACGGAAAACGCCGCGGACATCGAGCGCCTTTCTACAAATATTACGGATGCTATCGATATCGGCCAGCTCGAGCGATACGGCGATAGCGATGTGGCCGCTGCGATCACGCGAATTGTGGGCGTAACCGTAACCGAAGACAAATACGCCAATGTGCGCGGTCTGGACGGCCGCTATATTTCCAGCTCGCTCAACGGCTTGCTGATGCCGAGTACTGACCCGCTGCGTCGAGATGTGCAGTTGGACCTGTTCCCCTCCAACATTGTCGGCGGTATCGAAATTCAAAAGAGCTATACACCCGACTTGCTGGGCTCCACCACTGGCGGCAGTGTGAAAATCAACACCCGCGGGTTACCGGATCAGAAGATCCACAAGTTGTCGATTTCCACCGGCTATAACTTTGATTTTACCGGTGACGATGTAAGCAGCCACGCCAGCAGTAGAACCGACGGTTTTGGCTTTGACAGTGATTTGAGGGAACTGCCGGGTAGTGTTTATGAGGCGACTCAGGGAGGGCTGGACTTCAACGTTTGTGTTTTGGAAGGCCAAACAGACTGTGTTGATCCGTTTGATGCTGCGCAACTCGCAATAACACTGCAAGATGATTACAACGTTAGGTCAAAAACCGCGAATCCCGACGGCAGTGCGTCTTACTCCTATGGCGACAGGGTAGAGTTGGAAAATGGCGATTTCGGTTACTATGGCGCATTGAGTTACGGGCATTCAACCGGCGACCGCGGTGAGGCCCAGTTGACCAACATACTGGAAACGATCGGGACGTATTTCCGTACCAAGGAAAACACCGAAGTGGGCGCCTATTTTGTTACCGGCTATGAGTTTAACGCCGCTGACGAGATTCTAAGCAAGACCATCTACCTGAAAAATACTGACGACATTTCGCGACTTGAAGATACCGTTGATGAAGTTGACAACCGACGCTTCCGGCGGGCGATTCTGGAGTACGTGGAACGGCAGTTTATTTCTCAACAGTTTAGTGGGCTGCATGAGATTGAAGTTGGCGATGTTTACCACCAGTTGGAATGGCGGGTAGGCTACTCTGAAACCGAGCGTTACGAACCCGACCGACGCAGCTATACCTACGAAAACGACAATCTGGTTCTATCTAGTCTGGAGCGCCGCTGGTCCGACCTCAATGAGGACAGTACCGATATTGGATTGGATTACACCATACCCCTTGATTTTAGTGCGAGTCTTACGACTGACCTGAAAATTGGCGCCATATGGTCGGACCGTTCTCGCGAAGTAGATCTGGTGCGTCTCGGATTCAGGCCCGGTCGGTATGCCACCGCGGAGGATCTTAATATCGGCATTGATGATAACCTGGAGGAGACGCTGGGTTATGCGAATATTGCGCAGTTAAGATACCAATTGCGCGCTTCAACTGCCGACACTGATTCTTATACGTCGGACGAGGAAGTTGCGGCTGCCTATATTACTACAACAACCGAATACCGAGACTTTACTTTTGTATTGGGTGCGCGTTGGGAGGAGTTCAGCCAGACGCTGCAGTATCCAAACGATCCCGGTGCTGCGAGCGAACTCGACTCCGATGATGTGTTGCCGGCCTTTAACGCAACCTACCGCCTTAATGACGACATCCAGTTTAGGGCGGGTTTTAGCCAGACGGTTTCCTACCCAGGGCTGATTGAGAGATCTGAGTCCCAGTCATTCGACCCGCAGACAGATGACCCGATTTTCGGTAATCCGGATTTGCAGGTCGCTACCATCGACAATTTTGATTTGCGCGGCGAGTATTATTTTTCCGCCGACGAGAGTATCTCTTTAGCGTTATTCAGAAAAGAGATCGACCTGCCTGTTGAGCGAGCAGTACCCTTCGGCTCCGGCTCCGCCGCAGCAGGTATCACCTTTCGAAATGAAAAATCCGCCACGCTCGACGGTATTGAATTAGATATCTATAAAAACCTGTTCGACGGTGAAAACGGCCTGCTGTTTGTCGCGGGCAATGTTTCCTATATCGAATCGGAAGTTGAGTTGGGCGCCGATTCAATACAACTAGGAGGTACTAACGGTCGTGAATTGCAGGGCCAGTCACCCTGGTTGGCGAATCTGCAATTCGGTGTTGATCATTATCCGACCGAACAGAAAGTGACGCTGTTGGTGAACTATTTTGACGACCGCATTTTCCGGGTTACTCGCGGTGCTAATGTCGGTCCGATTATCGAAGTTGGCCGGACGCTGGTGGATTTGAATTACGAGAAACTGTTTGGCGAAGCCTTGAGTCTTCAGGTCCAGCTCAAGAATTTGCTCAATGAGCCAGTGGAGTATGAACAAAACGGGCGCGTGATTGAGAGCTATGAAGAGGGCATGTCGATTTCGGTCGATCTTTCTTACGAATTCTTTTAGCAAACCTGGTAACAGGAGGCTTAGTTTGTCGCGGCCGGATTAATACTGGTGTCATGCAACTTTAATAAACAATGCCCATAGTGGCGTACTGTGCTTTACAAACTACTAGATCATGGGAAACAAGCTTATGTTTAGCAACAAACTTATGATGTCAACTTTGCTCGCATCAGCCTTATTGGCTGGCTGTGGCGGCGGGGATGACGGTGATGATGTCACTATCAATATTGATCAAAACGTCGGGGGAGGTTCCGGCGGTGACGGCGGCGGCAGCACAGGCGACTGTGCTGGCTTTGTCGACGCCTCATTTGCCTCATGTTCTGATAGCAGCGGCAGCGCTGTAGCGACGCTTTCCGGCACTGTTGATACAGATTACACCCTGACCAGTGATGTGGAGTGGCGTTTAGATGGTGTTGTTACCGTGGGCAATGGCAACCAACAGATTGATGACGCTGCTGGCGTTCAAGCCGTTAAGGATGCGGGTGTTACCCTAACGATTGAACCCGGCACCAATATCAATGCGTTTGACGACGGCACTTTGCTGGTCACTCGTGGTTCCATGCTGATGGCAGATGGTACGGCCGCGGAGCCGATTACCTTCAGTAGCTTGGACAGTAACTTTGACGGCCTCGGTGAATGGGGCGGTGTGATTATCCAGGGCTTTGCGCCTCAGTACGGCCAAGGTGGCACCGGCGCATGTTTCGGCACCGGCGAGGTTTGTAATATCCAGGGTGAAGGCGGCACGGACATTGCGCTATATGGTGGTAATGAGCCGGACGACAACAGTGGTATTGTTCGCTATGTGCGCATTGCTGAAGGTGGACTTGTTGCAGGCCCCAACAATGAGATCAATGGCTTGACGCTGCAGGGCGTTGGCTATGGCACAACCATAGAGTTTGTCCAGGTTCACAACAACCTGGATGATGGTGTTGAGTGGTTTGGCGGCACCGTCAATGCCAAAAACCTGGTGTTGACCGGTAACGACGACGACGATATCGACTACGACGAAGGCTATCAAGGCAATATCCAGTATGCGATCGTCGTAAAAGATCCGAATAAGGCTTCCCCGACGGGTAGCAACGATCCTCGCGGAATCGAAGCCAACTCAAGTGACGAGGATTTTGTCCCCGAAACCAATGCGGTGATTGCCAACGTAACTGTTATCGGAAGCAATCTTGTCAATAACGACGGCGGTGAACAACCTGGTATGCGTTTGCGCGGCGCGTTGACCACCACGGTCGTTAACTCGGCAGTACAAGGCTTTGATACGGGTTGTATTCGTATTGACGACGCCGATACTACCGGAGATGGAACCGCCGATACCTTGTCCAACGTGACCTTGACCAACATACTCGGCGATTGCCTGGACGGGTTCTATGACAAGCGCGATGCGGATACCGAGAATGGCGTGGGCATTGGCGCGAACACACCGTTTACACTGAGTTCTACCTTCGCGATTAACGAGGCCGAAGCGGTACTGGCCGGCGCTGAAACCATTACCGCGGTTGCCAACGGCTCTAACTTTGCGTTCGACCAAACCGCTTATATCGGCGCTGTTGACCCGGCTGCAGCCTCTGGCTGGTGGGAAGGTTGGACCATTCCCGGTTCCGTGCTCGGCACCGCTGACCCAGCGCCAGCTGATTTTGTCAGCTGTGATGCCGGGGTCTGTACGGTGTCCGGAACTATCGACACTGATTACACCTTTGTTCGCGGCGTAGAATGGCGACTTGACGACGAGGTGTTGGTGGGTAGCGGTAATGTCAACGTAGCAACCGCCCAGGATGTTCAAACAGTCAAAGATTTGGGTGTCACCTTGACTATCCAGGCCGGCGTTGACGTAAAAGCCTTCGACAATGGTTCTCTGTTGGTTACCCGCGGTTCCAAACTTGTAGCTGTGGGTACAGCGGCAAGCCCGATTACTTTCAGCAGCTTGGATGACGGCTTCGACGGTGAAGGCGAATGGGGCGGTGTTATTATCCAGGGCTTTGCGCCTCAGTACGGACAAGGCGGTACCGGCGCCTGCTTCGGCACCGGCACAGTCTGTAATGTCCAGGGCGAAGGTGGAACCGTGGTCGGACTCTATGGCGGTAACGAACCGGATGACGACAGCGGCACGCTGCGCTATGTTCGTATCGCCGAAGGCGGTCTGGTAGCTGGTCCCAACAATGAAATCAACGGCTTGACGCTGCAGGGCGTTGGTCACGGCACGACTATCGAATACGTTCAGGTTCACAACAACCTCGACGACGGTGTCGAGTGGTTCGGTGGCACCGTTAACGCCAGGTACTTGGTGCTGACGGGTAACGACGACGACGACATCGACTATGATGAGGGTTATCAGGGTAATATCCAATTTGCGATTGTTCGCAAGAACCCGACCAAGGCAACGCCGACGGGCAGCAACGACCCGCGTGGTATTGAAGCCAATTCCAGCGATGAAGACTTTGTACCTGAAACTAACGCCAGCATAGCTAACGTGCTGGTGTTGGGTAGCGACCTGGTTAATAACGCTGGTGCGGAACAGCCCGGAATGCGGTTGCGCGGCGCCTTGACCACCGCTGTATACAACAGTGCGGTGCAAGGTTTCGATACTGGATGTATTCGTATCGACGATGCCGACACAACCGGTGACGGCACAGATGACACCTTGTCCAATGTAACACTCGTGAATGTCTTGGGAGACTGTACCGACGGTTTCTATACGCATCGCATAGCGGACACGGAAACCAACGCAGGTGCGGCCAATAACATCAGCCTGACGGTTGACGCCGCCTACGCGCTGACCAATGCGGAGGCGTCGGTCACAGCGCCGGATATCGCAGAGGTTGCAAACGGCTCTGGCTTTACCTTTGAAGACACTGGCTACGTAGGCGCGGTAGAGCCGGGCACTGCGGAAGCTGACACCTGGTGGTCTGGTTGGATTATTCCGGGTTCGCTCGACTAACCACAGTAACTCT
>JANQKW010000191.1 GCA_028280905.1 Porticoccaceae bacterium
CGAGTTACCGCAGCGCCGGCAATTTGGCAAACTTAACGGCCGGTCACGGATAAACCTCCCCTGGCGGGACGGGAAGATGGCACCAACCCAAAACGCCCGCTACTGGCACATTACCGTTAGTTAGTATCCCCGGTCCTAACCTAATCCTAAAAAGGCTTTACCAGGAGTAATCCCATACAGATTAACGCTCGCTAAGGATATTCGGCTTAACCGCCCTGTGGAATCCCGAGTAAGCAACTTCGCGCTCCAGCTCCGGCGGCATATACCAGGGCACGCCCAAGCCAAGCCCGCCATCGACTTTAATATTGGCGCCAGTTACATAAGCCGCACCCTCACTCAACAGGTAGCAAACCGCGGAACTCACTTCTGCCTCCAGTCCCTTGCGGCGCATCGGCACGTAGGAGTTCATTTTTTTAATGGCTTCCTTCCACTTATTCTCCGCCTCGGTTCCTGAGTTATAGGTATCCGCGCCGCTGCTCTCGACAAAACCGGGGGAAACGGCATTTACCCGAACACCGGCGTAAGCCCACTCAACCGCCGCGGTTTTGGTGAAGTTGGTCATGGCTTCACGGGCGGCGGCTGTGTGTGAAAAGTTGGGCACGCCGTTGTAGACGTTGCCGGACATATTGACAATCGAGCCGCCGGTATCGCCCATACTCTGGTTAAACACCTCCCGCGCCGTGACAAACCCGCCGATCAGATTTGATTCGATAACCGCCGAAAAACCCTTCTTGCTCATCTTCGCGATCGGCGCGGAGAACTGTCCGCCAGCATTGTTGAACAGGCCATCGATCCTACCGCGTGCGGACAGCACTTCCCCCACCAGTTCCTTGATACGCTCTTCGTCCCGTATATCGGCGGAATAGATGTCACAGCCGCCGCCATCTTCAACAATTTCCTGTTGAACTTGTTTTAATTTATCTTCCGTTCTTCCTACAATACTGATGTGGGCACCCAGGGCGCTAAGCTCGTGGGCGGCACATCGGCCTATTCCGCTGCCTCCCCCGGTAATCAAAATGGACCTATCCTGAAATAAGTCGGGACGAAATATCGATATGTAACCCATCTGCCACCTCCTTCTCACTAGAAAATCACAGTTTAAAAAAATACTCTTTATATAACATATAGTTGTATAACTTTTTTTTACAGCAAAAACCATAATAGCAATGGCTGGCGCCATCCGATTCACAGCCGCCAACGCAACCAGCATGTAAACTTCCCTGGAATTTCGTTTCCGTCGGTTATTCGTATCCGCGTGAATAACCGCCTCCAACGTTGTTTATAACCCCAGGGAAAGCAGCCTCTGCAATAGCTTTTTTTATTTTAACATGTTAATATTTTAATTAACATCGAAAACATATTATTCCGGAATATGTCCGCCACGCTGCTCTTAAATCACTTTCACTCGGAGGAATTAAGATAATGAGTTCGTTAAAGAACAAGGTTGCACTGGTGACAGGTGCATCGTCGGGAATGGGAAAGGACTTTGCTAAAGCACTGCTAAACGAGGGCATGACCGTCTACGCCGCGGCCCGAAGAGTTGAACAGATGGATGATATAAAGCAGCTCGGCGCTATCCCGATAAAAATGGATGTGACCAATGACGACCAAGTCCAGGCCGCAGTCAAACAGATCGAAACGGACCAGGGCGGCGTCGATGTGCTGATCAACAACGCCGGATTCGGACTTTACGGCTCCGTTGAAGACACCACAATTGACGATGCCCGCTATCAATTTGAAGTGAACCTGTTTGGCATGGCCCGGCTGACACAATTGCTGGTTCCCTCGATGCGAAACAAAAACGCCGGAACTATCGTAAACATTTCCTCGATGGGCGGGAAAATCTATACGCCTCTCGGCGCCTGGTATCACGCCACCAAACATGCTGTAGAGGGCTGGTCGGACTGCCTGCGCCTGGAGCTTCAGCAGTTTGGCATCAATGTGGTGATTATCGAGCCCGGCATTATACAAACCGAGTTCGGAGACGTTGTAGGCGGTCCGATGACGGAGCGTTCCAAAGGCGGGCCATACGAGCCTATGGCGCAATCCGTCGCCAATGCCACCGCGGATTCCTACAAGGAGGGTGGCGGATCAAGCCCTCAGGTGGTCACCGATCTACTGCTCAAAGCGCTGAAAACTGACAGTCCGAAGACGCGTTACCACGGCGGCAAATACGCCGGCATGATGATGTTCATTCGCAAATATTTTGGCGACCGGGCTTTTGACAAGATGGTTTTATCAACGGTCAAGTAACGCGATATTTAGGGTACGCACCATGATTGGATACACGCTTTTCGGAACTAATGATCTGCCCAAGGCGGCAGCGTTTTACGATGAATTACTCGGCGTAATTGGCGCGCAAAAAGCGCCGGGCACGGACAGGATCATCATCTGGTCAACCGGCGCAGGCGCAATGTTTGGCGTCTGCGAGCCGGCGGACGGCAATCCCGCAACCCGCGGCAACGGCACAATGGTGGCTTTGACAATGCCGGACAGGGCGACTGTTGATGCGATCTACCAAAAAGCCATGGAACTTGGCGCTAGCTGCGCGGGGGAACCGGGAACCACTGAGAACAGCGACACCTTCTACGGCGCTTATATTCGCGATTCCGATAACAACAAACTCTGTTTTTACCATATGTAGGCAACTGACCAGCTTTGCAAGGAGTAAGTCATGCTTCGCTCAATCACATTGGCCTCTGCTATTATCCTGAGCATATTGGCCGTGGCCTGTAGCGAGAATTATCCAGGCGAGGATGAGCGCCTATCTTCTGTAGCTGCAACATCCGATTTCGAAACCCGATTAAGATTCGTCGAGTCCGATACCGATAACTGGATCCTACATGGCAGGACCTACAGCGGCGCGCGGCATAGCCTTGCCGCACAGATTTCCACACGCAATATTGATCAACTCGGACTCCAATGGTATTTCGATCTGCCCCGGGATGGCGGGCAGGAAGCCACACCCCTGGTGGTTGACGGGGTTATCTATATTTCTGCGGCCTGGAGTATCGTTCACGCGCTGGATGCCAAAACCGGCGAGCGGCTTTGGTCTTACGACCCCAATGTGGATCGCTCAATCCTAGTAAAGATTTGCTGCGGCCCGGTTAACCGCGGGGTGGCGTATTGGGATGGCAAAATCTATGTGGGCGCGCTGGACGGCCGGCTAATCGCGTTGGCTGCAGATTCCGGTGAGGAACTTTGGTCCAGCCAAACCTTAGACGACCCGGACGCCAGCTATTCGATTACCGGCGCACCGCTGGTTGCGGGGGACAAGGTGTTTATCGGAAACGGGGGCGCTGAATTCGGGGTTCGCGGTTATGTAACCGCCTATAACGCGGACACCGGCGAGAAAATCTGGCGTTTTTACACGGTGCCGGGCGATCCCGACCAACCCTATGAAAACGACATCCTGAAAATGGCCGCCAAAACCTGGCACGGCGAGTGGTGGAAAGTCGGTGGTGGCGGCACAGCCTACGATGCGCTGGCCTACGACCCCCAACTCAACCTGTTTTACGTGGGGGTAGGCAATGCCGGCCCTTACAATCCGCTGGTGCGGACCCAGGGCAAGGGGGACAACCTGTTCGTCTCCTCCATCGTCGCATTGGATGCCGATAGCGGAAAGTACGTCTGGCACTACCAGACAACGCCGGGAGATTCGTGGGATTACACCGCCACGCAAAATATGATCCTGGCGGATTTAGAAATTGAGGGAACCTCCCGCGAGGTGATTATGCAAGCGCCGAAGAATGGATTCTTTTACGTGCTGGACAGGGCAACCGGCGAGTTTATCAGTGCGGAAGCTTTTGAAAAGGTCACTTGGGCCTCGGGCGTCGACGCCGAAACCGGCAGACCAATAGTCAATGGGTCTGCCAAATACTGGCTGACCGGAAAATCCGTGACCTTGTTTCCCAGCGCGATGGGCGCACACAACTGGCAACCCATGGCGTTTAACCCGGATACCGGCCTGGTATACATTCCCACCAATCATATGCCCTCCTCCTTCCAGGCGGAGCAAAATTTCAAGATGCAGCCGTTAGGGCGAAATACCGGTATCGATTACACTGAGGTTGCCGTGCCGGTAGACCCGGCACTGGTTGCCAAAGCCAAGCAAACGCTGCGCGGCAATCTGTTAGCTTGGGATCCGGTCCGGCAAAAACCCGCATGGTCCGTTGAGCTGGCCGAACCGGGCAACGGCGGCGCGCTGAGCACCGCCGGCGACCTAGTATTTCAGGGCACCGCGCTGGGTGAATTCGCCGCCTATAACGCAACCAGCGGCGAGAAGCTTTGGTCTTTCGATGCACAGACATCCGTAATCGCGGCGCCCGTGTCCTATCAAATTAACGGTGAGCTGTATATTGCAGTCCTCGCCGGCCGGGGCGGCGCTTTGGGTCGATCCGCGGGCAAGTTTAGCGATCCGAACCTGATTAATCGCAGTCGCCTGCTGGTTTTTAAGCGCGGCGGGCAAGCGATTTTGCCATCCCCCGACGAACCTATGCTCACGTTACCTGACCTGACCGAACTGCCCATTAACAGCGACGTGGCTGTGCAGGGCGGAAAACTCTACGCAAACCTGTGCGCCTCCTGTCACGGTTTTGGCGCTGTCGGCGGCAGCCTGGCGCCCGACTTGCGTTATTCCGGCTTTATCCGGGATCAGGTTGCCTTCGATCAGGTTGTTATGGAAGGCATCTTGCGTTCACAGGGTATGGTGGGATTTAAACAGGTCATTAACCCAGACCATTCCGTCGCGCTGCGACAATACCTGGTTCAGCAGAATCAGGTTGCCAGAAAATTCGGCGATACCGAACGGGTCGGCAGGTAGAGCCTGAGCATTACAACTGAAGGATCGGTTGAATATTCAAAGATGTTGGAGACTCGGTAACAACAGTGCCTATATCCCCTGAAAAACAGCTGGAGCGCAGAAAAATCATTCTCGCCAAGACCCGTGAAATGATTAACGATCACGGGATAGAGGCTGTCAACATTCGCGAACTCGCCAAGTTTTGCGGCGTATCGGTTCCGACGCTCTACAACCAATTCGGCAATAAGGATAATCTTGTTTTTGCGGCCGTTGAGGAACTGTTCCGTCTGCACTTTGAAAGGCTTGGCAGCCTGCCGAATAAGAAGCGCGGCCTGGAACAAATCCTGTTTCTAAATGACTACACCGCCAAGGTCATCTACAGCTATTCAGAGAACTCCAAGCTTTATGCCATCAGAATGCCGCGGGGAAACAACAGCCTTATGTCGGCGCATGCTCTTTATCGAGATGCGGTAGGTCAGATGCAGGACGACGGGGAATTGGTGGAATGGGTCGACAGCGATTTCGCAGCACAGCGCCTTTACCGGCAAATTCGGAGCGTCACCGTTGATTGGTCAAAAGAATTCATTACATTCGAACAGATGCTAAGACTCAGGGAAATAGAAATTTTTCTTTTGCTGCTGAGTTTGAGCACTGAAAAATCACGGCAGGCGTTGGAAAAACACCTGAAAAAAGCCATGGCTGAATTAAACAAGCTAAGAGTCTAGTAGCCCACCGAATGGTATTGAACCAGGCTTTTAAGATGAAGGGTGTGAACAGTTTCTGCATTTGAGCAGCAAACTGCGGTCCCCCTGAAAAACCTGCACGTCGTCCTGATTCACGCCGTAGTGACGAAGATTCACAATGCCGCCTTCAGGGTGTTCTTCCTTGCCCAGCACCTCCGTGTAGGCATAAACCGTATCGCCATGTTTAACCGGAGACAGCATCTTGATATTGTCCATGCCCAGCTCTCGAATACAATTTTCAGCGGTATCCTGGGCGCTCAATCCGATCACCATGGACATGGTGACGCCGCCATAGACAATTGACTCACCAATATCGAAATCTTCCATAAAGTGATCGTTAAAATGCCCTTGAGCCGTATTCATCACCATATTGCAGATAACCACGGCGTCGTTTTCTTTTACGGTTTTTCCCCTGAAGTGTTTGTAGACATCGCCTACCTCAAAATCCTCATAGTAGCGACCGCCGAGGGGATTTTTTGTTGTCTCCATAACTGGCCCTTCAAATCTGTTTAATTCATGTGATATTTCGAGCTGGCTGACACCCTATCGCGCAACCAATCAGACCACAGGCTGCACGCCCGGCTTTACACTCAGGTTGGACCTTTCAAATTCAAGGATCAAGTCTCCGTTTTGATTGAATCCCTGGGTCAACCAGGATACGACACCGATGCCTTCGCGTTTAGTGTCCCGTTTACCCAGCACCGTGCTTTTCGCGGAGATGGTGTCGCCCTCGTAAAACGGCGCATGGTATTTGCACTTATTAATACCCAGAAACGGGCCGCCGAGGGTTTCACTGAGATCCTCGACCGAAA